>CAILLK010000135.1 GCA_903835005.1 uncultured Bacteroidota bacterium | reverse complement strand
ATTATATTTTTATCGTTTTTAGATTTGTGTCTATGAAGTTTTTTTGCTGATTTACAAAGTGAGATAAAATTTGATAGTTAATCATTAACTTGCGCTAAAATTGAAAAAATGAAAATGATATTGACGCTGATAGGCATTGCCGTTTCCTTAAATTTGTATGCCCAAAAAGAGAAAAGGTACACCCCGGCCTACTTTATGAGCGGCGAATTGACATCAGCCGATAGTTTTAACCGTTATATTAATGTTGCCATACCCGAATTTCAGCTCAAATCCTTTGATTCATCCGACAGGTCTAAATGGGATTTCATCTATGCCAATGGCAATGCCACGCTGAAAATCACCTACTACCTCGAAACCACAATTATTCTCAGCGCCGAGGGGAAATCAAAAAAAAGAAACCTGACCAATGTGGAACTGAGAAGTGATTTTCCGGTACTGGCAAAAATTTACGACAAAATATATAAAACCGATATCTCTGTTCAGGATCTGCAACAATCGCTTCCTTTACGCGGCCCCATTTATTATGGTTTCAGTGATTACAAATGGAATAACAACAATTACTGGTTCAGCCTTGGATTCTTTGAGGGTGAAGGTTATTGTATGCTGTTCCGGAAGGTATAAAATGGATTAAAAGCCGGCGCAGCTGGTTGGCCCTACTCTACTGACATTTACCGAACCACAAAAGATATAAACGGGAAAGGGATGAAATTCCAAAAAGAATTTCATCCCTTTCCCGTTTGGTGAATTCAGAAAATAAGGCCATATCCGGCGCAATAGCTGATCCTGTTACTGCAACAATATCTTCCGGGTTACAGTGCCGGATGCAAAATTGAATTTTACAACATAAAAGCCCTTGCTGTTGCCGGAAAGATCCAGAGAATAATAATCGGTACCAGTGCCTTTTACACTCAGTACCTGCTGGCCCAAAAGGTTATAAACAACAATTTGTTCCAGCGCTTCTGATGCAGAATTGACAGAAATGTTTATTTCCCCATTTGTAGGGTTAGGGTAAACACTCAGGCTGCTGTTGAGTTCGGTTGGTGAGGGCGCAACACCGGTTGATGCACAAGCCACAAGCAGGCTTGGGTTTTGTGTCAGGTTGTAATTTTCTCCTATTGTGCCGGTTCCGGTAGCTCCTGCACCGCCGGTTGCAGGCACAAGCACCATAGCTGCCATAGCCGATGCCTGCATGGTGGTAAACATATGCATCGCATTATCATCGGTATAGTCCATAAAGCTTAGGCAGGCAATACCTATTGGCTGTGCATTTACCGTACCATGCATCTGGCAGCAATCAAAAGTGGTGCCACCTGTAATGGTATATGATGGATTACCATAAACTGCATCCGATTCGGGGGGTGTATCGCTAAGGCCGTCATCATATCCCACTCCTGATGAACAGGTAATTCCCGCATCTACACCCGATATCAGTCCGCTGCCGGTGGCAGTTGCTGATGAAGACCAGGTGGGACACTGGCCGCCATCATCGCCCCATGGGTGCCATATTTCAAAAAAGTGCCCGGTTTCGTGGGTTAAAGTACGGCCCAGATTATACGGATTATACCAGGTTCCTGTTCCTGCGGGTGCAACACCGGTTGGCCCTGTTGAGCCAAGCGTATTGTACAAAATACAAACCCCCTCATTGGCCGGTGTTCCCCCAACTCCGCTTTTTGGCACTGTAATGCCTAAAAGGCTGGAAGCTGAACCTGTAAAATTGATACACCATACGTTGTAATACTTGGTTACATCCCACGATGGAAGACCTGTGCCGGCGGTCTTTGCACTGGCAAATGAGTGATTCATATCAGAAAAACCTACTGAAGTGAGGGAAGTCCCTGCAAGAATTTTCACTTCATATCCCGGCGAACAGTTACCGCTCGGATCCTTGCGTGCCAGCCCGAAATGGATACCCACTTTGCCATACAATGCTTTCCACGAGCTTGGTATGCTGGTTGAATCCCTGTTCTGCTTGTTAAAGTCCGCATTAAGCACGGCAATCTGGGAGTCGCAACGCTTAATAATTCCAGCCGTTCCACCCAGTGCATTGAACTGTGCCGAGTCAACTATAATATGAAATATAATAGGAACCGCCGATATTGTAGTTGTCTTTTCGTCCTTATTTTGGGCCTTGTATTGCATATAGTAATCTGCAGCAGCTTGCAGTGATAAACGCTGATCTTCAATTTTCTGCTTCCACGAAGGGTCTTCTGCAATAAGGGCTTCATGATAAGTCTGCATTCCGCACTTTACCGGATGCTGCTGTGCCTGTGCTGAATACTGGAATATCATTGACAGCACAGCAAGAGTAAAAATTCTTTTCATTTTATTTTTTTGGAAAACATTAAATAATAACAATCAGTTCAGGACAAAATGAGGGTTCAAAAATGTATTATGCAATAATAGCGCTATGTAATATTTTAAACAAGTTTTTTTTGCCGGGGCCATTAATAAATTCTACAAACAAATGTACCAACATGAACTTATGAAACCTTAAAGAGTCTTTAACCAGAGCCAAAAGAAAAAATTTCCGGATAATTTTATCTGTTAATTTCCAGATGAAAAACAATATGATCTTCACCTGATGTAATATTGATAAGGTACATACCATTGGCAATCCTGTTGTCCAGGATTACAGGCACATTCACAATACCGTTTATTGCATCTATGTTATGCTTATAAATTCCTTGCCCCAGCATATTAGTGATAACAATATCAACGCTTGCTTCCGATTGATCCTTCAATGAACCTGCTATAGTAAAGGAACCTTTATTAGGGTTTGGCAAGATACTGAAACGATCTCCATATTGGTTTAATTGCTGAACTCCGGATGGCAGCACATTTACAGTAATACCACCGCTTGTAGCTGTAGCAGGTGTTGCGCAAGCTTTATCGCTGGTTACTTTACAACTTATTATCTCTCCAGATGTAAGTGTGTTTGCTATATAAATCGAATTTGTTGCACCGGCTATTGGCAGGCTGTTTGCCAGCCATTGAAATGCCGGTGAAGTACCTCCATTAGGTGCAATGGCAATAAAGGTATCTACACTGCCTGATAACAGAGTTGACTGAGTAACACTAATGCTTATTGAATTTAATTCAGGAGCAATGGTACTGATATGCAATAACGGGCTTTGAGCTGAGTCAATACTCAGGCAGGGATAATTGCTGACCAGGGTTAACATCAGCACATCGCCGGTTGCGGGAGCAAATATATAATCAGGGCCAGTAGCAACACTGATTCCGTTTTTGGTCCAGCGATAGATGGGCGCCGTACCGCCATATACCGGTAAAGCAGCAAAAGTTTCTGAACTTCCTGTACAGATTGCAGATGGACCTGTAACAGTAACAGATGGCGTTTCATTAGCGCTTACAGAAATTGTATCGGTTCCGGAAGCTGTAACAGGAAATGCGCAGATATTGCTGCTGGACATAATGGTTTTAACATGGTCACCTGCGGTTGGTGTATAACTGAATGTACCGCCTGTGGCTGTGGCCGCTCCATTCACATACCATTGGTAAGTCGGGGCGCTACCTCCATTTGTTGGCACTGCAGTAAATGTTGCGGGCGATGTAGCAACGCAGAATACCGGGCCTGGGCTAGCCGAAATGGCAACTGAAGGAACAACAATTGTTGCCGGGTTAACCGTGATAGCCACCCCCGCTGAGGTGGATGTGCAACCACCTGCAAGGGTGATGTGAACCGTATAATTGCCGGTTGTATTGGCAGTGTAGCTGCTGGTTGTGGCCCCGGCAATACTTAATCCGTTTTTCATCCATTGGTAAGTTGTACCAGATGAAGCGTTAAGCACAACATCTGCACCTGTGCAGATAATAGTTGGCCCTGCAGCAGTGATTGTGGCTGATGAAGAAGAAAATACAGTAAATGCTGCAATTGCGTTAGCTGTGCAGCCAGCCAGGTTGGTAACGCTGTAACTGATTGTATCAACACCGGGAGCCAATGATGTTACTAATCCGGAAGTGCTGATGGTAGTAATGGATGTATTGGAACTGGCCCACACTCCCGACGGGGTTACATCGGCAAGCGCAGATGTGATACCAGAGCATATACTTAGAGTACCTGTAATTGCAGATACGTAAGGTGATGCATTAACAGTAACAGCTCTTGTAACAGCAGCGGTTCCGCAGCTTGTTGAAGCCGCATAAGTAATTGTTGCTGAGCCAGGTGCAATGCCGGTAACAATGCCAGAAGTGCCAACTGTTGCTATCCCAGGAGCGCTGCTGCTCCATGTGCCTCCGGGCGTTCCATCGGTAAGATCAGTAGTCTGGCCAACACATGCAGATGCTGAACCGGTTATAGCTGCGGCAGTGGCCGAATTTACAGTTACCGGAGTGGTTGCTATGCAGCCGCTCACTGAGTACGTAATTGTTGCAATACCGCCGGTTCCCACACCTGTTACCATGCCACCGGTACCTACCGTTGCTACCGCAATATTACTGCTCGACCATGTGCCGCCGGGCGATGTGTCACTTAAAAGGGTAGTTGATCCGGAACAAACAGTAGTAGTGCCGGTAATAGCTGATGCACCCGCAGTAACAGTGACCAGTGTTGCTGCAGAAGTAGTACTGCATCCCGAAGTGTTGGTAACCACTACTGTATAATCAGCCCCAAGAGTTGCTGTATAGGCTATACTGGTAGCACCACTGACAGGAATTCCGCCCGATTGCCATTGGTAAGTAAGTCCAGAGCCTGCGCTTGCATTAAGCACAACACTTGACCCAGAGCAAAAAGTAGTTGAGCCGGATGGAGTGATAACCGCAGAAGGGGCTGTGAGCAGAGTAACTGTTGTAATAGCTGAGGTAGCCGAACAGCCTGCTGCATTGCTTACCAGAACGGTATAATTGCCAGCCGAAGAAGCGGTATAAGATACACTGGTAGCGCCTGCAATTGCAGTGCCCCCCGATTTCCACTGGTAGGCAAGTCCGGTTCCGGATGGCGCGTTTAAAACAACATTGCTTCCTGAGCAAATTGAAGTTGAACCGGACACTGTGATTGTGGCAGTGGGTACTGCATTGACTGTTACAATATCAGTCGTAGTGCACAATCCAAGTGTATAAGAAATGGTGGCAGTACCGGGTGCATTACCGGTAACAATACCTGTAGCAGAGCCAATACTCGCAGTTAATGGTGCGCTGCTCGCCCATGAGCCGCCGGTAGGGCTTGGTATAAGAGTTGTAGTGGCGCCCACGCAAACATTCGTAGAACCGGAAATTGTAGCAGAACCTGTATTTACAGTTACCGTTGCAGTTGAATAACATGCACCTATTGAATAGGTAATTGTAGTATTACCGACGGCTACGCCTGTTACAATGCCGGTAACTGAACCTACACTGGCAATACCGGCAGAAGCACTGCTCCATGTGCCAATAGTTTGAATATCCGATAATGTTTCGGTAGAACCGACACATAATGAGGATGTAGCCGCACTGATGGTTAGGCTGGTGTTGTAGTTTTTGGTATTTGAAGGATTGCCGTTGGTTACAATTTGCACAGCATAAGTGCCTGCAGGCAGGCCAGTGGGAATTACAAACATAGTAGTATCTAGTGCAGCGCCGGTCATTACAGCGCCTATACGGTTCCAACCATAAGAACGGGCATAATATACATTAGTTCCGGAGGTCAATCTTACAATAGGATAATTGGTAGATATCTGCCAGTCATCGCCATAAGAAGCCCCTTCTGTAATGCCATTAAACAGTAAACCGGTAGCCATGAATGTATCGCAATTGATCCTGATTACACTGTCCAGAGTTGGCTTGCCTGCGGCAAGTGGCCCCGTGCTTGGGTTAAATTCATAATATTGATCATCTCCCTGATTGGCATAAAGAATAGTACCATCTGGCAGACTTACCATGTTGGAAACATACGTAGGATTTGCTATGCTGGTGCCTCCGCCCGGCGCACCCAAAGCTGTAAATGTATTTGTCAGATAATTAAAGTCGTAGTATACAGTGTTATTATCGAATGTATCACCCAGAGCCGGTGTAGCCGAAAGCGCCATAAGAATATGACCGTTAGGCATCATTGAAGAAGCTGCATCTGGCGCGCCGAGCGACAACGGAATGGCAGGTCCGGCTGTCCAGGTTCCCGGGCTGGTGCTTCCCGATGGCGTATAATAAGCCGTAGTGGGTGTAGATCCTATGAAAAATCCCTGTCCGTTGGGTAAAAGAAATGCGCCACCCTGCTCATACCCGTATGGGTCAAAAAGCTCATCTGGCACTGCCCCGTCATTTATCCAGGTGTTTGTTGACTGTATATATCTTTCAGACGTAGTACTGTAATTATCTATAAAAAGTACACTGTTATCTGGTAATTTCAGCCATGCAGCTTCGTTATCATATCGCAGACAAGAAGCAGTATGGGCGTATGTATTGGTGGCAGGGTCCCATAAATAATTTAACACTGTTCCGCCTGTATCCACAACGGCCTGTAGTACCTTACCATTTGCCAGGATTTCAGAATTGGCATCAGAAATTTTAGTTGCCAATGTATAAACTATTTGAGGGCAGGCAGTCCATGTGTTGGTCAGCGGATTATAAACTTCACTTTTATCGCCTCCTGCTCCATATTCGCCTCCTGCCACATATACACGACCATCATTGAGAACCTGGGTAGAAAAATAAAGGCGCTCATTGGCCATAGCAGCTACTGTTGTCCAGGTGCCATTTAAATAACTGCCTGTGGCATCAGGTGTCAGTCTGTCCCATTTTGTACCATAAGAGGTACCTCCCGATGAAGTTTTACACAGTATGGTGCCATCTGTAAGCACAAGCATTACCCCTTCGTTATAGTGCGGTGCTGTATGGGTAAGGGGTGTCCATGTTCCCTGTCCGTAACTGAAAGTATTGCAAAGAACAAAGCAAAAAATACCAAGTAATACTTTATGACAGCAAATCCCTGCCAGCATATTTTTATATATAGCTATCAATTTCATTTTTTAATTTTAAACTTGATACAAATATACTTAAGAAAACTAATGGCGGAATAAACTATTGTCGAATTAATTTTACAATATGTGCTTTTTAGACATCGGGAAACAGTTAATATTGCGGGTTACAGAATTAATATTTACCTTTAGCAAAGAAAAATATCTTTTTATGAAACTATATATTGCAGCTATATTTTCTTTTCTGTTTTTCGCAGCAGAGGCTCAGGAAACAATACCGGCAAATATTTATGACTTAAAGGTTCCTGCCAGAAATGGGGGAGTTATTGACCTGGCACAATATAAAGGCAAAAAAATATTGATCGTTAATACCCCAACAGAAGCATTTAATAATCCTAAATATACCGAACTGGAATCATTTTACAAACAATATAAAGACAAAGTTGTTGTTATTGCTGTTCTGGATGATGATTTCGGACCAGCACCTGGCGACAGCAAAGTGCATTCTCCTGTCAACAAAGATTATAAAGTATCGTTCCCGATGTCTGCAAAAGTTTTTGTAAAAGGTGATAATATGACTCCGGTTTACCACTGGCTTACAGAGATGAAATATAATCATCTCAAAGACACTGAAGTAAAATGGGATTTCCAGAAATATCTGATAAATGAACAGGGCCAGCTTGTAGCTGTTTTTGATCCTAAGGTCAAAATGAACAGCCCAGATGTTCTTGCAGCAATTGAAAACTAGCATTTTCCTCCATATTATTATATAATTTTAGATAACTGCATTATTTAAGTATTGAAATAACAAAGAATGGATATTTATGCTGTTTAAGTAGCTGATAACTTCTGGTTTCAATCAGGTTATAATAATCGCAAACCGGCTATACTTTGGACATTAATTTTACCTATAGGCCAAAATTTTTATTCCCTTTTCATTGCAAATTAATTAACTTACATCATTATCCATATTATTCATTTAACTTTCATCAGGATGAGATTATATTTGAAAAGGGGTCTTTTTGCATCACTATGCTTACTAGTTTTCCTTTTTACCAGTTCCATATTAGTTGCCCAGGGTACCTGGACACCCCTTGCAACCACAGCTCCCCACACCAGCGGCGGAGTGATGCTGTTGCTTACAGACGGTTCCGTAATGGTCAAAACAGACCAGGGAGGCGGTCAGGGCAAAATATGGGATAAATTAACCCCGGATGTTCATGGCAGCTATATAAACGGCACCTGGACTTCTCTGGCTCCTATGACGGATGACAGATTGTATTTTTCCACACAGGTGCTGAAAGATGGCAGAGTATATGTAGCTGGCGGCGAGTATGGCTCTGGCGGGCCTAAAAGCGCTGTTTATGATCCGCTCACTAATACCTGGACTGCATGCCCGCAGATAGTTTTTTCACACAACATTTCTGATGCCAATTCTGATTTACTGGCCGACGGCAGGGTTTTGCAGGCGGTTGTGGATACCGGTGGCACCAAATTGAATTATTACTGGGACCCGGCTACAAACACCTATACACATGCACCCTCCTGCATTCGGGGAGATAATGAAGCGCCATGGCTCAAATTACCTGATCAGAGCATCCTTTTTGTTGATAACTACGGTACTACTTCTGAAAGATTTCTGCAATCGACAAATACTTGGGTAAATGATGGTACAGTGCCTGTATCCCTTTTCGACGCATTTGGTGAAGAAGCCGGCGCCGCTTTCCTTCTGCCGAACGGTAAAGGATTTTTTATAGGGTCGCAACCGGTAACAGCTTATTATACTCCATCAGGCACTGCTGCTCCCGGCACCTGGACTGCCGGCCCGGCAATACCTTTAAGCCAGGGTGCCCCCGATGCCGCCGCAGCCATGATGACCAATGGCATTATACTCATGGCTCTTTCTGCTACACCAACTTCGTCCAATCACTTCCCATCTCCTACCACCTTTTATGAGTTTGATTATACTACCAATACTTTTACTGCTGTCAGTGCACCGGGAGGTGGTGCTACACTTCCTATTTCTTCCTATATAACCAATATGCTCGACCTGCCCGATGGTACTGTGCTCTATGTAACTCAGGGCGATAACCAGTTTTATGAATATTCCCCTGCCACCGCCCCTCTGCCAGCCGGACAACCAACAGTTAATACAATAACCCGCATAGCCTGCGATACATTTATGGCAACCGGCACTTTATTCAATGGCATCTGCGAAGGAGCAGCTTATGGCGATGACTGGCAGATGGTAACCAATTATCCTATAATCCGGCTTGTATCTGGTACCAATGTATACTATTGCCGGAGCAAAAACTGGAACAGTACCGGAGTAATGAGAGGGTCGGCGCAAGATACCGCTTATTTTGCGCTCCCGGCTGGCTTACCGGTTGGCACATACAATCTTGAAGTAGTGGCCAATGGTAATCCGTCTGCCGATTTTCCTGTCAATACCAGCCTGGCTATCTCACCAGCCACATCGTCGATGTGCCAGGGTATTACCGAAACCTTAACTGACGTATGGAGCGGCGGTACCTGGAGCAGTGCAAACACAAGCATAGCCACTGTTGATCCGGTTTCCGGCCTGGTGACTGGTGTAGGCGGCGGAGTAACTACAATATCTTATTTCATGGGAACCTGCTTTGCTACAGCAACAGTCACAATCAATCCTGCTCCGGCTACTATTACCCCTTCAGGTGGTGTTAATATGTGTTTTGGTGCAATACAGCATTTGTCATCTGCCACACCCGGCGGCAACTGGAGCAGCAGTGCTCCCTCAACCGCATCTGTAGGTTCATCTACCGGCAATGTATCTGGTGTTGCAGCTGGTTCGGCTACAATTACCTATACAGCTATCGGTTGTTATACCACCGAGGATGTAACGGTAAATCCATTACCTGCTGCTTCCATTTCTGCTTCAGGCCCCACCTCCATCTGCCCGGGCAGCAATGTGGTACTCAACGCGCCTTCTGCAGCCGGAAATGCTTATCAGTGGTATCTTGCCGGTAGCCCCGTTGCCGGTGCCACAAACGTTTCTTATTCAGCCACCGCCGCCGGTAGCTATATGGTTAAACTTATCAGTCCGGCTGGCTGCCTGGCTACTTCAGCAGCCACACTCGTTTCTATGTTAGCAGCGCCGGCTGCTGCCATCAGCATTACCGGCCCGGCCACTTTTTGTGCCGGCAACAGTACTTTGCTTACTGCCACAAGCGGCGCCGGATTAACTTATCAATGGCAGAGCGGCGGATCGCCAATTGCCGGAGCGACAAGTAATAGTTATACAGCTACACTTGGAGGCACCTATACAGCGGTAGTAACAAACACTTCAGGATGCAGCACTGCATCTGCGGGCACTGTCATTACGGTCAATCCGCTACCACTTCCAATTACCGGCACCCTGACTGTTTGTTCCGGAGCAACTACACCTTTATCCGACGGCACTTCCGGCGGCAGCTGGTCCAGCAGTAACCTTGCTGCAGCTACTGCTGGCTCAGGTAGTGGCCTGGTAACTGGTATAGGAACAGGTGGGTTAGCAACTATATCTTATACATTGGGTACAGGTTGTTATACTACCGCAGCTGTAACAGTAAATGCTGCAATTGCGGCTGCCATAGCAGGCCCTTCAAATGCCTGTACCGGTCAGACAATGACCCTCACAGATGCCACTCCAGGTGGCTCATGGAGCAGCAGCGCAACCTCCATTGCCACTGTAGGATCATCAGGTATAGTTTCCGGAATTACTCCCGGATCAGCCACCATTTCCTATGCTGTTGTAAGTGCCTGTGGCACTGCCACTGTAACTAAGTCTGTTTCCGTTTCTGCACCACCAGCAGTAGCTCCCATTACCGGAACACTCACCATATGCAGCGGCCTCACATCGCTGCTTTCAGATGCCACAACATCAGGCGTTTGGAGCAGTACCAACCATGCATTAGCCACTGTATCCACATCAGGCCTGGTAACTGCCTTATCACCCGGACTGGATACCATCGGTTACAGTGTTACCAGTACATCAGGGTGCACAACCACGGCAATGGCAATCTTCAATGTATTCTCGGGCGCAACTTCCAGTATTACTGCTGCCGGGCCAACTTCTTTCTGCACCGGGGCTTATGTAGTATTAAATGCTTTATCCGGTACTGGCATTACCTATCAGTGGAAGAAAAACGGGATCAATATTACCGGCGCCACGTCAGCTTCTTATAACGCTGGTACAAGTGGCAGCTATGCGGCACAGGTTACCCTACCTGGCGGATGCAATGGCACTTCTGCTCCCATAGTTGTTACGGTAAGCCCTTCACCGGTAGTTGTTCCCTCGGTTGCCATTTCTGCCACTGCAGGCCCGGTATTCTGCACAACTTTTTCACCTGCCACGTTTACCGCAATACCTTCCAACGGAGGGCCTTCCCCGGCCTATCAGTGGTTTGTAAACGGCGCTGGTGTTGGCACAGCTAATTCATTCAGTTATACACCCGCCACAGGCGATATCGTGGAGTGCGCTATGACCAGCGATGCCACATGCGCATTTCCGCTTTCCGTTTCAGTTAAAGACACTATGTCGGTAAGCCCGTTGAGAACGCCATCGGTTACCATTACCAGCAGCCCGGCCGAAATATGCGCAGGCAATACAATTACCTTCATCGCAAATCCGGTTTATGGAGGAAATGCACCTGCTTACCGCTGGTCGAGAAACGATACCAATGTGGCAACAGGTTATGGATACGTATATATTCCCCACTATGGCGATGTGCTTAAGGTCACCTTGTTCAGTAACTATCCCTGCCTGCTTACCGATACTGCTGTCAGCCCGCAGATTACCATACACCCGATAGCGCCGGTTTTAAATACCATCAGTGTTTCTGTTACCCAGTCTGCCCTTGTCGCAGGCAGTGTTGATACATTTATAGCACTGGCGCCCAATGGCGGTACCGCTCCGGCATTCCAGTGGCGGCTTAACGGTACCCCTATATCCGGCGCTACGAATTCCATTTATATAACCAACACATTAACAGCTGGCGAAATAATCAGTTGTGAAGAAACCAGCAACAAACCCTGTGCTACACCCGAAACCGCTATTAGCGGGGGCGTTACGGTAAGGGTGATACCTGCAGGAGTTCAGCAACTGTCATCAAATGGCACTCAGTTCAATCTGGTACCTAACCCCAGCAAAGGCACATTTGCCATTACCGGCAGCCTGAAGGATAATACGGCAACTAATGCCTGCATAACCATCACCGACCTGCTGGGGCAAAACGTTTACAGCCAGATATTTGAGATACAGAATGGCATACTGAACCACCAGATTATACTCGGTAGCCAGACAGCTAATGGTATTTTCCTGGTAAATATTACAAGCGGTGCCGAACACTTCATTTACAAGATAGTAGTAGATAAATAGCGATAAAATTACATTAAATTAATATTTAAAAATGCCCTTTAGAGGGCATTTTTAAATATTCAGAGCATACATCTTACGTTTATCTATTAACCATGAGTTAATACCAAAAATTTCTTTGTCTACACAGCAATTTTATTTTAATTTTGAATGAAATAACTGGTTATGAAGAAACGCATACATATTTTATTATTTATCATTTTTTCGCTAGCTGTAAATCAAAAATTGTCTGCACAAACTGTGGAGACAGGACATGAAATAGCAAAGGGTGAATTTAATTTTACTGCTTTAGCTGATTCCTTCGCTGCCCACCCGCCAACTCCAGTGGAAAAAGAACCTGAAAATGAGGAGGATGAACCGCATCCCCTCCGGCCGGCCATAACTAACCCGGCTTTAATACATGGTTTTTTACCCACTTTTGCACCGGGTATTCCACCAATTTTATCTCCGGCTCCTACCGATACTTTTGAATCGACATTGGATGGCGGCACCGACATTCCGCCGGATACCCATGGCGCAGTTGATTCTAACTATTGTATGACAACCATCAACCCGAATGTAAGGATACAGACAAGGGCCGGCGGAGCAGTTTCACTAGTTTCCCTTGATGCATTTTTCTCCTCGGTTTTACCCGGCGGCGGCACATTTGACCCCCGCTGCTATTATGATATTGCTACTCACCGCTGGATAGTGGTGGCCGATGCCGGCGGAGAAAGCGCAAACTCTGCACTTTTAATTGCTATTTCTAAAACCAGCAACCCTACCGGCGCCTGGTGGACCTATAAGATTACAGCCTATGCGGGTGGTGCCGACTGGCTCGACTATCCGGATGTAGGTTTTAACAGCAAGTGGATTACTATCACCGGAAACCTATTCCCGGTTACCGGTAGCGGATATGATGGCTGCAAGGTATTTGTATTTAATAAAGCAAACTTATTATCCGGGGCTGGTGCGCCCTATACTGCATTTACACAGCCTACATCAGAATGTATTTGCCCGGCTGTAACTTACGATGCAGCTCAAACAAGCCTTTTCTGCCTTGAGTCCTGGGATGGTACATCTACCGGAGGCGGAATTTTGCAATTATGGAAAATTACCGGCGCGGTAGGTTCTGAAGTAATGACCTCTGTTGGTTTCCCCGCTTCATTGGGCACCAACTGGCAGAGCCAGTCCAATGCTGTATCGGGAACCGGAGGCGCAGATTTTGCACCACAACTGGGAACGGCAAGTCTTATTCAGACAAATGATGACCGTATTTTCCAGGTTGTGTTTATGAACAATAAATTGTGGACAGCGCACAATGTATTCCTGCCCTACAGCACCACCGCTAACCCTACCCGGTGCTCGGTACAATGGTGGCAGGTAGATACACTGGGTACACCGGATCAGGTAGGCCTGATTGATGACCCTACAAACGCTAACTTTTATTCATTCCCGAATATAGCCGTAAATACACTTGATGATGCATTGGTAGGTTACACCAATTTTTCAGCCGCCATACACCCGAGTGCCGCCTACTCCATGCATCTGCATACCGATGCTACCTCAACAATGGAATCCAACTATATTTTCAGGCATGGCCAGAACACTTACTTTAAAAATTTCGGAGCCGCAAGAGACCGTTGGGGCGATTATTCCGGTACCTGTATTGATCCGTTGAACCAGATCAATTTCTGGACCATACAGGAGGCTTCTGCACCTGCTGTTAATACCTGGGATACATGGTGGGCTTTTGTGAAACCTTGTAATCCTCCGGGTGCAATAATTACACCGGCAAGCTCCACTGCAATCTGTTCTGGCGCAAGTGTTGTGCTGAATGCAAACACCGGTGCGGGATATACCTACCAATGGCAACTGGGCGGTGCAAATATTGCTGGCGCCACAGGCTCCAGTTATACAGCTTCTGCAGCTGGCACTTATAATGTAATCGTTACTGTAGTAACCTGTCTGGATACATCAGTTGCAACTGTAGTTACTGTGAATCCGTTACCAACAGCTACTATCACGCCGGTAGGATCAACCATTCTTTGTTCTGGCGGCACAGTCGGCCTTAATGCCAATACCGGTGCAGGGTTATCTTATCAGTGGCTGCTTGGCGGCACTCCCATAGCCGGTGCCACAACCTCTTCATGGTCTGCCGTTTCCAGCGGCAACTATTCTGTAGTTGTTACCAATTCTTTCGGATGCTCCGCTACATCCGGAATTACCGTAGTTACTGTAGGCGTTTCGCCAACAGCAACCATTACAGCTGCAGGCCCCACCACATTCTGCTCAGGCAATAGCGTTGTACTTAATGCCACATCCGGCGCTGGTCTTACCTATCAATGGAATGTGGGCGGCTCACCAATTGCCGGTGCAACCGCTTCGTCTTACACTGCTACTACCGGAGGCAGCTATACAGTTCTGGTTACCAATCTTTCCGGCTGCAACGCTACTTCTCTTGCAACTGTTGTAGTTGTCAATCCTACACCTGCGGCTATTACAGGTACGCTTACCGTTTGTGCGGGCGCCACCACACCGCTATTCGATGGCACTTCGGGTGGAACCTGGTCTTCCACCAATCCTGCCGCTGCTACTATTTCCGGATCGGGAGTAGTTACCGGTATTGGCACCGGCGGAGTATCTACTATTTCTTATACACTTACCGGTTGTGCAGCTACTGCTGTGGTTACCGTCAATTCAATTTCTGTAGCCGCAATAAGTGGCTCATCGGCAGTCTGTGTCGGTCAGAGCATTACCCTGTCCGATGTTACTCCGGGTGGCTCATGGTCCAGCAGCGCACCAGCCATTGCTACTGTTGGCACATCCGGCACAGTTAATGGCCTGACGCCCGGATCAACGACTATTACCTATGCCGTAAGCGGCGGTTGCGGCACTGCTTCTGTTACCAAGGTAATAACCGTAAGTACCGCTACTGTTGTGGCAGCGATTACAGGCACTACTTCAGTTTGTGCCGGAGTATCCACACCACTAGCCGATGTTACGCCTTCTGGCGTATGGAGTACCAGCAATCCGGCCATTGCTTCAATTACACCTGCCGGTGTGGTAACTGCCGTTGCTTCCGGTAATGATACCATCAAATACAGTGTTACAAATCTGGCCGGCTGTGTTTCTACAGCCACTGTTAATTTTACCGTATTTTCCTCATTTTCCGCTACCGCAACGGCTGCCGGCCCTACTTCCTTCTGTACCGGAGCCGATGTGGTTATAAATGCCTCATCGGGCATTGCTTACCAGTGGTCTAAAAACGGAACAGCTATTGCCGGCGCTACTACATCGTCCTATACTGCCAGCACTACCGGCAACTATACAGTACTGGTAACAGCTACCGGAGGCTGCACATCGGCCTCATCTGCCGTTTCAGTTAGTGTTAACCCGTTACCGGTCATAGCACCATCAGTTGCTATTACGGCCACTGCCGGTCCGGTTTACTGCAATGCCACCAGTCCTACAACATTCACTGCTGTGCCGACTTATGGTGGTACATCCCCTGCCTATCAGTGGTTTGTGAACGGTGCAGGTACCGGAACCCTTTCTTCCTTTAGCTACACACCCACAGTTGGCGATATTGTAAAAGTAACCCTTACCAGCAATGCCACCTGTGCATTCCCGCTAACTGCCTCGCATTCCGACACTATGGTGGTAAGCCCGTTGCAGACTCCTTCTGTAACCATTACTGCCAGCCCTGCTGAAATATGCTCCGGTACGGCAATCACATTTGTTGCCAATCCTGTTTACGGAGGTTCTGCCCCAACCTATCGCTGGGAAAAGAATGGCATCAATGTAGCTACCGGTTATGCATATTTGTATATCCCCTCCTATGGCGACATTCTGAAGGTAACCTTGTTCAGCAATTATCAGTGCCTTACTATTGACAGCGCTGTAAGCCCTGCCTTTACAGTACACACTATTAATCCGACTGCCAATACCATTTCAATTATAGTTACTCAGTCTGGCATTGTTGCCGGCAGTATCGATACATTTGTTGCCATTGCGCCTAATGCTGGCACAACCCCGCACTATCAGTGGTTACGCAATGGTGTTGCAATTGCCGGAGCTACATCCACCGAATATGTAACCGACAGCCTTGCAGCCGGCCAGGTGATCAGTTGCGAGGAAACCAGCAGCACACCTTGTGCTACTCCCGAAATAGCCATCAGCGGCGGTATCACGGTTAAGGTTATTCCGGTTGGTGTGCGGCAGTTATCAGCTGGCGGCGATAACTTTACCTTGATTCCTAACCCCAACAAGGGTGAGTTTACAATTGAAGGTACTTTAGCCAATTCAGTAATAACCAAAACCGACATCGTTGTAACAGATTTGATTGGTCAGGTAATTTATAAAGAAACAACCGATGCCCGCAGTGGTAAGCTGAATACTCATATCATGCTTGATCCTGCAATTGCCAATGGTAGTTACCTCGTAACAATTACCAACAACGGCAACCAGGTAGTATATCATCTGGTCATCAGTAAGTAATCCTGATTCAGGTAAATTATAAATAAGGCGCTCCGATCAGAGCGCCTTATTTATTGGAGGGAATTACTCAGTTGCTCCCATATATCTCCTGCAATGGCTTCAATAGATTGATTACCCTCTATCCTGGTTATTTGCTCCTGACCTTTCAGTTTATCAAATGCCTCCAGGTATTTGGCACGAACATTGGTCAGGTTGTCCAGCGTTTCATATAGCTCGGTCGATTGCCGTCCGGCGCTGATGCGCTGCATACTCACTTCAGGTGGCACATCAATAAAGATATTCAAATCCGGCCTCAGCAGATCGGCGCACATTTTATTGCAGGCTATCACCCAGTCCATATCCATATGCGTGCCGTGGTAGGCATAAGACGAGAAATAATAACGGTCTGTAATCACAATATAACCCTCGCTGAGCTTCTTCAACAGGCCGCTATCTTCATTTAGTATATGATCCAGCCTGTCGGCAAGGAAAAGCCCGGCAATCGTCCGTTCATCTGCCTTCACACTCCCCTTCAGAATGTTCCGAAGCAAAGAGCCTATCATTCCATTGGTAGGCTCAAATGTGGCATACACTTTATGCCCCGCTGCCCTTAATTTTTCAGCAAGCAGCCGCACCTGTGTGCTTTTGCCGCTGCCGTCTATGCCTTCGAGGGCTATGAATAAGTTTTTGGTCATTTCTCTAAAGAATGGGCTTGAAATTAGTCATTATTTCTTCATCAGGTTATTTTCAAAGTTGCAATCTCTTTAGAATAAATCCACCCTACCGCTCATTTTTTAAATTCCCATATTTTTCCTGCACAATCAAGGTTAAAAGCTGAAATTTCAAGTTATCTCCAGATCTCAAATACCAATAAAGCCACAATTCCATATCAATTGTTCGCTTGCCCTCGACTAGCAAAGCGATGAATCTGAAAATCTAGATCCAACGTACTCCCCTTAAGGGGCCGGGGGTATTAATTTCCACACTAATATCTTCAAAAACCCATAACAAAAACCCACAATCTGGGCACTTGCAAAAATCTCAAGGTATTAATAACCTATATCCATTTAATCCCCAACCCATTAGCCCCAAAAGAATTTACATGATGTACCGTATACGGTACATGACAGTGCGAAAAGTGTACTGTCATAAAAACTTGGTTTGCCAGATCAAAATACTCAAAATAATTTTGAGGCCAACATCTAATCATATAATGATGAAAACACTATCTGACAACAAAAACCTTGCCCGGCATTTATACGTCGTCGAAGGCAAAAACATTAAGGAAATTGCGATTGAAGTGGGTGTCACCGAACGCACTATTTACACCTGGATACACCAGTACGCATGGAAAAAACTCAAAAATGCGGCTGTCCAGGCCCCGGCTGCTATTTGTGAAAACCTGAGCAGCCAATTGGTGGAACTGCAGAATACCATTGCAGCACGCGAATCAGGTAAGCGGTTCCCTACGCCCCAGGAGGCTGAGGTAACCCGCAAACTGATCAGTTCTATTGCAGCAATCAATAAGAAACAAACTTTGGCGCAGCACATGCAAACGATGGAGTTGTTCAGGGATTTTGTTCGCCCGCTCAATACCACACTTTCACAGCAGTTGGCGCATTATGCCGACAAATTTTTCAACTCAGTAAGCAGGAATGGATATGCACCCTGGCAGTTAGAATACGGTACCGAAAAAATGGCTGCATGCTCCCCGTTTTACGATGAACTTGAAGCTGGTGAAGCCCTCGAAAGGGAAAACCCGCCTGCCTATCCGCGTACATGTAAGAAAGTCGGAGATTGCAATCTCGATAAGGGATGCGACTGGCCAAAATGTAAGTTCAACCATGACTTATTTATCAACGATGCAAATCCTTTAGGCGATGATTCCTGGGCTTTAAACCCCCTTCCGGTACCTGAATTAAACACGGTTTCTTCTGAAAACCCAACTATTAAAGTATAAAACGCTGAAAATAAATAAGTTGATTTTTCAAAAATTGCAAAAACATGAAATTTTTGAAGAAAATTGAAGCATTTTTGAAGCATTTTTGAAGAAAATTGAAGCGTTTCGAAGGAAAATTGAAGTAGTTTTCTAATTCAGCTAAAACGAATAAAATGAGGGAGTGGGAGCTATCACAGTTGCAAATTCCCACATTTACTGATTTCCACATTTACTGATTTAAAGATTTTCACATTTCATAATTTACACCATTACACATTACACATTACACATTACACATTACACATTGTCATATTGTCACATTGACATATTATCACATTATCACATTACACATTATCACATTATCACATTATCACATTATCACATTATCACATTATCACATTATCACATTATCACATTATCACATTATCACATTATCACATTATCACATTATCACATTATCACATTATCACATTATCACATTAT
>CAILLK010000134.1 GCA_903835005.1 uncultured Bacteroidota bacterium | reverse complement strand
TGCAACAATCAACCGAGACCGTCCTGTTGAAACAACAGCAACCATTAATCTGACAAACCGCCGTATGCCGAACGGCACGTACGGTGGTGTGAGAGGACGGTGAGGGAAATAATCCCTCACCTCCTACTCGATTGGTGATTGAAATGGAAATTGCACACGGTTTTTAAAAAATATTTTTGCGCACATTTTTATTGATTTTTAATCATTTAGCTTTATAAAATTGCACATTTGCTGGTAATGTGTGCAAAATGTCTGAACCTTGATTTATAGGATTAAAGGATTTTCATGAATCAGAAATTGCACACTTGGCATCAAAAATATTTTTGCGCACATTTTTATTGATTTTTAATCATTTAGCTTTATAAAATTGCACATTTGCTGGTAATGTATTCAGTTTTTTCACCAAGAGGGATAAACGGCAGTTTTAAACTGCCGATATTGCTCAGACGTGTCCACTACACACAAGGCCCTGCTACAGACACGCGCCAGACGGAAAAAAAACAACCTCCGGCAAAAGGCGTTTTGGTTGGTTATCCCATGTTCTCAAAAAAACGGGATGGGATAATGGTAAACGCTGAAACCCTTGCTGGTGGCTGATATAAATTAATTTCAGATTATCTCATCTTATCGCACCTGCCTACCGCCTACCTGTCAGACAAGGCTGGCAGGTTGTGTCTCATTGTCCTTGCTGAGAGAATCGGCAGTTATAAACTGCCTAGATTGCTTAGACGTGTCCGCTAGACAAGGCCCAGCTACAGACGCGCCAGATGGATTTGTTTGGTTGTCCCATGTTCTTTAAAAAACGCAATGGGATAATGGTAATCGCTGAAACCCTTTCTGGTGGCTGATATAAATAAATTTCCGATTATCTCATCTTGTCCCATTTTTTGTGGAATTGGGAACTTGTGAACTTCGCTTTTGTATAGCAGCCCTCTGGTGCGTTACTTCTTCCTTGAAAAAAAGCAGACTCACGAAAAAGGCTTTTTGTTATGTTATCCCATGTACTTGAAAAAATGCAATGGGATAATGATAAACGCTGAAACCCTTTCTGGTGGCTGATATAAAATAATTCCTGATTATCTCATCTTATCCCATTATATCCCATGGATTAATGTGTGAAAATGGAATATGTGCTATTGTATATAAAATAATAAAATATGATATTTTCAACATCCGAAATCATCGGGAGAGTTTGAATTTTCGATTTTCATTCACCGAAATCAACGGGAATGTTTGTGTTTCTGGTTGCTAAGCAAGTAAAAAAAGAGTTCGAAATACTCATGATGGAATAATAATTGTTTCATGGTTTAATAAGTTGTTAATTATCCTAAAAATTGGAACGAAGGTATGAAGGGTAGATAAAAATTCCAAATTTTCAGGTGTGTTTATTTTAAATTGATGAGCTGTATGACCTCATTAGTTGAAATTGGTACTTAATGACCTAATTTAATATTTTTTAACTAGCGCCTAATTTGAAGTAAATAGAATACATATAATATTATATGCATATAAATGTGTCATAAATGATCGAATGAGATTTTCAATATTGTTACTAAACTTATTATGTCATTTAAACTTATTGAATTTGTTGTCTGGTTAGTTGGGTGAGCTACCAAAGTGTTTCTTAAATAATTTAACTGCATAAATTTTGCAACATCTGTTTCAGTAAATCCAAATCTAAGTAGCATTAATCCAGCAAAACGTGTTGACGATGTTGGGTTTGTATAATAACTATCATCACTAACTGGTGTATAGTCATTGATTTTAAAACTAGTTATAAACGTGCCAGATTTAATTGGTTCTATTTTAGATAATAAAACAGGCTTTAAATTCACAAAATTTATTTTCACATTTGTTTTTCCTAGGATCATGAGTTTATCATCTTTATCTTCAATTAGAGATTTACCTAATATCTCAATAATTTTGTAGTATTCCAAGAAACAATATAGCGAGAACTCCTTTTTTGATGGGGAAAATTTTTGGATAGCATTGAATCCTAATTTTAGGTAAGTTTTGATTAATTCCCTGTTTTTTTGATTAATTGGTTTGGTTTGGGAAAGCGTATCCTGTAATGATAAATGTGCTAAAATATTTTTATTTAATTCGAATACATTTTTTAGGTTCTTTCTTTCGAAACAATCATTTGTTTGTTTTTCAAAGCTAAGATAATTATTTAAGCTGAAGGATTCATCTCTGCTATATTCAGGTGCTTCCTTAATATAAAAACCATCCGCACCCATTTCTATTAGTTCCCTCATATTCCATGCCTTATTGGAGGCTGTAAACATTATGACTTGAATCCCTTCATTAGAATTAATGATTTTCCTTAGCAATTTAGCGCCGGAATATTCGTGAGCCATTTGATTTGCTTTTTGACCAATATCCTCATTTGCATCTAATCTCAAATCTAACAGAATCAAATCCCATTTAGGTAGTGAATTAACAGTTTCTAATGCTTTATTTTCAGCTTTATCAATGTAAGAATTGAACAGTTCAATATCTCCTCTTCCTACTATTTCTACATTTGCATTTACAAATATTGCCTTTAAAATTTCACCCCACCCCTTATCAGCTTCATCATCAATGAAAAGAATATTGCCAGAATATTTTATTATCCCTATTTCTTGTGTTTTTATATTTTGCAATTGTTCCATCGAATTATCTGAAATTGCAAGAATGTACTTAAAATATAAATCCTTTTGTTTATTTAAATATTTTGTGATTGAGGTTAATACATCAAGATGTGATGTTATTTTTGCAAGTTGATATACTCCCCATATATTAGCAATTGAATGTTTGCCATTTTCTTCTGGCTTAGGAATCAAAATTTTATCCACAAAAGCATCAATATAATTATTCTTTGGTAGTTCTTGAATATGATCCAATGCGGCATTAATCTCCTCATATGAATTATTTACTAAAATACTCCCTTGTGTGGTACAAATTAGACCATATTTTTCCTTTTGTATCGTTAGTATTTCATCAAGAGAACTGTCAGATACAAAAATTAATGGTATTCTCTTTAGATTACCTAATCCAGGTGTAAGACGAAAATGTAATCCAATTCTCAATCCCCAAAAATTCGTTTTAATCGTACCTAAACTTGCTGGAATAATGAGTTTTAATGGGTTTTTAGGGAGAATATTTTCTATGATAAAGTCATGAATAGTTTCATCATCAAAAACACTATCTGATAATTGTATTGATTTTATACCTAACTTGTCAAAGTGGGTCACATCTGTATATTCATCAATAAGTGCAAAGATATTTTCCATAATTATAAGAATTTTATTATAAAATTAATTTCTTTTTCAAATAAACTCAAAAACAATTGTTCGGAATTTAATTTTACTATGTTTTGATTAGCAAAACCTGATTTATTTGTTATCATCTCGAAATCTTTTAAGTCCTGAATGAATGCCGACTTTTCTTTAATATCCAGACTGAGAGGTTCCTCTTCATCAAACGAATTAAAATACTTTAAAAGTTTAGTTCTTGAATCAAGAGCCATTTCCAAAAGATAATTTTTACCTAATGCTAAAATTTTCAAATTTATAATGTGATTTTCCAAAAAGTCATTGATAAATAGAAGTAGATTCATATAGAAATCATCACTTTTCATATTTAATTCTTTGTCAGAAATTAAATCTGTCATTTGATTGCCTTGATTACTAAAAATAACTAATGGAATTGGGGGGGTGCTTAATTTCAAATCTCTTTTTAATGCATCAAAATCTAATAATTTTCCATTTTTGTCGTTCTCGATTTTCATTGAGTCGTGAAAACACACACAGCAAGCATTATTTAATATTTCTTGCTTTGAAATTGTACTGGACTTATAAATAAATCGTATTAAGGAAGAATCGATTTTACTAATATCAATAAACGATTTATAGCGGGTGTCTTGCCTAATTTTATCATCATCGAATATATACAAAACATTTCCTATCATAACGCATAAAATGTTATTATATGAGTAAATCCAATAATGTCTAAATCGCTAATCGCTTCAATTTCATTCACGTTATCCTCATCATTAAGCACATTAAATTTTATTGCTTTATTATTTTGTTTATATAAAATTGACCAATTGCATAAGCCATAAAATTTAAGATAAGCTGCGCCAAGGTCGCCACCAACTTTTGGATTAAATGAAGCATCTACATTAGGGTTATTGTCAGTTACTATTATAATTTGCCGAAGTCCATATGTTCCATATGAATCTGGGATTTTAAAATGTATTTTTATCAAAGGTTCTTTTGAATGCTCTTTTGATGCCTTCAAAATATCTCTTACCCCCTCAAAAAAAGTTGGTACATCAGTAAAAAAGCGTGCATCATTTAAGGAATTGTCTAGATCTATTACATCTAATTTTTTTTTGTCTTCTTTAAAGATACAATTGATGTTGTCCTCAAAATATTTTTTTAATGTTTTTGCCCTAACTTCAATACTATTTTTAAAAGGATTAATTAACTCTTCGGTCCAATATTTATCTAAATTGGGATCTTGATATGGGTTTTCTTTTGTCCAAGTTTTCATTTCGTCTGAAGACCATCCATTGTATACATTTTTTCTTTTAATTTCATTTTTTTCATTAATAACATTATACCAAAAATGTGGATGAAGAATTTCAAATTTATTATCCCCTAACTCTTTAATTTCGCTCTTTGCTAAAATATACTCTCCAATTTTCGCGTAAAGTTCCGATGGAATTACGTATTTGTGCTTACATTCACTAAATTCAATAGAAGCGTTTTTTATTACTGTTTCATAATTCATTGGTAATTCTGTAGTTGCATCCCATTTATGGGTTAGGTATTTTAAGCCGATGTTTTTCTTATTTCGGAAATGGAAAAGAAATTCTGCAACATCTTTAGGTTTATGAGGTTGTTCAATTTTTTGTTTTTTGGCAACTGTTATTTTTGTAATTTTATTTTTATTTACAGTGTCTACTTTTTTGATTTCTTGCATTGATAGTGAAAGTAATCTTTCCTTACGAATACTGTCTAATTTCGATGCAAAAGCTATTGAAAAAAAATCTTTTGTCTCCCCTACTATAGAATAATGGTATTTCTTAGCTTCTTCAATCCCGTATAGTTCCCAAATTTCAAAAATACGATCAACAAATGTGTTAGTATCGGCACTAACCAAGCCAAGATATCTCTTATGCAATTTTAAGTAAACGGGATCACCAAGTCCTTTAACCATTTTTAAAAAATCTAGTTTACCGCCAATAACATAATGCATACTTGGTGAATTATTTTTAACATGACCCTTATCACCTAAGTAATCTTTTAAGAAAAAAAAGTAGGCTCTATCATGGCCATATGTCTCCCACAAATATAGCCATTGCCGTAATTGTTTTATAAACCTTTTCTGTACGTTTGGTTTTTCATTAACGATAAGCCCAGTTACTTCTTGCCTATACCCTTGTTTTTGTAACCTAACTTTTTCTTCGTTAATTATAAAGTTCTGTTCATGTATGATCCGGCGAATTTCTAATAATACTTCACTATTTTTATTGCAAAAATTTCTATTACCAGAGAAAGTAATGTCATCAGCATATCGGCTATATGAGATCTGGTATTTTTTAGCCACACCGAGTAATTTTCGATCTAGTCTTTGAGCAATGATATTAGATAGAGTGGGGGATGTTGGCGCACCCTGTGGAAGGACGTTTTTTATCTCCTTTGTTCCATCCGCTAATTTAAATTCTATAGGTGCACAGCAAAGAATAGCTATTCTATTAGCAATTTGTTTTCTTTCAGGTGTATCGCCTAAATTAAAGGGAGGAAATAATAAAACAGCCCAAACACGTTTTTGATCAATAGATGGAAAGAAATTTTTCAGATCGATATTATATACATAACCCTTGCTTGTATGTTTTTTAGCATTGTCAACAATTGACTTACCAGAAATAAAACCTGTGGCTGATTTGTGTGGAGTAAAAAGAATTTGAAAAACAAAATTCATACATGCCTGCAAATGCTTTAGTCCTTTTACCGGGGCATGAATTGTACGTTTACCGCCATTCTTTTTTGGTATAAATGATTGTTTATAATGTTCAGATTTGTTTTTAGAAATACTGAAATAATTAAATTGGCGAATTGAAAAAGGGATTGATTTTTCTCCAAAAAGAACTTGTTTCGCTTTATTAAGAATTGGAAGCAAATCGTCAGCTGTTTGCATTTCTGCAAAAGCATTTATATAATATTCAGGATCATCAATTTTCTTAGCCATTTTAATAAAATAAGATTTGAGCACCCGCCTAATAATTCTTTCTACATGTATAGCCCAGCGTAACAGAACTATAAAAGCAAATAATCATATCAACAATACCACTGAAGAAATGACTAGAGATACATTCATCATATTCCTTGCGGAATAAGAATACCTATCGATCTGCCCTAATGGGCCAACAGGCGACTTTCAATTTCATTGGCAGGTGCTCAAAGAACTTATTTGCAAAGAGAAAAAGAATGTATCCATCTTATTCAGACACATTTCTTAACTTTAAACTTAGCAAATAAAATTTACACTCGGCAATTAATATTATGGCTACAAATAAACATGCACTCATTCGGTATAAAGCATTAGATAAATGTTTCAGGAACCACAAGATGAAATATACGTTTAATGATTTGTTGAAAGAAGTAAATAAAGCACTGGAAACATACGATAGTTCGACAAATGGAGTTGGCAGGGCTACATTATATGCCGATATACAATTCATGGAAAGTATAGAAGGTTGGAATATTGATTTATGGAAATCAAAATCAGGAAGAGAAGTATATTATACCTATTCAGATCCTCAATTTTCAATAAATAATATGCCAATTAATGGGGTAGAAGTGAATTATCTTAAAGATTCTTTACTACTACTTTCACAATTTAAGGGTATGCCACAATTTGAATGGATAGAAGAAGTAATTCCTAAATTGCAACAAGGAATAATTCAGGAAAAGCCAAATTATATATTAAGCTTTGATGCCAATCAGTATTTAAAAGGAATAGAGTGGTTAGGTACTTTATATAATGCTATCGCATATAAAAAGGTAATGATTATAACTTACCAGGATTTTAAATCTAATGAACCATATGTACTTGAAATCCATCCTTATTATTTGAAGCAATATAATAACCGTTGGTTTTTATTTGGGTATAATACTTCACATGAGAGACCAATCTGGAACCTGGCACTTGACAGAATTGTAGCTATGAAAGAATCTAAAATCAAGTATAGACCAAATAAAGAAATAGATTGGGAAGAATATTTTGATGACATTATTGGTGTTACTAAACCTGAGAATGGAAAGGTTGAAAAAATAGAATTGCTATTTGCTCCGATTAGTTTACAATATGTTTTGACTAAACCTCTCCATGGATCTCAAAAAAAAATTAAAGAGGATGAAAATGGGTTACTGGTTGGATTGGAAGTAATGGTAAATATAGAATTTATAAGTCTGATTCTTTCGTTTGGTGAAAAAGTTAAAGTAATAAAACCTCAATTTTTAAAGAATGAAATTCATAGAAAATTACATGAAGCTATAATACAATATCAAGATTCGCTGTAAGTTGGAAATTTGTGTTGTATTGCAATAAAGCGTTAACTCACTAGCGGGGCATAATTGAGTTTCCAGATAGAAAAAACCTAAGAGTGATCATGGGTTTATTACCTAATTTTGACCCCAAATTCTAATTAATGAAAACAATAATCTTCCTGCTCTCATCAATGATTGGTATCACAGGCGCTGCCATGGGCCAGAATGCTATAAAAGACATCAGCATCACTGGAAAGTACCACATCAATAAAATCATCCCGCTGGGTAAGTGCTATATTTTCCCGGAAATGACCAATTCCTCAAAATCGGATTATAAGGATATCACCTACCAGGTACTCTTCCTGGCTGCAGATGGCACTTATGAGGATAGCACCAACATCACCTTCCACGATTTTTTAGGCCCCGGTGTAACCAGGAAAATTAAGAAAGAATATATTGATTGCCCAAAGGACTGCAAATCCATAGTATTCTCAATTGTTAGTGGCAGGAAGCTGGATTAAGGTTTAGAATACTGGCTTAGGTTGTGAATGGAGAATTTACTGCCCGGTATCATGAGAATTCTGACTGCCAAATTAAGCTTTTCCTGATTTTAAAATGAAAATTTGACCCTGCAGGCCATTAATATCATTAAGAAAATACTGCATTTCTGCAAAAATGACCGACTTTTGCAGCCCCGTAAAGGGTGGCACAATAAATGATGCAAGCTAGGTACAAAATCATTTACTAAATAAAAAACAGATAATTATGGCAACAAACGTGAACATTACCCCCCTGCACGACCGGGTAATAGTGAAACCCGCTCCTGCTGAAGAGAAGACTGCCGGCGGTATTATTATACCAGATACTGCTAAAGAAAAACCACAACGCGGCACTGTAGTAGCTGCCGGACCGGGTAAAAAAGATGAACCAATGACTGTTAAGTCGGGCGACACCATTCTTTATGGTAAGTATGCCGGTACAGAAGTTTCATTTGAAGGTAATGACTACCTGATCATGAGGGAAAGCGATATTCTGGCGGTTATTTAAATAATTCGACAATTTGCCAATTCGTCAATTCGGCAATGTCTCTTGAGATTCAAAATAAACGTATTCATTAACTAATTGGCTAATTGCCAAATTATCAAATTAAAAATTTATGTCAAAACAACTTTTTTTCAATATTGATGCACGCAACAGAATGAAGCGTGGTGTGGACATACTGGCTGATGCAGTAAAAGTAACCCTGGGCCCTAAAGGCCGTAATGTGGTTATAGAAAAGAAATTCGGCGCCCCTTCTGTAACAAAGGATGGTGTAACCGTAGCTAAAGAAATAGAACTGGAAGACGCTATTGAGAACATTGGCGCTCAGATGGTGAAGGAAGTAGCTTCAAAAACTGCCGACCTGGCGGGCGATGGAACTACTACGGCTACCGTTCTGGCACAGTCTATCATCAGCGAAGGACTGAAGAACGTAGCTGCAGGCGCTAACCCGATGGATCTGAAAAGGGGTATTGACAAGGCTGTAGGAGCTGTTGTTGAAAACCTGAAAAGCCAGAGCCAGAAAGTGGGCAATGACAACAAAATGATAGAGCAGGTAGCTTCTATCTCTGCCAACAACGACAATACCATAGGTGCGTTGATAGCTCAGGCTATGGCTAAGGTGGGTAACGAAGGCGTAATCACTGTGGAAGAAGCTAAAGGCACCGAAACTACTGTGGAAGTGGTAGAAGGTATGCAGTTCGACCGTGGCTACCTGAGCCCGTATTTTGTAACCAATGCAGAGAAAATGCAGGTTGAGTTGCAGAACCCGTACATCCTGATTTACGAAAAGAAAGTAAGCACGCTGAAAGACATTCTGCCAATACTGGAAAGTGTGGTGCAGAGTGGCCGTCCGCTGCTGATCATAGCAGAAGATGTAGATGGCGAAGCGCTGGCTACACTGGTGGTGAACAAGCTGCGTGGCTCACTGAAGATTGCTGCTGTTAAGGCTCCGGGCTTCGGCGACCGCCGTAAAGAAATGCTGCAGGACATTGCTGCCCTTACAGGTGGTACCGTTATCAGCGAAGACCAGGGCTACAAACTGGAGAATGCTACAATCGCATCTCTGGGCCAGGCCGAAAGCATTACTATTGATAAAGATAATACTACCGTAGTAGGTGGTAAAGGTGATAAAGCAAG
Organism: uncultured Bacteroidota bacterium; assembly: GCA_903835005.1. Classification (GTDB taxonomy): domain Bacteria; phylum Bacteroidota; class Bacteroidia; order Chitinophagales; family Chitinophagaceae; genus Nemorincola. The sequence goes on along the minus strand of CAILLK010000134.1, from coordinate 4,579 downwards.
CATTGCTGCCCGTGTGGGTCAGATCAAATCGCAGATAGAATCTACTACCAGCGATTACGACCGTGAGAAACTCCAGGAGCGCCTTGCTAAGCTGAGTGGTGGTGTTGCTGTTCTGTACATAGGAGCCGCATCGGAAGTGGAAATGAAAGAGAAGAAAGACCGTGTGGACGATGCGCTTCATGCAACCCGCGCTGCGGTAGAAGAAGGTATAGTGCCTGGTGGAGGCGTAGCATATATCCGCGCTATTGATTCCCTGACTGCAGTGAGCACCGAAAATGCTGATGAGAAGACTGGTATTGCTATCGTTCGCCGTGCGCTTGAAGAGCCGCTGCGCCAGATAGTAAACAATGCAGGCCTTGAAGCATCTATCATAGTGCAGAAAGTGCGCGAAGGTAAGGCTGATTATGGTTTCAATGCCCGTACTGAGGTTTATGAAAATCTGCTTTCGGCCGGCGTTATTGATCCTACCAAGGTGAGCCGTGTAGCTCTGGAGAATGCAGCATCTATCGCCAGCATGTTCCTGACTACTGAGTGTGTGATAGCTGATAAGCCAGAACCAAAATCTAGTGCACCAGCCGGCGGCGGTATGCCAGGCGGAATGGGTGGAATGGATTATTAAAATCCAAAAACCAAAATACAAAATCCAAGAGCCCTGGCAGTTTGCCGGGGCTTTTAGATAAATCTATCCTTGTTGTCCCGGTAATGTTACTATACAACGGGTATTATCTACTTTTGCCCACGGATGAAAATAACACTCGAGCATATCAGCAAACGGTTTCAGCGATACTGGATATTCAGGGAGGTGAACTATGTGTTCGACGGGCCGGGGGCCTATGCACTGCTGGGTCCCAATGGTTGCGGCAAGAGCACATTGCTGCGCATAGTGGCGGGAATGCAGGGCGCAAGTGCCGGCAAGTTATTTTATGAGCACAATGGCGGCAGGGTAGAGGGCACGGATATATACGGGCATATCAGTTTTTGCGCACCGGGTATGGAAGTGGTTGAGGAGCTGACACTAAGGGAGTTTATGGAGTTCCATTTTTCGTTCAAACGGCCATTGCCGGGGCTGGATATTGCCAGGATCATAGAGTTGGTGGGCCTGAAGGACAGCGGGCATAAAACCATAGGCGACTACTCAAGCGGTATGAAGCAGCGGGTGAAGCTGGCCCAGGCTATCTTCAGCGATACCCCGGTACTGCTGCTGGATGAACCCTGTACCAACCTGGACCAGCAAGGCGTAGCCCAATACCAGGGCTGGATAGACCAGTATGGCAAGGGGCGGCTGGTAATTGTAGCCTCGAACGATGAACGGGAATATTATTTTTGTAAGGACAAGGTAGTGATAGAAGACTATAAATAAATTACCTTTGCAGTTCTTAAAATTTATTGGCCTCGTAGTACAATGGATAGTATAAGAGTTTCCGAAGCTCCAGATCCAGGTTCGATTCCTGGCGAGGCCACTCTACGGGAAGGAAGGCGAAATAAATCTCGCCTTCCTTTCTTTTTTTCTCCCAAATCCTTGCCTGTATTAGCTATCAGAATAAGAACATTTTCATCCGATGCGGTTCGATAGGAGCCATTTTCATAAATCAATTTTTCCGGGAAGGTCGAACCGAGAATATATCTTTTTTTGTCCAAACTCGCACTGGTAAAGAGTTTGCTCATATTCCGCAGAAAATAAAAGCCATATTCGATTATTCCCTTCTCATTGTTATCGTTCTTGCTTAACTGCGCAATTTTCGAAGCTAACCGTTCTATTTCCGGCTCTAGTTTTGTCTTGATTTTCCGGTAATCTGCTGCATCAAGTTCGCCATCAAGCATAAGCGTTTGGGCATTGTCCAGTCGCTTTTTGTAAGTCTCTAATTCCTTCCTTTGTTGAATCAATTCATTGGACTTATCCTGCCCATTCTTCTTAGATGCACCCGCCATTATCAATTCGCAAGACCGATAAATTTTATCCATGCTGCTGATATATTCCAGCATCTGCTCAAAACTTTCGTTTGCTTCATTTGCACGGAAACGTTCATTAGATTCATTCTTACAATGATAATAGTAGTAACGTGCGCTTCTTCCTTTTGATGCGCTGCCTGTTAGGGTCTTACCACATTTTGCGCATGTAAGAAAGCCTCTAAGTGGTAATTCCTCCTTTTGGCAGAAGGGTGAATTTGGTAGGTTTCGCTTACGTCCTTCAAGGACATCTTGAACCTCGTAATACAAAGCATCCGCAATAATGGCATCATGTGTACCCTTCACTACCATACCCGGCTCTTGCTTGTATGCTGGAACAGCGACCTTGCCTATGTAAACAGGATTGCGAAGCATACACCAGAACCTTGTTCTTCCCAAATGCATACCCTTCTTGTTGAGAATATGTCTTAGTTCCTCAATATGGTAATTACCACTTGCCATCATTTCAAACGCCACCTCAACCATCTCCTGCTCCTTCTTGTTTGGAGCTATACATGGCTTGTTGTTTTCGTTGCGGCTATGCTTATAACCGTAAGGAGCTGACCCCATGTACCGACCATCTTTCATTGCTTTCCGTATTCCGGCAGTTATATTCATTGCCCTTCGGTCATTCTCTACTTCCGGAGCGGTCAGGTATAAAGCCAACAGGAATTTCTGTTCCGGTATCTCCATATTTAATGGCTGCTCTATTCCCTGTGGTTCTACGCCCAGTTTATGAAGCTGGCTGATCATCGTGTATGCCTCTGGTGCATTTCGGGAAAACCTGTCCCACTTCAAGAATAGCAACAAATCAGCCATGCCCTTGTTTTTACGAAGGGCAGCAATGATATTATTAAACTCTGGCCTGTCGAAAGTCTTTGCAGAATAATCTTCCTTATAAAAGGCGACAATTTCAATACTGTTTACTGCGCAATATTTCCGAAGCATTTCTTCCTGATGGGCAAGGCTATGACCTTTCTCAGCTTGCTCGTCTGTACTCACTCGGATGTATAAAATGGCTTTCTTTTGCTTCATCTGTGTCCGGTTTTAGTTCTATAATTTTGTTCCTGTTATCAAATTGTTCTTCTGCAACAGATAGCGCAACATTACACATGGCATACAACCATTCCCTGATTTTGAATAATTGTTCATCATTATATTGAACCTGTTCATCGTTCCATATCACCCTGAATTTTTCGATAGGAATTCTATCGGGGAAAACATCAGTTTGCTGGTAACCTTTTGCTCTATCTTGTGCAATTAACGTGCCTATTTCTTTTTGTCGTTTTCTCTCCATACAAAAGTACAACTAATTGATTATCAATGTGGTATGATTTTAGATATTAGGGTTTCATTCACTTTTTATCTCCCTGATTTTTAATTGATTCACGTGTATTCGTTCCCTTTTCGGCAGATACAGCCGGGGCTTTTTTGGTCATATAATAGTCCAGCATTTCATATAGTATGCTACCTACTACCTTTCCTACAGCAGTTCGTTGTGGCAACGCAGCCCCCTGTATCAATTGCTGAAGTTTTTGCTCAGCTTCTATCTGTGAGTTTGCCTCAATGGTTATCGGTAATGTATAAAGACCCATAGTCTGATTTTTTAAGTAAGTAATTATTTACGCTGCTTTTTTTGTTTGCTCTCCCTGGTTAATGGCATGTTCCATCACTTTTATTGTTTGGTCGATAAAAGGATTGTGCATAAACAGATATTGAATGATTTGCCCAACTCTATCGATGTATTCCGGTTTAAAAAACGGATGCAGTGCTTCTTTAAGATTTTGTTCATCCTCATCAGTGATCTCACCTGTAAAATTTTTGGGTGTACCCTTTTTCTGAAAGCTAGCTGTGCATTCCGTTTCTTCAACGGTTATTTCACATTGTTCTTCGGGAGGCAATTGTTTGTCTTTGCTTCCTCCTAATAAATCACCTATCAAGGGAATACCGCTAAGCGCATTAGGCTTGTTGGCAAGTAAAACCCCGGCTAATCCGATAATTGTATCGGTTATTTTATTTGACTTGGTGCTTTTCTCTGCCTCAAGTTGATCTATCTTAGTTTTAAGCGCATCAGCGTATTCTTCTGATTCATCCAATTGTTCCTTTAGTTCATCATATTCCTTTTTTAGCTGGTCATATTCCCACTTCTTTCTTTCCTGAAGCATTTTTGTGTTTATCGACTTCTCTATGCCGGATAGTTCTTGTTTTGATGGTTCTTCTTCTCTTAGAAGCAATATATACCGTGTACACCTGTGGGATTTACTATCATAGATATTAATAGTAATGTTCCGGGTTTCTGGTAGTACAAACTCTTCATGAGAATAAAACCTTTCATGGTCATTGGTCCGGCTGACGACTTTTAGTTCATCCACTTTTACATCGTACTCTTTTGGTGTTCCATTATCTGCCTCATTTTTTAAAAGCTGATAAATGAGGTTTACCCTGTTTGCCGAATACATCTCTTTTGCTAAAGCCATATTTGTTGTTTTTTAGTAACTATTCAGCCCTGCCTTGTAAATTCCGGAGCATGTTGACCCACCATTCCGTTTTATGTTGACCCTCCATTCCGGTGATGTTGACCCACCCAATAAAAAGAGATTCCGGCATATAGCCACGGTATTAGCCTTTTTTC
>CAILLK010000133.1 GCA_903835005.1 uncultured Bacteroidota bacterium | reverse complement strand
GTTGTGCCACACCTTTGAGGTGTGGCACAACCAGGCACTTAAAAAATAAAACGAAATTAATCAGTCAGATTATTCAACTGCCCTTTAAATGCAGTAGGATCTACCTGCGATAAGAAAATAGTATAATTACCACCATTAACAGGCTTAGCTGCAGTAACGCCTCCGTAAAATTTACCGTTGATTAAGCAAAACGAAACAAAATGGACGGGGATATTGGGTACATGAGTTTCTGAATAAACGCCATTTGAGTAAGAACTCAGACTTGGGAAAGTTCCCAATGTCCAGAAACCCTTTACAGTATCATAAAGGGCATAGGTATTAAGCTGAGAAGGCAATGCAAGATTACCGGCAACTGATAGTGCAACTTTAAAAGTCTGGAAGTCGGGGTTCGACATAAACTGGTCGGCATTGCACCAATGAAGGCTATCAGAGATAATATCAATTGTATCTCCGTTATAAATTACCGCGCCAGATCCCGTACCTGTAGAATCTTTAGCATTCCAGTTTACATTATTGGCTGCCCCTGCAATAATGTTACCAGAGAAAAACGACATACCCGGAACGGGAGTTTTACCCTGGGGCACATTGGCCTGAAAACTGGCGCCGGGTGCCAGATACAATTGCTGACCGGACTGGGTTGCATTAGTATATATTTCACCTGCAGATATCAAAGAATTTGTACCACTTAGTGGTAGTGCCTTGGTAAAAATCATATCTCCTTTATTTAGCAACTCCTTTACTTCAACCTGCACAATCCCGCTGACGATGTTGCCATAGGCATCCTGGAAACAACCAGCAGGAAAAACATAACGGGTGCCGCTGGACCCATAAAAGGAGCTGCCTGCTGAAGCATCGAAAGTTACAAACTTGGAAGGGGCCTGGAGCATAGTAAATATCGTATCGATAGATGAATAGGTAGCATAAACTCCCGGATTAGTATTATTATCGGGCTTTTTGCACGAATGGAAAATAACAGCAAATAATACAAGAGTTACCAGTAGGTTCTTTTTCATTATAGTTGATTTTTTACCCCGGTGTGAGGCGGATTATAAAATATGTTCTGCAATAATAGACGGATAAAGATACAAATTAGTTGGTTGTATTTCAATCTTTCAGCAAGTTCATTCTCCATAATTTGCAGTAAATAGGACATAAAGCCTGGGGAATATTTTTAAATACACCATAATAAAACGCAAATTATATAATTCTATTTCATAATTGTGTAATTCGATCAGGCAATCCTGATGCCACCTTTACATCGTGATTATTCTATCGCAATACAAACGGAAATTATGAACAAACAGATTATCTATTTATTGGCTTCAGCAACTCTCTTATGCAGCGTTCCCGGTATGGCTCAGACCAGTGCCAGTCATCATAAATCAAAACCTGTTCCGGCAGGTTGCCCTACTGAATCGCCGGTGCACCATCACAGAAAACCGGTAGTACCAGAGGTAGAAACAATTATTATCAACAGCCCAAATACTACCGCGGTTGTAGAATTCATTAAAGGAAAAATTTACGTAAATGACAGCCAGATAGCCAGAGTGAAGCATTGCGGCTATGACGACTATACTGTAAGAGTGAATTACATTGCTCCTCCTGCTCCTGTAAACATGGAAAAAAATAATGCCTTTTCCGGTTTCAGCACCAGGAAGCCATTGCTGGGCGTAGTAACCTGCAACAGCTGCCAGGAAGGCGCAACTATAGAAGAAGTGATTTCATGCGGTCCGGCAGAAAAAGCAGGCCTTTATGAAGGAGATGTTATAACGAAGATCAATGACAAGGAAATAAATAATAAAGCAGAGCTGGCTGATGCTATTGCCGGCTATAAAGCAGGAGACGATGTGACAGTTACATACAGGCGCTGCGGAATGGATCATACTGCAAACGCGGAACTGGGCGATAAAGAAAAAGTGGAAAACAGTGATTGTGCCAACATGGATTCCTATTCTGAATGCGGTGGTTGCTACGCCATGAGAAGGGGGTGGTAAGAATCGGGACTAATACTCGTTGTGAGAGGTATTTGGGAATTTTTTACTCCATGTTTTAATTAAAAAATCTTCTTTCCTGATTAGGAAAGAAGATTTTTTAATTTTTTCCGACATTCCAGAGACTGCAATAACCAGACTAGCTATTCTTCCTCTGATTCCTTTTTCTGTTCTTTAGCCTTTTTCACTTCTTTACCTTCGGGCGCATCTTTCAGTTTTTTAATGAATTCTTCCACCGCTTTTTTATTCACTTCATCGGGCGACTGAGGCAAAGCAGCCTGGGCATATTTAAGAGCCTCCTTGTTTTTGTTCAATGCGGCACTGCCACGGGCCATACCCATATTGGTAGTGAAGGTATTCGGGAAACGTTTGTAATTGTATTCAAATACATTGAATGCCTTCTGGTTCTTTTTCTCTTTGAGCAGTCCGCGGGCATAATTATGTACTTCCATCGCTGATCCTTTTTCCAAGGCCATCTGCTTTATGCTGTCAGCCTGCTTACTCTTGCCCATTTTCTCCAGTATTTTAGCCTTGGCAAGGTATACATCGAAAGAAGGCATGGACTGTGCGCCAGTATTGATATACCCGAGTGCCTTATCAAGCGCTACATTATGCTCCTGCATATAATCTGCCACCTGAACAAGGGCATGGGGGTCAAATCCTTTTTCGCCGCGTAGTTCCCGCTCAAATGAGGCCAGTTGCAGTTGCTGCAACCGTGTTGATACGGTAAATGGTATGGCCAGTTTTTCCCAGATTAGACTGATGGTGGCGCTGCTGTCGGTTTCATTGCTGAACTCATAAGTGAGCCGTTCCCTGCTCTCAGATTGCGCCACCGGCTTTACTTTTACCCTCAGTACATCTTCCTTATCATTGTAAAAATAGCTGCCCCAGCTCGTGGTATTGGACGAAAAGATAAGAGTGCAATTATCCGCGCCATAAGCTATAAAGAAACCATATTTGCCGGCAGCAAGCCTTAGTCCCTCAACCTGAACATCCGTACTGAATTCAATTGTTGTATTCTCATTGGCACCTGCACGCCACGGGGCATCGTTGCCACTGCCGAAACCCTGGTTTTTGAACCCCGTATAAACCAGGTCGCCCCATATCTTTCCTTCCCTTCCTTTCACAGCTGGGCGGCCATAATGTATGGTGACATCAGTAATACCAATCCGCTCACTGACCGTAGCTTTAGAACTGCCGCCATTGGCTGGTTCCAGCAATTGAGCCTTGGCTGCAAAGGAACTGAATAAAACAAAAATAAATAAAAACGAGTTTCTCATAAAAGCGGATGTTTCCGCTAAATTAATACCGGATAAAGTAATAACAAGCAGATTAATTAAAATCACCCGCATTGTATCACCGATTCAGGCCTATTTCTATCTGAATAATTGAAGAAACAATTAATTTCGTCAAAAAAAATGCCATGCGATATATTATTCTTCTTCCTTTACTGATATTGGGTTCTTGCTGCCAGCCAACCAGCAATACGCAAAAAATGCAAACGCAGATAGACAGCTTGCAAAATAAACTTGCCCATACCTACCGTCCCGGTTTTGGTGAATTCATGCTGGTTATACAGATTCATCATGCCAAAATCTGGTATGCAGGCAATGCTCAGAACTGGCCACTGGTAAAGTTTGAACTGGATGAAATAAAAGAGTCGCTGGATGGTATAAGAGAATACTGTACCGACCGGCCTGAAGTAGCTTCATTACCCATGATTGACGCCCCGCTGGATAGCCTGGGTAACTCTGTAAAAAACAAAGATCTGCCCTCTTTCAAAAACAATTTCGTACTACTAACTAATACCTGCAATAACTGTCACCGGGCCACAAAGCATGAATTTAATGTTATTAAATTACCCGATAGCCCCCCTTTCAGCAATCAGGAGTTTAAGGTGCACTAAGAAGAAATCATAGGCACTAAAATCTCTATTTCTTATGGCTGCAACAAGATTTTATACCATGTTGCTCCACTACTACCTTAGGACTCAGGTAAGGGATTCCCAGGTTCATACCTCTGAGCATAAACAGGCATCCAAATGCGAAGACCATCACAGGTACCAGCCTGCGCATATTTGGGGTTCTAATAAATGAGAACCTGATTTTTAACAGGGTAATGCTGACAAGCATGGGTAGCGTGCCAAGACCGAAAACATACATAAACAGCGCTGCATCAATTGGTGTAGCTGCCGCCAGCGAAGCTGAGAGTGCCATATATACCAGCCCGCAGGGAAGCAAGCCGTTAAGAATTCCAGCCAAACCAATTGTACCCAATCCCGGCCTGCCGATTAATTTACCTAACTGCTTTTTTACTGTTTCGGCCCAGGGAAGGTTGACCTTTAATTGATGGGACGGAAAAAAGGATAAGATACCAATAACCAATAAAATCCCGCCCAGGCCCAACGAAATATATTGTTGCACCTTTGGATCAAACAAACTTCGGAATGAATGGAGGACAATGGCAAGCGAAGCATAAACACTGATACGCCCGAGATGGTATAAACCAAGCGCAGCTATTTTCTTTACCCCCTGAAACACCTGAAAGGGCATAATCCATACTATGGGCCCGCACATACCAGCACAATGCAGGCTGCCCGTAAATCCCATCAAAAGAGCCATTGTCCAGGTCAGCGTGTTCATCAGGAGTGTAAAAATATTTCAGATTCCTGGTAATAATTTTTCCCGTCAACAGTGCAACTGATCTTAATCGTATACTTCGTATTGTGAAGGGCGCTGCGCTGTATTGTAAAACTATTGTTCTGTGCGCTTATCTTAAAATCCTTGTCCCATTCAGCATTTACAGGGGCATAAAACTGCACATCGCCCGATAATTCTTTGCTTTTGAACTCAGCCGGAAATTCAATGGTTACTGCCTTATCGCTGGCCAGTATATTAAGCGGATGCGACAATGCCGACTGGTTCTTGCCTGCATCCAGCACTTTCTGGTAAGCTATTTCTTCTTCATAGTAATCCTTCGATACCAGATCGAAATGCTGGCTGTTGGCTGCAATCACAAGGCAAAGCATCATCACTACAAACCCGCTGTATAATATGGCTATTTTCCAGCCCCATCCTAATTTCATAAAATACGTTTTAAAAAATGATCAATTACCCTTAAAAGGCCCGAGGAAAGATGTGGTAATGGTGCTGATTTTTTCCTTCCCCTCATAAACGCCTATCCTCAAAACTGTTTTTCTATCCTTTACATCCTTATCATCCATATAAATAAACATGGTACCTACCGTATACCCATTCTTCGGAATAACAAATTTATTTTCTCCGACAAGCTTTATTTCGCCTGTAAAATTCTCTGCTTTCAAAGTCACTTCCTTGTCCCTGAAAGTTTTATTGAGCATTTTATAACTATACAAATTACTCATGGTATGGTTGGGCCATTGCTGAAACAACTGTCCGGGTGTGCGCAAAACTGTTATACCTACATCAGACCTTGTAACGAGCAGAAAGACAAGGAAGGCCATTAATAAAACCATTACAGCGCTGTAGGCCTTCATGCGCCAGGTGAACCTCCATTTTTTCTTTTCTGCCACGCTGTTCTCCGATGCGTATCTTATCAGTCCCGTTGGCAATCCTACGGCGCTCATCATCTTGTCGCAGGCATCTATGCACGCAGTACAGTTGATGCACTCCAGCTGGGTACCGTTTCTTATATCAATTCCGGTCGGGCAAACTTTTACACATTGTGCGCAGTCTATGCAGTCGCCAGATGTCCGTGTCTCACTCTTGTTGAATTTACTTCTCTGTTCTCCGCGTTTATAGTCATAGGTAACAATTACTGAATCTTTATCCAGCAACACGCCCTGCATCCTGCCATAAGGGCAAATAACCGTGCACACCTGCTCCCTGAGCCACAAATAAACAAAGAAGAACACGGTGGTAAAAACCGACATAGATATAAACGTACCTATATTCTTACTCAAGGGTTCAGTGTATAGTTTCTTTACCTCATCAATACCATTAAGGTAAGCCATAAAAGTATTGGCTATAATAAAACTAACCGCCCAGAATATAACCCACTTGGTAACTTTCTTTATGATTTTTTTACTGTTCCATGGCGCCTTTGCCAGTATTTTCTGATCCACCCCATCCCCTTCAATCCAGAACTCAATTCTGCGGAACAGCATTTCCATAAATATCGTCTGCGGGCACGCCCAGCCGCAGAAGACCCGGCCAAATACTACTGTAAACAGCGCAATAAAAATGATAAATAGTATCATTCCTATTGCAAAAATGAAGAAATCCTGTGGCCAGAATATCTGACCGAATAATATAAACCTGCGGTCTATTACATCAAGCAGAAAAACCGGATGCCCGTTTACCTTCATAAAAGGCAAGCCAAAGAAAACGAACAGGTAAACTGTTGTAAAAATAGTACGGGCATTATAATACTTACCGGCAGGCTTGTGCGGGAACATCCAGATCCGCTTGCCCGACTGATCTACTGTTGCCACCTTGTCTCTGAAAGACGAATCCTTAACACTTTTATCGCTCATAGCAGATCTTTCTAATCCGGCTTTATTTTTTTACAGCCTTGGTACTATCACTTGCTTTTGATGAACTATCGGCAGCCGGTGCAGCATCCATACACAATTCTCCCTGTTCCAGCTTAGGTACAGCAGGCTTGGAGCCTCTCAGAGATTTTACAAAGCTGGCCAGCTGCTGTATCTGTTTGGCCGAGAAATCATCCTTCCAGCTCTTCATTCCCTTATCCTGCCAGCCGTATTTAATGGACTTGAAAATGTCTTTGATACCGCATCCGTGCAGCCAGTAATCGTCGGTCAGGTTTGGCCCTACTGCACCGCCACCATCCGCCAGATGGCACGGAGCGCAGGTCTTGACAAATATTGCCTTCCCGGCTTCAATATTTACCGCGTCTTTCAGCTGAACCACACTATTCTCATCCACGTTATTGCCCGCTGTTGCCAGGTAAGCTGCTTTGTCTTCTTCCCCCTTCTGCATTTCAATGGCATACTCTTCCTGCGGGCTAGGGCCATCATGAGAAACATGGTAGCGGTACAGGTAAATACAAGCTACAATAATGGTCAGGTAAAAACCATATTTCCACCAGGGTGGCAGGCTGTTGTCCAGTTCCTGTATGCCATCATAGTTATGATCCAGCAACACATCTTTTTCCTGTTCCAATGGCTTTGCTGCATTGAATTTATCCCAGAACCAACTGTGCTGCGGCTCAGTTACAGCGCCTGGCACTGATTCTGCTTTAGAACTTAACGACCTGAGCAACAACCTGATATTCAGTACCAGGGCAAATATCACTATAAGCTCCAGCAACAATATTCCGATCATCAGATAAAAATCATTTTCTGATATCCCGCTTATACTGTGAGAAACTGGCTCCGCTGCTTTAGCTGCATCAGCAGCAAAAGCATGGAAAGCCGGAATACCCATTGATACCAGGAGGAGCAGCGTTTTTGCAACATTCGAACCTGCCTTCCTTTCCTTACGCATTTTGTCGCGTACTACTACACCTAATTGACCTAAAGTCATAGCCAGAACGCCAATTATGAACAGCAGAATCAGCATCAGCCCCACCAGGCTGATGAGTACCATATTATAGTTGCCACCTTTATCATCAGCATTTGTTGCAGCTGCAGATACTACTGTTGGCAATAACAGCAAAGCTGATGCAGTAGTCAGGGATATTGTTTTAATTGCGCGCATATTTTATGCCAGTTAAATTTTTTATAAAAAAATTATTCAGTTTCATTACCCGGAAAAGGGATATTTTTCAATGCATTTATGTACGATTTGTCGGCTCTGAGTATCCACAGCAGCAGCACTGCAAAGAATACAAAGAATATAAGCAGCGAGAATAATGGATAAACGCCCACTCCGGTGATTCTTTCGAGATAATGGATGAACTTCATGATTGGTTGTTTTAAATTATTTTGCGGTTGATTTTTGTTCCAGTTTAATATCAGTACCTACCCGCTGCAGATAAGCTATAAGCGCTACAATCTCCTTGTTGCTCTTAATGGTTATCTTGTCCATACTCAGGTTAAGTGCAATACCGTTTGCCTGTATCATCAGGTCTTTATTAGCCTTCTTATCAAATCCTTCCGGATAAGGCACACCCAATGTCTGCATGGCCCTTATCTTGGCTGGTGTTATGGCTGTATCTATGTCATTCTCAAACAGCCATGGGTAATTGGGCATTACAGTTCCGGGCGATATGCTGGATGGCTCATACATATGATTGAAGTGCCAGCTGTTGGGGTACTTCCCGCCTATTCTGGCCAGGTCCGGACCGGTGCGCTTACTGCCCCACTGGAATGGATGATCATAAACAAACTCACCTGCCTTGGAGTATTCGCCATATCTTAACACTTCTGCCCTGAACGGCCTGATCATCTGGCTGTGGCAGAGGTAGCAACCTTCGCGAACATATATATCCCTTCCCTGCAGCTCAAGTGGTGTATATGGTTTCACACTGGCAATTGTAGGTATGTTCGATTTCACCATAAATGTGGGTATCATTTCAATTGCACCACCTATGGCAACTGCAATAAGACTGAATACCAACATCTGCATTGGGCGGCTTTCTATCCACCTGTGCCAGTACTCTGTAGCATGTGGTACAAATGTCTTGGCAAGTGGAGCAGCTTCTGCAGCTTCATCATTCAGTACAGTTCCGCCGCGCATGGTTTTGATAAGATTGTAAGTCATGATCAATGCGCCTATCAGGAATAAAATACCACCTATACCCCGCATCAGGTAGAAAGGCTGCATCTGCTTAACGGTATCCAGGAACTGGTATCTCAGCGTACCGTCATCATTGATTTGCTTCCATGCAAGGCTTTGCATAAATCCTGCCCAGTACATCGGTACCACATAGAATATTATACCCAGCGTCCCGATCCAGAAGTGGTTGTTGGCCAGCTTCACAGAATACAGTTTGGTACGGAATATTTTAGGTATCAGGTAATAGAACATACCGAAGGTGAGGAAACCATTCCAGCCCAGGGCGCCTACATGCACGTGAGCAATGGTCCAGTCGGTAAAATGGCTGATGGCATTTACACTCTTCAGGCTCAGCATAGGGCCTTCAAATGTTGCCATACCATAAGCGGTAACCGCAACCACCATAAACTTAAGAACCGGATCTTCGCGCACTTTATCCCAGGCGCCACGGAGAGTTAATAAACCATTCAGCATTCCACCCCATGATGGCGCTATCAGCATTATGGAAAACACAGTACCCAGCGATTGCGCCCAGTTTGGCAAGGCAGTATATAAAAGATGGTGAGGGCCCGCCCAGATGTAGAGGAATATCAGCGCCCAGAAGTGGATTACAGAGAGCTTGTAGGAATATACAGGGCGGTTGGAAGCCTTCGGAATGAAATAATACATAAGCCCCAGATAGGGTGTAGTAAGGAAGAATGCCACCGCATTGTGGCCGTACCACCACTGCACCAGCGCATCCTGAACGCCTGCATACATAGAGTAGGATTTCATCCAGCTGAACGGGATTTCCATTGAGTTAACTATATGCAGCATCGCTACCGTAACGAAGGTGGCTATGTAGAACCAGATAGCAACATACAGGTGGCGCTCCCTGCGTTTGAGAATGGTACCAAACATATTGATACCAAAAGTTACCCATACCAGCGCGATCAGGATATCAATAGGCCATTCCAGTTCGGCATATTCTTTACCAGAGGTAAAACCTGCCAGCAAAGTAATCGCGGCTAGAACTATTATCAGCTGCCAGCCCCAGAAATGAATGCGGCTGAGCGTATCACTGAACATGCGCGCTTTAACCAGCCGCTGAAGAGAATAATAAACACCCATAAAAATACCATTGCCTACAAATGCGAAGATGATCGCATTGGTATGTACTGGCCTCACTCTTCCGAATGTTGTTGCAGCCATTCCCATATTCAACGCCGGAAATACCAGCTGGAACGCAGCGAGAATACCTGCGAGCATGCCCACAATGCCCCATAACATGGTGGCGTATGCAAACCATTTTACGATTTTATTGTCGTAAAAAAATTTATCAGTTTGTACTGATGCAGTTGGGTTTGTTCCTTCAAATAAATTACTCATTGGCTTTAGAATTGATTATTTATAAAGATTTTTTTATTTCATCGTCAAACAATATGCGCATCGATGCGCCTTTTTTATCTTCATACTGATCACTTTTTACACTCCAGATAAAAGCGCCTAAAAAGAATCCGGCAACGGCTATACTCACTCCCACCAACAGATATAATGCGCTCATAGTCTTCTATTTTATTCTCCAACAAAATTATCACTGGATAAAAAGGTATTTTATGATTGTACTCAATTAAAAAACTGATTAAAATCATCTTTTCAGTAAACATCAAGGAAATGTAAAGCTGCTTTGACAGGCTTATTCCGGTTAAGGGCATTTGATTATATTTGCATTTTAAAAACCTATTTGAAATGAAAAATCTTATCCGGTTCGATTGGGCAATAAAGCGGTTGCTGCGCAATAAAGCCAATTTTGGTATCCTTGAGGGTTTTTTGAGTGAGTTGCTGGAAGATGATATTAGAATTGAAAACATACTGGAAAGTGAAAGCAATAAAGAAACCGCTGCCAATAAGTTGAATAGGGTTGATTTATTGGTTAAAAACTCAAAAGGAGAACTGATTATTATTGAGATACAAAATGATTATCAGGCAGATTATTTGCTCAGAAAGTTATTTGGAGTGGCCAAACTAATAGTGGATAATATTGATGAAGGTATGCCCTACCGTGAAGTGAAGAAAGTAATATCCATACACATTGTATATTTCGATTTAGGGGTTGGCAATGATTATGTCTACTTTGGGTCAACCACTTTCAGAGGCAGGCATAAACACGATTTACTCCGGTTATCCGAACAGGAACAGGAAATCTTCAAAACAGATCAGGTAACAAAAATCTACCCCCAGTATTATATCATCAAAGTGAATGATTTTGATGATATCGCAAAGGATACATTAGATGAATGGATTAATTTTCTGAAAACACAGGAGATAAAGGAAGGCACTACTGCTAAAGGACTGAAGGAAGCTAAAGTAAAGCTGAATATTATGATGCTGAGTGAAGAGGAGAAAAAAGACTATAAGGGATACTTGGAAACCTGGCGCGATACGGAAAGCGTTATAGTGGACAACTATAACAAGGGAAGGTATGATGGAAGAGAAGAGGGCGAGGCAAACAAAGAAAAGTATGCCGATGAAAAAGTAAAGGAAGAAGTAATGAAAGAGAAAACAGAAAGTGCAAAAAACTGCATGAATAACGGATTGAGCGTAGAAATGACAAGTAAAATTACCGGGCTTACTGAAGAAGAAATAAGGAATATTACCTTGTAGCCCAATTTCCGGCTTAAAAATTATGATATCTTTTAATGCGTGTCGCCTTGTCGCAAAGTGCGAATTATCATAGCTAAGGCGAAACCCAAGATACAAAAAACATCGAATACAATCCCAAACCCTGTGCCGCCTTTGCGCAAGGGGCAGAATAGTTCCGTAAATTCATTTCCGGAATAATTTTGAATTTTTAAGTTATAAAACCACAAAAAGAGTTAAGCCATTACCTCAACTTATTCCTGATTTATTTGTTGAGATTGCCCAAAAGACTAACTTTAATTCTGGTTCTACCCAACCTTTTGCAATCAGGGTTTGTCTTTTATTTACCAGTTAACACTTCACTTTATGACAAAATTATCCACTTTTTTCACCCTTCTGCTTGCTTGTTTTTTTGCCCCGGGGGCTGTTTCCGCGCAGGTAACGGCGAAATGGGCCAAACCACTGCTCAATCCCGGCACCCTGAGTGAAGCCTGGCCAATAACTGTAGACCCCATGGGCAACATTTATGAAGCCGGAATGATAGCGGGTGAGGTGATTTGGGGCCATGATACCCTCATCAATGCCTTCGACACTGTGCATATCATTGTGGTCAGTGCTGATTCAACAGGGCATCAGCGATGGATGATCAGCATCAACAGCAGCAACCTGGAAATGTTCAATATGGTTGCAGACCAATGCGGCAACAACTACTTCTATGGCGTTTATTACTACGGTACGGTACATTCAGGGAGCCTGGTGGTCAGTAACTCTTCGCTGACCTCTGGTATGTATGTTTTGCTGAAGTTTGATTCGTCGGGGCATGTAGACTGGATCAGAAATGTGGGCCACATTGGTAATGACCCTTTTACGGCTTACACCGGCCCCTGTGGCCTGAGCATAGACCAGGAGGGAAATCCCTATGTGGCAGGAATATTTGACGGCGCTACGGATACCATTGGCGGCATTACAGTGGTGCACAATTCGGGCCCGAGCCCAGATACATGCGATGTGTTTGTAGCCAAATTTAACCCGGCAGGTGATGTGGTATGGGCGCGGAGTTTTGGCGGACGATCATCGGATTTTGTAAATAGTATTGCCGCTACACCCCAGGGCGAGGTATATGTTGGCGGTGTTTATTTTTCCGACTCTTTGTTTTTCGGTGGCGATACCCTTTTTAATCCCACAGCAGGCACCGTTCAGTACCCGTTTATTGCAAAATACGATGCCCTGGGCAACCAGAAATGGATAAGGGGTTCAATAGGTAATAATCAGGACCGGGTAAACAGCCTGACTACCGACAGATGGGGCAATGTATACATGGCAGGTGGTTATCTCGATTCGATGAGTTTCGGCAGTGTGATTATGCCCACCACGCCTACCGTATGGTATCCCGATTATTTTCTGATCAAATTCGACTCGCTGGGAAATGCTCTTTGGGGCCGGCACGAAGATACTTTTATGATTGACGAGTATGCTGGTTGTGTGGCTGCAGATAATAATGGCCATGTATGGATAGTTACTATAGGCGATGCATACCTCGTGGAATACGATACGGCAGGTACCCAACTGAATATCGCACACCCGGGCATGGGTGGGGGTGATGATCAGGATTGTATAGCACTGGATAATAACGGGAATGTATATATTGGAGATGACTTCGAGAGCCCCGTTATTTTTGGTGCCGACACACTGACACCGATATATGGCACCAGTACCTATGAGGCGCTCGTTATAGCTAAATATTCCTATCCGTTTACAAGAGCGCCGCTCGCCACGCTGGCTCCGCTCACCCTTTGCCGGGGAGAAGATAAACAACTGACATCTGCATTCTCCTGCACCTACTGGACCAGCAGCAACCCCGCTGTAGCCACAGTTATCGATACCTCGGGACTCCTTGTGGGAATATCCGCAGGCTCAGCCGTTATTACCTACCAGTTGGGCAATACTGGCTTTGAGGTACAGACAGTAACAGTAATTACCGCCCCTGCACCTATTACCGGCCCAACAACCGTTTGCCTGGATTCCACACTCACTTTATCCGACTCATCTGCCGGGGGCTTATGGACCAGCAGCAATACGGCGCTGGCATCAATAGGTTCGGTATCGGGTATCGGTCATCTGACTGATACAGGTAAGGTTGTGATCAAATATTCCTTAACCGATGGCTGCATTGCCACCGATACACTTACGATACATAAATGCCGCGGGGTAGGCATAAGCAGCATTAATGCCGGTCGGGTGCAGTTTTATCCTAATCCTGTTTCGAAAACACTGACGATAACCGCCGATCAGCCCATAACTAAAGTTGCCATTCTGAACCTGCTCGGGCAAACGGTATTTGCCCGTAATTATGACGACCGTGAAGTGCAGGTCGACGTTTCGTATCTTACTTCAGGTGTGTATTTTGTAAAAATAAACGGCATAGAAGAATGGAAGTTTGTGAAGCAATAGGGATTCGAAATGTTACGAAGATTTTATTTCCTTTATACTTCACCCTTTTTCCTTGCACCTTCTCGTGAGATTTTATCACTACTTCTTATTACCCATTATGTAAAAACATCAGTCCACTGTCTTCAGCGACAAATGAAACCGGTGTGCCAAAAGGCTGCTCACCCCGCTGCTGATAAGCAATATGCTTATAGTGCTGCAAGGCATAAGTATAGCTGCCGTAATTGGCTTCAGAAGGCCCTGCATGGAGAACCATAAGCCAATGGTGTTGTATAAAACAGAGACGCCAAAACTTACATT
Organism: uncultured Bacteroidota bacterium; assembly: GCA_903835005.1. Classification (GTDB taxonomy): domain Bacteria; phylum Bacteroidota; class Bacteroidia; order Chitinophagales; family Chitinophagaceae; genus Nemorincola. The sequence continues at coordinate 5,969 of CAILLK010000133.1, read as the reverse complement.
AATGATTACGCGCGATGACCTGGCCAACCTTAATATAGACGGCAGCAAATTAAATTTCTTCGCATCCAGTATGGCATCGCAACTTGGGGTAAAGTTATTAATATCATCTGCCAGCGTTATGCCCACATTGCTCTGCTGCAGGGCTCCTGCATCATTCAGCCCGTCGCCAATCATCATCACTTTGTGGTGATTTTTCTGTAGCGATTCTATATACTGCAGCTTATCTATCGGTTTTTGCCCGAAAAGCAATTCACTCTGCGCTCCGAATAAATCCCGCAACAATACTTTTTGCTTATCATTATCCCCCGATAAAAGCGATAATTGATACCTGCTGGCAAGACTGGGTATTAACTGAGGCACCGACTCCCTGAAGACAGACAAAAAGTGAAATGCAGTTGTGTTATCATCTATCTGCACATACACTGTTGCTTTGGCATCTTTTTCCTGGTCAATAGCAATGCCGGCAAAATCTGCCGAACCCACAACAATCTTTATTTTCCCATACCATGCCACAATCCCCTTGCCCGGAATTTCTTTCCAGTCGTTGATCAGTACCCGGTTCCGCGATCCCAGCCAGGCTGCAATCATTTTGCTGTAAGGGTGTTTACTCGGGCTCACCACAGAAAAAAGCAGATTCTTTTCTTCTTCCGTAAACTGATGCCCTGAAACCACAATATTGTTCTGATTTCCTTCAGTTACGGTTCCGGTTTTATCAAATACTATATAGTCAATTTTAGCCAGCTGCTCTATTACCAGGGCATCCCTCAGGTAAAGGCCGTTGTTGCTCAATATTCTCAGTATGTTGCCGTTGGTAAAGGTAGCGGCCAGCAGCAAGGCGCACGGGCAGGCGATTATCAGCATAGCCGTTACACTGCTTATTATTTTCGATGGGTCATGAAATCCCCAATACAAGGCAGTGCACAGGGCAAGGCCAAGCAGCAGATAAGTGAAATTCCTGCTCAGGATATGCAACCCGCTTTCGGCATTGTTCTGCTCAGCTTTGTTATTGGCAAATGCATAGTGGTTCCATAACGAAGTCAGGTAGCTGCCTGCCACAGGTTTTATTATCTGAATGGTAATCTGTTCGCCCACCTGCCGGCCACCTGCATAAATCTGGTCATTCTCTTGAAGCTGCACCGGTTCGCTTTCTCCGGTCACAAAGCTGTAATCTATATTGGGCTTACCTTTCAGCACCACAGCATCAGCAGGTATTATCTCATCATTGTGCAATTGCACAATATCCTTTTCTTTGAGGTCCTGCAGTTTTTTACTCACAATTCCATCCGCAGTTATTACACTTACCGCAATAGGGAAATAAGATTTATAATCCCGGGTAAATGATATCGATTTGTAAGTCCGTTCCTGTGCTACCCTGCCCACCAGCATAAAGAAAACTATGCCGCTCATACTGTCCAGGTAGCCTCCGCCATGGTTGGTAAGTATTTCAAATACACTCCTTCCGAAGGTGATTATTATTGCCAGCGCTATAGGTGCATCTATATTCAGTGTTTTTTGTTTGATCCCCTTCCATGCGGTGGCAAAAAACTCCGATGAACTGTAAAAGAAAACCGGTAGTGCCAGCAGCAGATTGAGGTACCGGAACAGATGGGCATACTGCTGCTCCATACCTGTACTGAAAGAAAGGTATTCAGGGAAACTCATCATCATAATATTGCCAAAACAGAAGCCGGCAACTCCCAATTTATAAATACGCTGCTTATTGTAATTTTTGGCCTTTTTCTTGTCTGCTTCATCCAGGCTTATATAAGGCTCATATCCTATAGTAGCCAGCAATTCCACTATTTTGCGAAGGCTGATTTTGTTTTTATCAAAGTGAATGGTTACCTCCTTAGTTGTGAAATTCAGCCTGCTCTCCGTAATATTGCTGTTCACCTTTTGCAGGTGTTCCAGCAGCCACATGCACGAGCTGCAATGCACACCTGGGATATAAAACGTAACTATTGTATAATCGCCGCTGGTAAACTTATAAAGCTGCCTGGCTATATCTTCATTATCAAGGTAAGCATACTTGTCCGACCGGATAGATTTTATCTGCGAAAGCCCGGGGTGCGACTGCAACTGATAATAGTTGCACATTCCGTTTTCATTCAAAATCTCATATACCAGCCTGCATCCCTCACAGCAGAAAACTTTATCGGCTATGGATATTGTTCTGGTAAGACATTGAGTACCGCAATGATAGCATTGAGTTATTGATGTGGCTTCGGGCTTGGCAACATAAGCTCCGGCCTCAATGGTCTGTGGCATTTATTTTCTTTTGGGATTCTAATATTTTAGGTATAAGGCGTGTTTCTTCTAACGAGAAAAGTTCGGTCAGCGTGTTCTCAATCAGCGCCATATGGTTTCGTAACAACCGGTACACATCCGGATACATTGTTTCCGAATAAAGAGGCAATGCCACCATCTGCACCCGGCTTATTATATCCTTAAGCTGTCTGTGTGAATGCCTCAGTTCATTCAGATGCATTTCATGCTGGGCCGAGCAACTGCTGCCTGTACAGTTTTTACAATCATGTCCTTCCTCCTCCTTTTCATAAATCGACCGCACATACGGGACAAGATGCTCTTTTTTATTACTGATATATAGGTGTATTTCTTCTATGAGCTTATTACACAATACAACATACTGCGATGTGCTATTCTGCACTTCCAGTTCCTCAAGCTTTTTCGCATACTTCCGGGCGGAAGAGCATAATGATATTATAGTGTCATAATAAGATTTGTCCAATCTTTCTATGAGGGGTTGCAGTTCTTCTGTATTCGAATAGTTCATTTCAGGTTTCAATAAATCAGTATGGCAAAATTATATTCAATATGCCTGCAATTAAATGATATTAGCTTGTCCGAAAAATGATTTTGGTCATGATTATGACTAAAGGAAGAATTATTATTTCCGTAACAGCTTGACCTGCAATTTAATCGATTGATAATTGGTTTTATGTATAGCCACATGCATGTAGAAACTTACATTTAGATAAAGAATAAAAGATATTGAGGTTGATTTCTCCGGTTATTTCGACAACATGATCATAATCAACCAACTAAATTATTATTTTTTTAATATTAATAATTTAATTAAGGATACTTCACTTCCAGATATTAAAATTCAGCCTGAATTTTTTTTCCTGCAATAATGATCTCCAGTCTATAAACAGGAAGACGGCAATCAATACCAATCCTGCTATACTCCCCGAAACGGTTTTCCAGCTGATAAATCCATTCGAAATAGCTACTGCATTCCGGGCAAAATAATCTCCGGTAAAAACCATAATCATATCGCTGATAAATTTACCTGCCAGAAATGCAGGAATAACATTTATGGCCTTTATCCGGGCCATACCCGATGCCGTAAATAAGGGAGTAGAAGGCAAGGGAAGCAGGGTGTATAAAAACACGAACAACTGTACCCGCCAGCCATTGTTATTCAACTTATTGCCAATAAACTGTATGTCATTATTCTTCTGGGTTTTAATCAGTTTTTCAGATAGATAAGGTATATAAAGATAAAGCATGTACCTGCCCAGCGTAGATCCCGATACACCCGCAACCAGCACCAGCCAGATATTTAGGCCGTATTTTATTTGCAGGTAAACCATTACTGTCCATGCGGGTGGCCCAAAAAAAGGAAGCAGATCTACAAAAAAGGAAGACGTAAAAACCAGGATATAAGGCCACATGCACACTCAAGGTAAACTAAAGTAACTTAAAAAAACCTAACGAATATCAGGCACACGGCATTCATGACTTTTCAATCTGGCCAAGTAAGCTTTCCATCTCATTTATAATATGCGCCATTACTTTCTTCTGTTCATATTTTTCTTCCATAAGCTGCCGTGCCCGCTCTCCCATCTTCATAGCCATTGCTTTATTTTCAAGGCACCATTTTACCGCTCTGGCAAAATCATCGGGTGTAGTCACCTGCAGATAATGCTCTCCTGCTTTTGCCTCAATGCCTTTAATACCCGGACGCGTAGTTATAACCACCTTACCTGCCGCCATTGCTTCCAGTATCTTCACCCTTATGCCTCCCGAACTCCATAGCGGCACAATCAGTATTTTTTTATCGGCTATAAATTCTTCCGCACTCGGCACTTCGCCCAGGCAATGCACTCCTGATATATTCAGTTTCTTGAAATTGTCCGGCATATTCCTACCCGAAAAATAAAACTCAAACCCCGGCTCTGCCTTTCGTATCTTCTTCCAGGCATGGTCCAGAAACCACCGGATACCTTCCTGGTTGGGTAGCCAGTCCATGGCGCCCAGATGATAGCCCACCCACTTTTCATTCTTTCCCGGGGCTATTTTATCTGTTTCAATACTAAAGGGCGCAATCACCATATCATTTACTTCCTCCAGCCGCAGCACAGCTTGGGCGTCTTTTTCCGTAATTGGCAGCAACAGCTCAAAATCCCGCCATGCGGCCCGTTCAAAATCCCTTATTCTCCGGTATAATTTCGTCAGGTATATCTTTTTCAGAGTCTTGCATTTCTTAGCCAGGCTTTGCCATATCTGGTACTCTATATTATGCAACCTCAATACGGTCAGTGCATCCGAGTTTTCCTTTATAACCGGCAGATAAGTGGCCAGGAATACACTTTCAATCTGCACCACATCCGGCTTAAACGAGGTTGTTACCGATATTATTTTATCTTCAAATTCCTTTTTATAAAATCGCTCGGCATGCTCTGGCCAGTCGCTGAACAAGTAGTTTTTAAGAACATTAAGCGGTTTGATATCATTATTGATGTCCACCCATCCGAAGGCGTATATATTGGTAAACAGGGAGGCTAATTTCGACTGGCTTAAAGGATGCCGGGTAGTGTTCATGGAGAGCAGATACACCTTCCATCCGGCATTGTGGTAGCCTTGTATCATGGAATTCATAGCCAGATTTCCGCCATCAGATAGAGGATAGGGCACCCTGTTGGTAATAATCAGTATTTTGCGCTCCGGCATATTGTGCAAAATTAGAACAATTTAAAAACTTATTTTTACCTATGGTTTCAAAGAGCATATTATTTCTTGGATCAAAGCCTGTGGGATACGAATGCCTTGCCTGGCTGATTCAGCAGCAAGATGCCCTGAATTTTGAAATAAGCGGCATTCTCACACAGGCCCGTAAAGAATTTGGAGGTCTTTCTGATCTTAATGAACTGGCTCAGGAAAATGCTATTCCGGTTTTTAACGATCCCGATGCTATGCCTGAATGCGACATAATATACTCGGTACAATATCATAAAATATTGAAACAGGAGCATATTGATAAAGCCCGGCTAATGGCCGTTAACCTGCATATGGCCCCTTTGCCCGAATACCGCGGCAGCAACCAGTTTTCTTTTGCAATCATTGATGAAAAAAAAGAGTTTGGCACCAGTATACATAAAATTGACCCCAGGATAGACCATGGAGATATACTGTTCCAGCAGAGGTACCCCATCCCCGATAATTGCTGGGTAGAGCACCTTTACACACTGACTTATAATGCCTCTGTAAAACTGTTCAAAGACACGCTGCCGGCATTGCTGGATGGGCGCTGCCAGCCGGTACCTCAGGGAAAACTTGAAGCAAAATATGGCACCAGCCTGCATTACAGAAATGAAATGGACAGCCTTAAAATTATAGACCTGGACTGGGATAAAGAAAAAACAGAACGGTATATAAGAGCTACCTCAATGCCCGGTTTCGAACCGCCTTACTGCATCATAGATGGCAGAAAGATCTACTTTTCAACAAAGCATTGATGCTGTAACAGCATACAATCAACAATTCATTTTATAATTCGCTGAACAATCACAATCTTACAAGTTCCAATCGAGTAGGAGGTGAGGGATTATTTCCCTCACCGTCCTCTCACACCACCGTACGTGCCGTTCGGCATACGGCGGTTTGTCAGATTAATGGTTGCTGTTGTTTCAACAGGACGGTCTCGGTTGATTGTTGCACTGCTT
>CAILLK010000132.1 GCA_903835005.1 uncultured Bacteroidota bacterium | reverse complement strand
TGCCAGACTTACCGATGACATAGATATGCTGTAATCTATCCCGGTCTTTGATGCCGAATTTCTGGTTGGTGTTCCGGTAGTTTGTTATGCCAATTGGCGTAATATCCAAGTTCTCCATACATACAGCGTACTAAGAAATACAGGCTGTATCACGGGGGAATATATTGCTTGAAAAGGCAATAGCCGTATAATTGTCTGAACGATTATGCATTGAGTATTTAAATAGCGACCTTTACAACAAATAACTCAAACAAACATAGATGGAGATAGAACTTAGTGAGTTGATGGCAATGCTACAGGGTAATTGGAAACTTGATACTGGGGATCAAACTATTTTGATCTCCGGTTATGAATTGACGGTAATTACGAAATCCAATTCGGAGAAATCAACCTTTCAAATCATACGACATTTACAGTTTAAGAAGTGGCAGATAAAAGTGTTGAAGCCGGTATCCTGGCTCCGGACATTTGTTATTGATATCACGCCAGATACTTTTATGCTCTACGATTTTGATCTCACCGTGAATGTCGCTATGGCTAAACGTTCTGAGTTGCTTAATCCAAGCCGGGTATATAGATATACAAGAGTTGTAACCGTCTAATTTGTGAGTAAATCATACCTTGCTTATGAACTACAAGTATTTAACTCTACATTTAATCTTTCATAACTATAATAATTCAAAGCAATGCAGCAAGGAACAGTAAAATTCTTCAATCAATCTAAAGGTTTTGGGTTCATCACCCCATCTGATGGCAGTCAGGATATCTTCGTTCACGTATCTGGTCTTACAGAAGAAATTCACGATACTGATCAAGTAACCTATGATGTGCAAAATGGCAAAAAGGGGTTGAATGCAGTCAACGTAAAAGTCATCTGATATTAATCCCCTTTTTTTGCAACTGTTTAATTTGTTTTATCTGGCTTTCTTAGGGCTTATGATTACTGAGGCTGCTATGCTGCTTTAGCATAGGGCAATTGCTTGAAAGTGATAATTTAACACTGAAAGTGTTTGTGCACTTCAGGTAGTATCCCTACATTACTTCCGCAAAATCTCAATCAAAACAAAATGGCTTTTTACTTTAAAATCCAGTTAGTAGGGGTTACAAAACCTCCAGTGTGGAGAAAAATCGTAGTACCAGAGACTATTTCAATGCTGAAATTTCATGAGGTGATACAAGCAGCCTTTGGATGGGAGAATAGTCATCTATTTGAATTTAGATATGCTGGGCAGATTGCATGTGCAATAGGCATTCCAGATGAATCTGATCCCGAGGTACTAAATGCATCAAGCATATCACTCAGAAAAATTATTCATGAGAATGGTCAGAAATGTACATACATATATGACTTTGGCGATAATTGGGTGCATAGCGTAATTCTTGAACGCATAAGCCAGGAGAAAATTAAAAAGGCGGATTGTCTTGCAGGTAAGGGAGCATGTCCACCTGAAGATTGTGGTGGAGTGGCTGGATTTGAAAGTTTGAAGAAGATACTGGCAGATCCCGATAACCCGGAGCATCTGGAAATGAAAGAATGGCTAAGCCTCGGTCCGAATGATACCTGGGAATCAAATGAATTTGACCTCGAAGATACAAGTGAACTGGTTCTAAGTGTCTTGTGACAGAACAACGTTCCGACATACTTAACCTGAGTCGTATATATATACAGAAGTATTAGCGGGTTAAACAATCTTACTGGCTATATCTTGAAATAAAGTCTCGGTGTTTTTTCGGTTCACTGTTGACTTTCCTTTTACATGGACCATACTTGAAGTATTGATCCAAATCAATGTGTATTTATACTCTTCACAAAATTGTTCCACACACCGGTCTATTTTTTTTCGTGTTGGCACGGGACACACAATAATTTCACACCCTGTGTCTTCAAATTCCAATAAATTACCCTCCAGTTCTTCTGCACTATCACCTTTAGTAACAAAGCCAATGATTGTATTTTTCAATTTCAAGATTATTGCACTGTTGGCATATGGCACTTCGGATGAAATATCCTTCAAGAGTGTATGATTCATGCCTTTGAACTTGTCTAATATCTTGAACAGGATTTTGGTATTGCCGATATAGTCCCTTCCATGCAGTGCAAACAGATGTCTCATCTTGTATATCCTCTGCTAACAAATGTAACAATTAGGTTAAGAAGTAGGCGGTTAATTTTTGATTGGGATTTATTGCGGCTCTATTGATTCAGAATGCATCAAACATGCGAAACGTCTCTTAAGCTCAGTCTGCTACTGTTGGATATATATCCAGCCTGCGTGTTAATGACTCCATCAATGCTGCTGTATTAAAAATCGGTTTTCTGCCATACATTAGCACTATGACAAAAAAGAAAAAAATACCGGAACCAGACAAAGAACCGGTTGGGTTAGAATTAGCAATTGAAGACATGGGCCTGTCCAGCAGGGTCAATAATATTCTGAAGAAAGAAGGAATCATAACTGTTGGCGATTTAACCAAAAAAGACGTGTTTGACTTGTTGAGATTTCGAAATTTTGGCCCGAAATCTATTGGGGAGATTGAAACAATACTGCGGCAAAAATATAACGCCAGGCTATGGGGAACGTACCCACCAGCAAAAGAAATTCAAGCAAGAAAATACGGTTTTAATATCCGTTTAAAGCATGATGACGAGAAAAAAAGCATCGTAGTTTTTAACTGTCAATTCAGTTCGGAAAGCATAGACAAGGCAGAATCATTTGTAAGAACCTTGTTTGAGAAATGGCAAGCTGATTCGGTATTAAATCTTGACAGTGTAGAATACTTAAAATCCGAACTTCAGGACAGGGGGAAAGTAACTATTTCGCTTTAAGAGAACAGAAATGGAAACAATGGATAAATCTATCCTACTGTGAGACCGTAACAAACACTGTCTCCATTGATGTAACTACCGGTGTATGCTATCGTCATGAAGTACCTACCCGATAGGTATTTGAATTAAAGTATGCCCATACCCAAAAAGCAATTTCAATATACAAAGAGTAAAATCAACGAAGATATGGCCCGTCATATCGCCCTTCAGTGTGTCAGGAATACAGTTATCGAGAAATACCATATTGCAGGTAAAATCAGCGATGCTGAAATGAAGGAATTCAATATAGAGGTAGCCAATAAAATCTATTCATTCCTTGAACTCGTCACTAATCCCAATCTGAAACAGGAACATGATATCGCTTTTAATGGTGTCCTTGGGCTCACACCACTGCTCTATAAACCTGAGCATTGGGATATTCCGGAATTTGATGAGAGATTTAAGAAGATCATTGAAAAACACTGGTGGTGGAAACAATCTGGTATAGTCACAAAGGAATGATGACTAGCTAACTCATATGCGCACAGTAAAACGTTCAGTTGCAATAGTCCGCCCTAAGAGTCCGTTCATTAAATGGGTAAATAGTCTTTCAGGTGAATTTGGCTATGCATCTGATTACGACACCGTTTTTCTCATACCGTCATTACTTTCAATTGAAGCACTGCCAATTGATACAATGGGTTGGAGATATATTAATACTGCTTGGGACGATATTTTCAAAGAAATGCTGAGCCATGTAGAAAAGAGAGAATGGTACTGGCCGAACTACCGGTCTCGCATGGTGTTCGGGCAGTGGTTTAAAGTGGAATTTCATTATCTGGTCATTGATGCTGTAAAACCGATTACAAAATAAACTTTTGAAGTAAGGCTTGGTATTTTTTTAAATAAAGGAAAAAAACATTGCACATTTTCCGAGCAATGCATATGTTTGTGATACTCAAACACTCAACATGGCAAACGGATTATCTAATACTAAGGAAATTATTGCAATCCTTAAGGATGTACTAATCTTTTTACTGATAATGTTAATTTTAATCTTCCCTTCAAAATTCAAGGATTACTTATTAGCAGCTGGTGTAACAAAGGTCAATTGGGGAGGTGTGGAATGGCAGCCGAGCCTTGCTTCGTCCGACTTAAACCTAAAGGACGCGAAATTGACCATTGGCGACTTGTCGCATCGTTTAGATAGTAGCAACAGGCTACTAATACGAATTAAGGATTTCATACCTAACGGTCCAATGAAGGCCGAAATAGTCAGCGCAAATAGTAAAAATGTGAGTACTCTTTCTGAAATTAAAAATGTTCAATCAGCTATTCAACATACTATTTCTTCGAATGCAGTCATTGTTAATAAGGTTCAAGACGAACTTAACAATGGAGGAGTATGGGGTGTGGTTTTTGCCAGTGATGCATCTATTGAAGCGGCCCAAGATGAAATCCGATATGCGAAATCACATAACATTCCTAATACTTCAATATACTTACGACATGGTTCCTATGCCAGCGTTTCTGTTGTTAATACCAAAGATGAGGCCAATCAAGTATTAAAAAAGGCAGGAATTCGGCGGTCGGATGCTTTTATAGTCCCAATGGAAACATGGTGTCCCAATGCTAATAGTAAAAATGGGTATTTAGATTGTTCGATCCGATAATTATGAGATTATTGGTAATGGTTCGCTAGGTTGAGGATTTGCTGATACAGGCAATTTTTATCTAGTCTCTACCTTTCCCCATTTGGCCATCAAAGTGAAAGGTTGGGAACGTAATGTATAACTAGGGGGCTGGTTGCTCCGCTAAGACCTCTTGGTATGCCCGTAAAAACCTATCTTGATAGTAAACATCGATTTCCGAGATAAACAATCCGATGTTGTCGTTTAGATATCTTCCAAATAAAGTGAATTCTTCAGCCGGTGATTTTCGATCAATTACATCCTGAGAAATTTTCCTAAAAATAAAATGAAGTGCATCTTCGTTTATCCTATCCAGTTGATGTCCGGCAATGGTTTCTACTATCTGTTTTTTAAATTTAATCCAAATTTTTATTCTATCCACGCGCAATGGCCCCCTGTTCAAGTTATAAATGTCTTTACTTAATTCCCCACGTTCTGGATCTTCACCGTACCCCGAAAGGGATGCTTGGTTGTCAAAAATTAAGAAATTTTCTGGGTGATCGATCTCTGGATTAAGTAAGATAGCTCCCTCAGCTAATAGTGGATTGTCATCTGCGTAACACGCAGAACGATCTAACGATAATACCCTGTCAACTGTCGCAACTGGCTGAAGGGGGTTGGCCCGAACCCCGCGGATCGGAAACCGATTTCCCTTTGCGGACTTACCATTGCATTTTGGGCAAGACAGTAACAGGTTAGTCCATTCTAATCCCAACCAATAATAACCTGGATGTTCGATACCGGCATTATCAATTGCCTCAACTTTTGCCTTTGGCCGGTAGTGTTCAACCTGTAAAGTGACTAATTTCTCGCCCTGAGATTCACAGTAATTGCATTTTGGCTGATCGCCATCTTCTAAAACTCTTTTATGAATGGAATAAGCCCTCAATAGATCTGTAACTAAGTTGTGGGGATAATAACTATGATTATAAACTTCTCCGTCGACTTTAGAAACCGCTTTCTTGATTTGTCTAAGTGCTCCCACAACCGACAATCTATTCGGTGGAGCTGTTTTATCTTTGAGTGGTAGATGGATCATTTCTTCAGGCCGTTAGTTAATGTTCTTTCACTGATCTTCCGCTCAAGTATTTTATAGAAAACAGCTTCATTATAATCATCTTCAGTATTCAACCTTTCTTTGGGGTCATGGTTAATGTTGATGATTTCGTCGAAATCAAATATTGGCGACGTTAATATCGCGTTTGGCAAAAGTCCAGTAATATCGATCTTTAGTGATTGTGCGCAAATTGCATCGTTTTCATCTTTCGATACATTAATAAACAAAGAATTTTTGGGAGCACCAAGCATTGGGATTGGACTATGTGTGGTTACAATAAACTGGATTTTTGGAAAAGTATCGGCCAATTGCTCGACAATTTCCTTTTGCATTATCGGGTGCAAATGCAAATCAATTTCATCTATTAGAACTATGCCCGTAAAATTTGCAGGATCAGTGACGTCACCTTGTTGCTCGCTAAATCTGATCATCATGTCTAAGATCATGGCAGCGAAATTCCTAGTGCCTGAAGGTAGCTTTTCAAAAGGCGTACCAACTGGGTCTATTCCCGATTTTTCTTTCCCTTGGAAATATGTTAATTCGTGGCCTTCGCCAATTGGGTTTACTTCTACCTTATAAACGTTGGGCATTATTTCAGATAAGTTTTCTGCAATATTGGATAGGAACCACCTCAAAGTTTCTTCGTAATACTTAGGCCTTACACTGAAAACATAATTACCGCTGAGATCTCTTAATACGCCGATAGGATTAAAGAGCCCGAATGTCATTTTCTGGCTGATGTTGTTTTTGTTTAAATAGATAAACTCATCATTTAAACTGCCCTGTGTTAACAGACGCACAGGCCCATAAACCGCCAAACCATTTGGGATCTTTCTCTTATTAGAAATGTCATCATCGGCTTTGATAGTGGTTTTTTCAATCCCAAATGGACTATCAATTCCTATTTCTATTTCGAATGCCCCAAAGCCCACTGCTACCGGATGTTGTTGGTCATTATTTTGGCAAAGGCCTGTAGCCAATGCCTTTAATATTGTTGTTTTGCCTGCTCCGTTTTCACCGGTAAGAAAAACCCATTTACATCCATTTGGTATGTTTTTTATGGATAGATCGGTGATCGGACCAAAATTTTTGATTGAAAATTCCTTTAGATACCCTGTGGTCTTATGTTTTTCTATCAGTTGTTTTTGATAACGCTCAATCGTGATTAACTGAGTGTCAAAATCACCGGAATATATGAAATCCAAGTCATCCTTTCCCAGACTCTCGCCGATTGACGTTGCAGAATGGTTTCTTATGGCGATGTCAATTATGCTTTTATCATTTTTTATGAATGATTCGAGCGATTTTAAGTATTCCTTATTTGAAAACTCCCTGTATTCCTTGCGGAAACCAAAAGAACCATCCATCTTATAAACACCCAGTTGGCTTAACATCCTTGACCCGAAATAGTTACGTTTGTTTAGGCCCTTGGCATTGAGTTCAAGTAAGGTGGCTCCATGGGAAAAGATTGTGAATGCAATACTAGGCATTCTGCTCATCCAATCTTTTCCCCTCCAAAAGGATACTGCGAGATAATGCTCATCACCTAAAAACCAATAACCCTTTTCCAACCTGGACTTTCGGTTGACCTGGCGAAAACTAAAAAGGAATGTCTCGTCTGCTTTATGATATTTCATTAACAGGTCAAAAACCTCCTGATGGATCTTCGCTATTCCTTGCGGCATTGTGATGGTTTAAATGACTGTTAAAATTAAGAAATCTGAATTATTATTACTCAAAATTAAATTAAAATTGCCTTAAGGAGAACCGCGGGGACTGATCACACCAGACTAAATTAAGCTGAACAAGGCAAACTGGCTCGAACTGACCAACCCTGACGGAATAGGAACTTCATAAGGTTTCGTCCATATGCGATGCCTATTCTTTTCTTGTCTGAACCAGTAAGAATTAATCTTCCTTTTTTAGTTTTTTTATGATGTCGTCAAAAACAATTGGGAGCCAATCTTTCTGCCATTCTGCCCTGAATGCAATATCGCTGGAATCTGGCTTATCAGTCAGTTCCTTAATTCTAACTATTGTAGGAATCGGAATGCTGTCACCAATTATCAATGCTTCTTGCCTTTCAAGAACCGGTAGAGTGTCTGTGATTGCACTAATACTGTCGGGCATAAGTCTCTTAACATACTGTTGATCTGTCGGGTTCGTCAATCTCATGGCAACAAAGTTGTTACACTGAGAGAAAATGGTCTCTGAAATTTCAGACGGACGTTGGCTGACGATCATTAACGAAAGACCATATTTCCGGCCCTCTTTTGCAATTCGCTCAATAGATTTTTTGACTGAATGATATTTTGCTCCTTCGCTTTGTGGAATATAGTTGTGAGCTTCTTCAAGAACTAAGAGAAACGGAGCCTCTTTGCCAGCACTCTTAATGGATTTATAGTAGAAACAAAAGTCAAAAACAAGCCGACTGATAAGCGATACCACGACACTGAGTACTTCAAATGGGATCCCGCTAAGGTCGATGATGGTGATATTAGTTTCTTCCTTTTCCGTATAACCAATAAATTGCTTTAGAATGCTAGGCAAGTCAGGAGTCTTATACTCCGCTTTGCTGGCTTTTCGCGGCTTCAAAAGGAACTCAAGACGGGTGTCATTTATTTTTGTTTCCAGCCTCGGAACGAAACGGTCAAATTCTCCAGCGTAGGCTCCCCCATTTACTACTGAAGGCTTTTTGTCCTCAAACTCTATGGTCTCAAAAAGCTGATACTCATCCAAAACTCCAGAAACTTTGACCTTTATCTTAAGTTCTCCGGTTTTTGCGTCTTTGGTCGCAATGTTTTGGTTAGAAATATATTTGAATACCTCATCAATACTGAAATATACCGGGGTATCGTAATTCACCTTTAATAGACCAGGATTGTGCCGTTTCTTGTTTAACGTTACTGCAGCTTTGAATTGGGAGACCTGGTTGTGCGAGTTACTCTCACTACTTTCAATGAACATCTCCTCAAGCTCCTCTGAATTCATCATCCAATAAGGAAGAATCAGATTCCCCACATCCAGTTTCATAGATTTTGGAAATGCCCTTCTATATTCACCGTGCAAGTCGAACAGTAAAATGTGTGTGTTGTTTAATGCCCCTTTTTTATTCTGATCAGCGGTTGGCTGAATACCTTCCTGTAAAATCCGAGCAACGGTCCCTGACTTGCCGGAGCCGGTAGAACCGACAACTGCGATATGCTTGCTGAAGAACTTGTCCCCATCAACCGCTATTTCAACATTAGGATTCTGAGCCAAATTTGAAAAGACAAACTTCTTTTCTTCCAACACGGAATCGTAGATGCTCTTCAACAGAGCCTCATCGGCAATGGAAACGTTATTAGGTGGTATAGCAATCTGCTGACCGCCTCGTTTGAATTTTCCTGCATCATCCAAAAAACCAATGGGCTGTGCATCCAATACAAAGGTCGGTGTTGTAACCTCTGCTTCTCCTCCAACGTTTGTTTCCTTTATTTTATAGCTCTGAACCAGCGCAATGATCGAAGTATTTGCTTCGTCAGAAATTTTCAAGTAACTCCCAATCGTAAAGTTGCTTGCATCCTGCTTGAAACGGTTGGCATCCAATACTTCGATCTGAATAAGATTTGGTGCTACGGTCAGTATTTTGAATATGTCGCTCATAGGGGTACTTGGCATTTTTTTATTGAGTTAATAAATAATAGACGTCCTTAAGGTTCTCACAGTATTTGAAATCAAAAAACTGGCCAGTCGAAAAGCCGATGGCGGGAGTTTCTTTTGAAAAAATCATCACTACGTTTGGGGTGTGAATCGCAGCAATCTCCCGTATGAAAGTATCTTTGGAAACTATCCGTATTAAATAGGAAGATTTCGAAATTTTCGCACCACTCTTTGTAGTATTCTTTATTGGCTCTGTATTGAAAATATAGCTTGAGAACTTAATTGATTCACATCCATCATTGAACGGGATGTCGCTGTCAATTAACTCCTTCTTAATCTGAGTTAGCCCGTCTAAATCGCAATCCAGGACGAATGTAAGTGGTTTGGCGGTATGCAAGGCAGAACTCAGCTTGTAGTACTTTGCAATCAAATTTTCAATAAATGACAGCAGCGGCATTTCTGAATTATCAGCAGTGATAATTTCGTTCCCCAGAACAATCAATTTCGTTTTGGACGCATCCAAAGCTCTTGTCGATTTTAAACTCCTGGTTGAAAGCCTCAAGTACTCTTTTTTAGAACGCAACAAAATAAACCACTC
Organism: uncultured Bacteroidota bacterium; assembly: GCA_903835005.1. GTDB lineage: Bacteria > Bacteroidota > Bacteroidia > Chitinophagales > Chitinophagaceae > Nemorincola. The sequence goes on along the minus strand of CAILLK010000132.1, from coordinate 26,412 downwards.
GTTGAAAAGCTTTTTCCTGCAATCAATTTTGCTAATGAAATCTGCCTTTGTAATCGTCCTCTCATGAGCATGCTTCTTGATCGATAAATCACAGATGACTCTTAAAGCATTGTTGTAAAAATGGATATCAGCTTCAATTTCACTACACGTAAGCCGTTTTCTCAGCAGGGTTATTACTTCTTTTTGTTGATCTGAAAACTCGCGCCCGAACGAAAATTTGAATTGCAACAGGAAACTTGTGAGCTGGTCATCAGTAATCCCATTATCAACATCAAAGTGCTTCTCTACTTTGGCTTCCGAGTAGCTTAGTATATCCTTCAGCTTCGCAAGGTCAATGACCGGTTCCTCGCCGACTGCCTCATCCTCGAAATGTGCATAAAGAACATATCGAATGTCATTTGGTGTTGATGGATCAACAAAATGCTCAAGCATCAAAGTTATAGGCTCCCTGACGGCAGAATTGATAAACCGGGGCTTTGATAGATATTTGCATTGTACAGCAGTCTTTTCAGTTGCCGTGTTGATGTCTATGTCTTCAATCCCCTCGATCTCAATCGAATCGGCATCACTTGCGAGGTTCAGCAGGCTTAGTATCGATGTATCGAATTGATAATAGTAGCCTTTTATGGTAGCTTCGGCGGATCGTGTGCTCATGGTGGAGGTAAAAAGGCAAAAGTAAACTTATTCTTAAATTAAACCATAATTGCGGCTTATTTTCAATAGAATAATAATATACACTGTAGATCGACGCAGAACCACGTATGCCAGCGTTTATTTACGTTACATTTTTGATAACTTAATTCTTGGCAGGTATTTTAACCTTAAAATGAAAGGGTATTTGATGTCTATTTGTGTCCTGACTATCCCTATCGTTTAGACACAATGCAACATTTTCGTTGATAGGAATACAACCATAAACCTGTATCAATTCTGGCGAAACAATCACCTTATCAATAACGTTCATGATGATTGCTCGTCGGGATGTAAAATTCACGTTCTTGAGTACCATAACTGCTTTCTCGGCAAACGCTTCTATTTCTTCCTGAGTAGGCATTTCTTTGCGGCTACTGGCCTGCTCCTGGTTTTTCAAAATTTGAGATTGGATTGTGGTTATCTTACCCCGGATAGGAGTGAGGTATTCCTGGAGCTTTTCCATTGTAAACACTCCCGCTCCATATGCTTTGTTGTACCGGTCTTCCTGCGATTTCAATTTCTCAACCTCCTTTTCCAATGAGGCAATATCATCTATTGAAGCTTGTACAGTATCTTTCTTATTTCTCACTAAACGGTCAATTTGTTTCCTCATTAAATCCGGTGAAGACATGAGTTCAGCAACCTTGTTCCATACTAGGGGATCAACTTTCTTTACATTCACTCCTTTGATATTACAGGTGGGTGGCAATGGATACGATTGCAATCTTTCCGTACATCGGTAAAAGAAGTAGCCTCTATCAATATGCCCTTGCCCGGCGCGGCGTTTACCACACGGGCAGAAAATCTTGCCGGTCAATAAATATTCGTGTTTTCGGTTTCTGTCAGAGTATGCAAAATTCTCTTTCAGTTTGTCTCGCACTTTCTGAAAAAGTTCTTTGCTGATTATTGCCGGAACCGGTACGGCAATCCAATCACTCTCCGGTTTTGCTTTCTTGCTGGACTTCTTCATTTTCCGATACTTTTCCAGATTCTTGGGCTTCAGTGGAACCGTAGAAACTGTTCTTCCCCACATAGCCTCGCCCATGTATGTCGGGTTTCTCAAAAGGTAGCTAATAGATGATTTATCCCAGACTCCCCGTACATTCTTTCTTGGCTTAATACCCAATTCATACAACCTTAAAGCTATCTTGCGAATTGAAACGCCTTCGTTTGCTGCCCATTGAAATATATCCCTTACAACCTTGGCTTCCTCTTCGTTTACTTCATAGTATCCCGGTTTGCCGTCTTGAATTCTAATGTAGCGATAGCCGTATGGAGCCTCACTCACCAGGATATGACCATCCTTAACTTTGCGGAGTTTTCCTAAACGAAAACGCTCTGCAATTTTTGCTCGCTCATATTCGGCAAAGAGTCCTCTAACTCCATGCAGGATTTTATCTTCACTATTTTTCGGAGCTGATACGGTAATAAACATGACCTCAATTCCTGCCTCTTTCAATTCATCCATCACCAGTTCCTGGTATGAATACCTGCGGGCCAACCTGTCGGGATCGTAAATAAGCACGGCCTCCCATTTCTTTTTCTTTGCATCATTGCGCAGTTCATCAAGCGATGGCCGGGCTAAAATGTCTCCGCTCCAACCTTCGTCCATATATTCTTTGACAATGGAGTATCCGTTTTTTTCAGCGTACTCTTTCAATGTGACAATCTGGGTTTTAATTGTCTGTTCCTCCTCCTGTCGAGCCGTTGAAACTCTTGCATATGTTGCTATTTGTTTTATGGGTGTCATAGGTTTGTATCCTTCATTACCTCGTCGAAGAGTATATCAAATGCTCTTTCTAAACCGTCAGGTGCAGAAGTGTAGTTATACTCCAAAGAGGGAGAGCGGTTACCGACGTTGTTGCTATACAAACGTCCCCGCTCTCCCTCTTTAGATTCAAGACCTTTTAAATAGTCGGTATCTTTTTGACGTTTGTATAGCGATTCCATACTACCATGTTCTCATTTTTATGTTAAGCATGGCAGAGGGAAGAAATAGCCGAAACAGGCTATATATCTGGCTTTTTAGTGAATATATTCTGTGTTATTATTTCCTAAAACTTATTCTTTATGCCGCACAAATGGATTCGCAAACCACAGGAACAGGAAGGAACATATCAGTTCTCCGGAGCATTTTTAGTAACACAAGGCGTTTTAGCCAAATTGAGCCAGGCTGAGATTTTGGCAATTTACCTGGACATTAAGTTACTAGTAAAAGAAACCGGAGGCTTGGACTATTTCCAGCAATATGAGAATGCTTCTGGTGAAAAGCTGTACTTCATTGATCAATGCAATACTGAAATGATGAAGGAAGAATCTTTCAAGGAAGAATTCAACTACTATACCTTGATGTTTTCACATGAATATTAGCCCGGAATCCGGGCTATATTTTTTTGTACTATTCCGATTTAGCAACTATTAATATTTTGAGTAAGATGGTATAGTTTGTTTGTGAAAAACAAAGCTAACAACGTGGCATACATAGACGGTGCCAACTTATACAATGGCATGAGTTCTTTAGGTTGGAAGCTTGATTACAAACGGTTTCGGGTTTGGCTTACTGAAAAATATGGAGTGAAGCAGGCGTATATATTTCTTGGAATGATGCCTAAATACAAAGACCTGTATACTTCTCTCCAGGAAGACGGTTTTACTTTAATTTTCAAGGAAGTTGTCTATGACAAAAACGGTAAAGCCAAAGGTAATTGTGATGCCGATCTTGTTGTCAAAGCGATGCAAGATGCTTTTGAAAATTCATTTGACAAAGCAGTACTGGTAACAAGCGATGGAGACTATGCAAGCCTGGTAAAATTCCTGTTAGTGAAAGATAAATTTAATGTCGTTATTTCCTCAGCATTACAAGATCGTTGTTCAATTTTGTTGAAACGAACAGGAGCTTCAATTGTGTACGTCAATGACAAATGTTCTCATTTGGAATATACGGGTTAAAAAGAAAAAGCCCCCGATGCCGACGGAACAGCATAAGGGTCTCTTTCGTTGTGATACTAATACTATATCGCACTGGCAATAGAAATGCAATGACTGTAATAAAGTTCTATTTCCCCCGCACAGCCCGTATCTTCCGATTATGCCCATCCAGCCACACGCTTAATTGTTTATGAGTCTTTGGGTACATAGCTTTTAGATTTACATGCTCTGAAACGCCTGAAATAAGGCAGTTCATAAAATGCTGCCCGAATGTCGGCAGGCTTTTGTCACTTGCCAGCTTCTTGAATAATGCGTCAACTGCGGCTAATTCCCTGTCTACGTCATAACCCTTGACGGATTTCTTTTTTATTGGCTTACCCATTTCTGTACTCTATTCCTCTCCCGGATTTTGTCAAGCAATTATGGAGTTTAGAATTTTTTCATCTCTTTTTTATATCCTTTTGAACATTTGGTCATGACCTGATGAAATTATTATCAGGTCAGAATATTTATTTGAGATATCCCCAGAAATTGCCTAATTCGGCAATTTCTTCCCCCTAGTTTACAAATACAAGTCCTTGCTACACTCAATATGCAATGAAACGGAAGATTGAAAAAATTCCAAACAGGTTACGTGAGAAGCGAAGGCTCATGGGATATACCCAGGCCGGTGTTATGCGGAAGTTGAAATTGCAAAGCACCAGCATGATCTCCCGGTGGGAGCGTGGTGAGACCATGCCGAATTCGGATAACCTGCTGAAACTTTCCGTACTCTACAAAACACTGGTCAATGATCTCTACTCCGCACTTGGCACTGTGTACCAGATTGAATTGTTTCCCGAAGAAGCGGACAGATTGCAAGGATTACTGAAAGAAGAGTTCCCCTCAGGCCGAGACCCCTAACTAGTAACTTAGTAAAATGTGCAAGGAATTCCAAAAAAATATATTGCCTTATGGCAAGCGTATTCTGTGCGACAATTTTAAGATTTTAATCAGTCGGGTTTTCCACAGTTTTCTTTCCTCTTTTCAGTAACGTTCGCTCTAACCGATTTATTTATAAAAATAAATAACGATAAGAGCGAGCGAGTAAATCTGTGGATAACTCTGTTCTATATCAACCAAACTAACCTTATGAAGCAACTATATGGCTACACAAAAAGAAGAAAAACTGGCCCGTGAAATCGCTGATGCATTGGATGATCATGATTCTATGACCGTGCATCTCTCATTTGTCGAAAAATATACTGAAAGCTTTCTCCGGAGAACCTTGCAACGGGTACTCTCTGTTCCGGAGAATCAGATACGAAAGACCCGGGGCGCATTATTCACCTATCTCGTAACCCGAAATGGCGGCGGAGGCGGTTCTCGGGATTAGTCTCGGTTCCCGGCGTATTGGCATCGCAGTGCAGGAAAATGGCAGGCTGGTTCACTGGCAGATGCAGACGTTTCCGGGAGCTTGGTCTCACAGAAAATTGAAAAGGATCATACTGGCAATTTTCAGACATGTTGAACTTCATGCAGCCGGCACCATAGTCATAAAGATTCCCGATGTGTTCCCTACCTCCAAAGCATTTAGCCAGCTCATTGGGTGTCTTAATCTCACCGCAATTAGCAAGAAGATATCTATCCGGTATTATACGCTCTCTGAATTGAAACAGAAGCTTGGTGACAGTGAAGAGATTTCAAGAATCTGCCTGATTGAAAGTATTGTCAAATTACATCCTGAACTATTGCCCGAATACCAGCGGGAAAATAGAAACAAGGAACGATATTACTTCAAGCTGTTTGAGGCTGTGCTGTGTACAGAGATGTACCGATGGGGCGATTAACAATTAAACTTGACTCAATAATGGGTCGCTATATACTTTCTATATGACAAACAAAGCGCTTACTATCACCCGCGATGAATGGAAAGAAATCATGCTCCTTCCTGAAGTTGACAAGGTGTTTGATATTAAAGGACGGGAAAGCATTGATGACTTTGCCAGTCGGATTTACGGGGCCAAGTATGTCTACGACACTACCGATTATGACGGCAGCATTTATACTCTCGTTGGTGAATATGAAAAAGGAGAGGTGCTTATGCTGGAGCGGTATCTGGGATCATTTAGGCTGTTAAAGTAATTACAAACAAACTTAATATAGGTAAAGGCAATCCAACATTCTGGATTGCCTTTAACATTAAAGAAGCTATTGAAAATCCGTGCAATTACTTCCCCCCTGTTACTAATTTATCTTATTGATATGCTTTTCATAAAACAAGTACATATGAAAAGTAAAGAAACATTCGCAAGCCTGTTCGATTCGCTTGCCTACCGGTATGATCTACGCCCCGTATTCGATGACTTCCTGACCATGACAATCTGTTCATTTTCGCAGAATCCTGTAACCGGCAAATCCCATGATGAGGATCTGTACATGGAAACCATTGGTAGATATGACAAGGAAGTAGTCCAAAATCTTTTTCCGAAAATGTTGGCACTGCTCATTGTTGAAATGGAAGATCGGTATGACAGTTCTTTGGGTAATGACGTGCTCGGTGAATTCTATGAACTCAACTTCTGCAGGAAAGGTGCTGCACAGTTCTTCACTCCCTGGCATATCTGTGAGTTCATGGCATCTTGTCTTGGAGACAAAGACCCGGAACTGGACGAGCGACTCCGTGTCATTGATCCAACTTGCGGCAGCGGGCGCACTCTTCTTGCCGGGGCTAAGCATTTCGGATATCAGGAGCGGTACTTTGGTATCGACATTGACCACACTTGTGTAAAAATGACTGTGCTCAACCTGTTCCTGAACGGTATATTCCATGCAGAAGTGATGTGGGGAGATTCCCTTTCTCCGGATGACTTTAAGATGAGTTATGTTACTTCGTTCTTGCCGTTTGGAATATTCAGGATTAAGCAGAAGGAGAATTCACACCTGTGGCATATGCATAGGGCTGCATTTGAGAAAGATGAGGTTGTGCCAAAGCCGGAAATCATTAAACCATTCCGAGATACAGCGCCTTCAGGAAGTGGTTCTCAATTACAATTATTTTAAGCAGCCCACAATTGGGCTGCTTTTCATTCACTCTAATTCATTTTTCACCTAGAGGTAAATCGTAGACTTATTACCAATAACTCTTGCTTTGGCTATAACTCGTCCTTAGCTATCTCATAGTAATAAAGCCGCAATCCCATTGTGTTGACTTTTAAATATCAAATGTTAGAGTGTCAATGACATTGTATTCTTTAACAAAAATAATTAAGCAAATGAAAAAATTTCACGTCATTTCGGTTCCTATGTTTTTTATGGTTGTATTTACGGCATGCAACAAGAATTGTAATGAATATACTAAGGGAAACTCTTTAATTAATCAAACAGACTCATTAAGGCGTATCCGACTAGGTCTATTTGAAACATTGTTGGATGCCAGTTATAAAAATGATCCGCATGTCCACTATGTTTCAACGAATAAAACAGATTATTTTAGAAGGAAAGACATAGAGTTACATGAGACCTATTTTAGGAAAATGTTTGATTCAGCTCAGAATAAATTTTCAACTCCTCGTGACATTGTAGTTACAAAAGCGTTTAAAATTTGGTATGATGGTGAAACTGGAAAAATAGTAAAAATTGAGTATAATACGGATAACTTAACGTATTATCAAGGCAAAAGAATGCGAGATATCCTTTCATGGTTAAAGCAAAATATACTTACCAAGTTGAGAGATAGTTGTTACTATACAGACGCTTGCCAATGGGAATGGAGGCTCCCAAATAATTACTAAAAAACAATCTAAATCTACCCGCAGAATTTCTCTGCGGGTATTTATTTTTTTCATAAAGGATTCTTTATTGATCAAAATTTGAAGAGATTTACTAAATTAATTTAGTATTAGGTTTTTGGATTCCATTCGGGATTATTTTTTGATTTCACTATTCTCTATATTACATTTGTTATAGAGCCACATAATAAATTGGCTTGTATTAATCAATAATTAAATGATTAGAAATATTGTACTTCGCTTAGGAGACCATATACTTTCGAAGAAAATGGATCGTGCTATTGTTCTTTTGGAGCAATCTATAAAAGAACAGAAAAGACTGTACCGGTGGACAGTTGGAATAACTATTCTTACAATTTTTTTGTTGATTTTTACATTATGGACAGTTTATGTAGAAATTGACAAAAGTGACGAGGAAAGAAAGACTAGGAAAAAAGAGTTGGTGCGTGCAGAGTGGCTCCAATTTGACATAAATTTTGTCGGGAAAAATGATCAAACATTTCAAGAAATAATCGCACCGGAGAACGATTCTGTTGATGCTGTTTTACTGGCGGATATGCTTAATTGTTTTGAAGATATGAATATAGAATATAGAGAAGGAGATTTGGATTTGAAATTGGCAGACAGACATTTTCACCGTTATGTTTACCAACTTGTAAATAGTCCATTGGTAAATCGATTTATCCTAGATTCGCGATCTATAAGCTTAACAAAAGATCCTTCTGATTCTGTAACCGCTGGAGGGCTTTACGACGCAATTTTCATTTGGGCAAAGCGATTCAATATCAAAATCAGGGATAATCCTAATTCAAAAGATGAGAGATTCTATTATAGAGATGAAGCCAAGAGGGAACATTTTTTTTCGACTGATACTACAAAACATTCCAATTTATAAAGCCAAATTCTGGTGAAATTAGCTTAACTCAATTTATTGTTGATAGAAATTTGGTTTTAAATTATTGAGGAAGTTGTCATTAAAGGTTTAGCAATAACCACTATACAAATAGAGTTAATTTTTCCCGGTTTCGGTAAATTAACATTTAGTTAGTGAAATATAGTTGTTTAGCGGTAACTACTTAATTGTTTTTTTATTATTTTGCGACAAATTATTTTTATCTTAAATCAAACAAACGAGTTCATGAAAAAAATCTCAATTTTCTTATTAGCGGCAACAACTTTGGTTGTCTGCTTTGCATTTGCAAAGATATCCAGTACAAAATCTTTCCGCACAAAACCATCTACTGACGGAGGAACGTGTTACACATGGGATGATGGTGACAAAAATTGCTCTGGAGCTGCTACTAACTGCTCCTGCAACCATGGAGTATCTCAAAGTATTGTCTCTGGGTTAAATACAGCCATTTCAAACAATACAATTGGAAATTTCTTTTCAAATAATCAGAATGTTGAGGCATTCGGTTTAAATCAAACTCAGGTTGATGAACTCACTAGTTCAGGCTGCTGGGTATTATCCTACTTTAATCAACAACAAGGCATAGTGTATTATGCGGTTGGTCTTTCTGCTACTTCCAGTTTTAATAATGCAGATTTTATACTAAATATTACCCCATCCGGCAATTAATTTTGCTAAATAGATAAAAATGCACTAGATTGCGTTGATTAGTAAAATCATTGCTATTTAGTTGCTAATTTGATTTATGCATTTTAGTAGAAAAATAATTGCAGCTGTTAATTTTATAACTGTGCTAACGGGTATTATTATAATGCAAGCTTGTAACAATCGTGCTGATCACGAGTCTTTTGATTATGCTAAAAAATACCTTGCTGATAGTATTATCATCGAAAATGCAGACTTAAGTACCAGCTTTACTTCTGGATCAAATCTTTCATATAATGTTTCTATACCAGCTTCACCTGTATTATGGTACTTTGGTAAGAATTTCAAGGTTTATAAATATGACTTGTTACAAAAAAAGATTAAAGACTCAATTGATTTAACAGTTGATAGTGGCATTTACCATATTCATACAAGTTTTTATGTGGATACTGCTAAGCGATTGTATATGTTATATCATGGAGAAGACAAAAAGGCGCTCCAATTAAACCCGCCTAGTAGACCTAATTCTATTCTTGTAATCGCTAATGGCAAACGTACAAGTATAAATTACCAAAGTAATGATTCGCCTAAGGCCTTTTTGTATGATGCTAATACCCCTTTGTTCATTGGTAGTAACATTTTATTCTGTAAGCAGCAATACTATAAACTATTTAAGCCTAGTGAAAGGATTGCCTATTTTTCGAAAAAAATATTAGGGATCTTTCGAATTAATGATTCAAGCTTGGTAGAAACCAGAAATTTTGCAACATTCCCAGAAGAGTATAAAGAGAAATTCTTTCATATTCAAATGCCAGTTGCATGTCTAGCAGCTGATAGCATGATATTCTACTGTTTTTCAACAAACAATACAATATACAAATATAATATTTATAGTGACAAAACGGATGAAGTCATATTAAGCAATGTGATGAAAAACAATATTTTTCAATTTGATGATGATAGCATCACAAGTTTTCATTATGCTATTAATTATTCCCTGACTACCGATAATTATACTTCTCTTTCGTACGATAGAATCTCTGGCAATACTCTTTTATTTCGCACATTGGCACTTAAGAACAATAAACCAGATGCTTCAGGTCATGTACCAATTTATGATGACAAACCTGTAATTGCATATGTCCTTGATAATAAATTTAATTGCATAAAGCGATTAATGTTTAATTTTCAAATTTATTCAAAAACTTATTTGTATTACAATAATAAATTATATATTCCTACATTCAATAATCACCAATTAAAAATACTAATTTATGCTCTTTAAAAGAAAATTACTAATTCCTTTCTGTTTATTACTGTCCAGTTGTGGTAGTGTCAGTAAAAATCCTCCTAAATACATTGAGGACGAGAATATATTTTCGCAATATCTAACTAGACAATTCAATATACCATTGGCAAAAGACAGTACAAATTACATAATTGTTTCAGAAAGTAGCTGTTCTGGATGCACTGAAAACTCATTAAAATCTTTAAGATCTCTGCAGAAAACTAAGAAATCAAAAATTATATTAAATCAGGTGTCTTATTATAAACTGAAAAATGGAAATGATTTTCAAGTAGACGAGGACTATATTATTGATTCAAACAATGAAATCAACCATTTAAAATACGGAACTAATAATATTTGCGTGATTCAAGCATTTAACTCTAAGATATATAATGTTGTTTGCAATATAACAAGTAGCAATGAAGTTGCATTATTAAAATGAAAAACTTCATTATCAATTGCCTTCCCCATATTGAGGATTAATACAAAAGGCACCAATTAATATTAGACTCAAAGCTTAAAACACCTTGGGGATTTTAATTTGCGTTTTGGCATAGACATTGACCATACGTGTGTAAAAATGACTGTGCTCAATTTGTTACTGAATGGCTTCTTCCATGCAGAAGTAATGTGGGGAGATTCCCTTTCCCCTGATGATTTTAAGTTGAGTTGTGTTACCTCGTTCCTGCCGTTTTGGATATTCAAGATTAAGCAGAAGGAGAATTCACATCTATGGCATTCGCATAAAGCAGCTTTCGAGAAAAAGGAAGGTGTGTCAAAGCCTGAAATCGTAATACCATTCAGAGATTCAGCGCCTTCAGTAAGCGGTTCGCAATTACAATTATTTTAAAAGGCACCCGATGATGAAGGTGCCTTTTAAACTTTATTTCAATTCCCTTTTAATGCTTTTAAAGACTAGTCTTATCACACATTAAAACCCTACTATTCATCATCTTGGGTATCCCCTAAATCTCGTGTTGCTATCTGTAGCTGTACTAACCCTTTCAATTCGGCCAAATAATTTATTTCAGCTTCAGACAATGCATTCTTGATCTTAATAATGCCGCCGCCTAGAATATCATTTATAATTTGGTCAATAAGCAAGATTAGTTCCCATACCCACTTTGGTAGATTTGGGAAAAAAGTCTGCAGTATGAAATATATTATCTTTTTGATCTCCTTGATGATTCCTGCAATACCAAGCTTTCCAATAATAGAACCGATACTTGGTAAGGCCACCTTTAAACTTTTCACCAATGAAACACCAGATGTCATTTTCAATAGCCTTTCAACCTCAACAAGCGTCTGCTTTGATGCTGAATACGAAATCTCAGTGATATAAGTACTAAGTTCTCTGAATTGATTTACCAAGGTCGGAGCAAATGCGTTAATGATTGCTTTCTCATCCTCGTTTTCGCTGGATTTTAATGCTGCGGCTACAAGGTCTCCAGGTATTTGTTCGATAGATTCGAGAAATTCCTGTAATAATGTTTTGGTCGGTTTTACGTCTGCCATTTTGTTTGATTTTATATTTTATGCCTACTCTGTCTGTTTTCGGCTTTCCAGTCCTACTCTTTATTGGATTTTCGGAATACTCCCAATTTTATTTAATAAAGGTAGATTGGAGGAACAGAACAATAGGAGCGTTATTCAACTACTTTTTATACCGTTGATAAACGGTATTTTCTTGATGGTACAACAATGATTTAGAAGTTTTCATAGTAGATGTTGCCTATAAAGGCAACATCTTCCCCCCTGACAAGTGCCTTCCCATTTTCTACACTGTGCATGAACCAAATTTTTTAACAACAAAAAAACAAAGTGTATGGAAGCGCAAACAGCGAAAAAGAATGCACAGAAAAATGTGTACGGCATCCTGTCGGAGAAAGTCATTGAATTACTGCACAAAGGAATCGTCCCATGGCGAGTATCCTGGGCTGAGGCCGGAATACCTGAGAACGTTGCATCCGGGCATGTATACCGTGGAGTGAACAGAATGCTCCTGGCTTCGCTTGGGTATAAGCGGAACCTGTTCCTGACCTCCAAACAGTTGAAAGAACTGGATGGAGCCATACTGCCAGAGGAGAGGCCCCACATTGTCTTCTATTTCTCAGATAGCAAGAAAAATGAGGTAGCTGACGAGACCAGCGCTGAGTTACCGGATGCAAAGAAACCGATGCAGTTGAAGTACTATACGGTATTCAACATTGCTCAATGTAGGTGGGCAGATGGTAAGACATTCCCTGAGGTAGCACCTGGGATGGAACCGATACAGGACATTGTATCCATCAAATCCAAGGACCAGAAGAAGGCGTACTACAACCCTTTGGAAGATTTCATTAACATGCCTGCTGAAAAGACTTATCCTACCAAAGAGGCCTACTGTTATGCCCAATTCCATGCTCTGATCCACAGCACCGGACACTACAACCGCTTAAACAGGAAAGATCTGATTCAGATGTCTGAGTTTGGCTATGATGCCTTTTCGCATGAGGAGCTAGTGGCTGAGATTGGTGCTGCGTATCTCATGTTCCACCACGGTCTAAATCTTGAAATTGTTTCGGAACCTGAGTATATAGCCGGATGGATACGGAAGTTTGAGCAGGATAATTACATGCTGTACTCTGCCGGACAACAAGCTGAGAAGGCTATTAACTTCTTGTTTCTCGGAGAGGTAGATAAGGTTATTGAGTAAGATTTGACTGTGAATAGTCGCTATTGAAAACTGATAAGGCTGGCAAAATAATTGTCGGCCTTTTTCTTTTGCTTCTTTTGGCATACAGAAATTCTCTTTACTTTTACATCAAACAAAAACGACAGACTATACGATTATAAAAAGACAACAATAGGCATATAACATAATTGCGTTAGCTAATACTCGTAATCGAAAACTGAGAAATTTCAAAACAAACGAGAGATAAGCAAGACGCCTACGCAATGCGTGGGCTTTCCCTTATTTCGTTTGTGGGTATCTCAGTACCTCGATTACGGTAAGTGAGATGTCCCACGCAGTTTTTTTGTGGCAATCCGTCAAGGGACATGATGGAAGAAAACAAGAAAATTAATGATCCCAAATTTTCCCCAATTTAAAAACATCGAATGGAGTGACCGAAAAAATGTAGAACAATTCACCAAAGATTTCCCGCCATATTCGGACTTCAATTTTGTCAGTCTGTGGTCCTGGAATACCAGAGAGAAAATGATGTTGTCTCAGTTGCATGGCAACCTTGTACTCTTGTTCTATGACTATCTCACCGAAAAACCGTTCCTTTCATTTATCGGTAAGAACTATGTAGCGTACACGGCAAGTATGCTCATTGAGTACTCTATACAAAAGTTCCAGGAGCCTTGCTTGAAGCTAATCCCCGAATGTGTCGCTGCTGCTATCCAGTGTAATCATTTTGAGATTATACCCGATGAGGATTCCCATGATTACATCCTCTCAGTTCCTTACTTATGCAGCCTACCGGGGCTTTCGTGCAATTCCAATCCGGGGGCCAGAGGCTGCAAGAAATATTTTGAGTTGTATCCTCATCATGCGGTTGCTACCTATGGCACGAATGATATTCCTGTCAATGCATGTATTGATCTCTTTAAGCGATGGGCAAAAGGCAAAAGCTTAAATCACTTGGAATTGAACGAATACAGTGCCTTTGTGCGGTTCATTCATAACAAGGAATGCAATAGCAAGATCTTGGCAATATATGACAATAGAACAATGATTGGGTTTGCGGCGTATGAACTGCTTACTGAACAATATGTTATGGGGCATTTTTTAAAGGCAGATAGCAGCTATTCAGGTCTCAATGAGGCTTTACACTTTCATGTTAGCAAGCAATTAATAGATCATAACATTCTGTATTGGAATTATGAGCAGGACTTGGGAATACCCCAATTGCGGCAATCCAAAAGAAAATATAAGCCTGAATTCTACCTTAAAAAATTCACCGTTCAAAGACTACAACCATGAAGCCGGTCATATATTCCATACTCGCCATACTCGCCATGATCTGCTATGCATTGGCTAATGTGTTAGTGGAGCAAAAGCTTTCAAAGCTGAATGCACTTACTATCATGATGTGCTATAGCGGGGTTATATTTACTCTTACATTTACCGCCTGGCTCATTGTAAGAAATACCTACGGAACGGGGTTTCAATTTCCAAAAATTGGCAAACTATTATGGGTTGCTCTCGGAGTCGGGGTAGTTTTCACCCTAGCCGACTATTTCTTCATTTCTGCATATACCTCCGGTGGAAAACTCTTTTTGGTTACGTCGATATATGTTCTCTTTCCTGTATGTGCATCCTTCATTAAGTATGTAATGACCGGCGAAAAACTGAATGCATGGCAGGTGGGAGGCTACGTGCTGGCTATTCTTGCAGTGCTTTGCATTACGAAAGGGAGCGGTGTGGTTGCTCAAAATGCAATGCCGCCGTAATTACAACAAATAGTTGATAATTTACCCCGGGAAAAACACCCCCACCTGATACGGGGAAAATACCCCCGCCTTTTGCATAAATTCCCGTTGCGGGTGAAATTTTTAAACTGTACGTTTACATCGTTCAAATATTGCAATATAAATTAGTGAAAATCATTGTTGACTTTATAAAATAAATATCATGGGAAGGTTCATTAACAAACTACTCTTTTTGAAAGTGGGCATACTTTGCTCATTGTTTGCAATTGTATTTGCAAAACCTATAAAGTCATTTGGTCAAAATCGAAATTATTACACGCCAGGAAGGCTGCTAGACACCGTTATAGACTATTTAGGCCATAAATATTCTTTAGGAGAAATCGCAATAAATGATACGTTTAGATCAGCCGCAAAGGGGTTATATAATCCAGAGGGTGATGAAATTGCAAGTTGCAGTTCAGGATATTTTCAGATGTATCTCGAACCGGGATGTGGCCTTGAGGGAACATCTACTGCTAATGTTGCTCGCAGGAATGTAGTTTGTCAGGTATTACAAGATATTTCTCAATTCATCCATTCGCCACTTACAACTTCCCTAACGGGGCAGAAAATAAATATATGGGTTCGCTGCCCGGATAGTGTAGGTTGGTTACCACCAAATTATGCTGGTGTAGCTGCTTCTTTCTATAATGTTCCTTCATCTACAACTATTTCTGGTATTCAAGATAATGCTGTTTGGATTACTCTTAACTCCGGCACTGATGCATACAGGAATGTTACAAGTCCATTATATACCGCAGGTGGGACATATAGTTATGGAGCCACATTTTTTCATGGCTGGATGGCTTTCAAATTTGATGGTTCTATTGCTTGGAACACATCTTTAACTAGTACTCCTGGTCTTGATACCGTGGATTTATACAGTGTGGCATTGCACGAGATGTTACATGCACTCGGTTTTATGACTTTGATTGATTACAACGGACAATCGAGACTGGGAGCAGGATTTAATTACTTTACCAGGTACGATGCTCATTTACAAACAAACAATACCTGGATTCCTTTAATAAAAACTTCGGATGTTTGTGATTTATATCAATGGGGTTTTAATACAAGCTTAACACCATCGACTGTTTTGTCACCTGGTGGCACCTTAGGATGTCCAGTTGGCTACGACACAGGTGTTTATATTGATGACACGGTGTGTACTAATGCTGTTCAGTATGTTGACGGCTCATTGACGCAACCTGTATACACACCCAATTGTTACCAAAGAGGTAGTAGCCTGAGTCATTTCGATGATTTATGCAAGGTTCCATCCACATTTGTTTTATCACCTCCATTAAGTGATCATCAATATTTTGTTATGAGCAATGCTATTGTGCCTGGGCCTTATCTTCCAGTAACAAATCCCGGTGCTATGAGGCGGTACCCAAAACCGGAAGAACGACAGGTACTATGTGATATTGGGTATATTGTAGATACTACATTTGGTAATTCAACTGATCTTAATTTTAACAACTACCATACAACTGTTTGTGGGAATCAAATAGCAGGAATTGATGATGGCATTGATTCTCCAGGAGTGTTTGAATTTTTTACAACCGCCGGAGTACCTGTAACGATTAATGGTGGTGCATTTCCTAGTTTATTAGCTAATGATTTTAACGCCGATAGTTTTAAATGTCTTGAAGTGATAGAAGGATCTGGGACGCTTTCTGCTACGTCAGGAAATAGTTCTACTGTCATTACATTCACACCAACCTTGGGTACATATGGCATCCAGTTACTGCGGTATATTCCAGTTAATACATCGACAGGAGCAATTGGTAATATAACGTATGTCTACGCTTATGTTGGTGATGCTAGTTGCACACCGAGCGCTTGTGATCTTGTTTCTAATGGAGGTTTTGAAAATGTTGATTCTCCTGCTTGTAATGATATTGATGCCCTTGTACATTGCTGGTCATCATATATAGGCACACCTGATATTTTTTCAAGAAGTGGTTGCGCTCCGTCATCGTCCATACCTAATGCCTATTTTAGAGCCCCAGCTACGGATGTTCATTTATCTAGTGCATTACCTAATAACCATTTCTTGGGTTTCCAGTCATATTGGCTTGGCGCAGTTCAAATTAGTGAAAGCCCACAATCACCACTATCCTCAAGTTTAGTTGCCGGGAATACATATTTAGTAGGCTTATGGGCTAAATTAGCTAACTCAGCAGGCTTTTCTCCTACAACAACTCACTTGCAACTTGCGGTAAGTACAAGCATTCCACCATTACCTCCATATTTAGGATTAGTTGGCCCATTGCCTCCAGGATTAATTCCATTATGCGCTTTTAATATTTCCCAACCGGATACAGCCTGGCATTATTATTGGCAATATGTACCTTATACTGGGCTTACTGCTAATACACTTATAATATTACCCGCTCAATACCTTGATGGAAGTACTAGTTTCCTTCAATCATATTATATAATAGACGATGTAAGTATCATACCAGCCAGTACATTGCCAACTTTTTCAGTACCAAATGTAATATGCAAAGGAGAAATTATTAACCTTGATACAACTGTAAATATCCCTGGTGGTACATTTAGCTGGTTGACGGACTCTTTAGGATACCTCGTTACAAGTTATGATTCTATCTTCAATTCTGATTCGGCTTACCAAGCATCCATTTTAAGTGGTGAAGGTGGTTATTCCATTATTTGCTATACATACACTAATAATCTTGGCTGCATAGTAAAAATTTACGATACAATTCACATATATCTTCCTCCGGTTCCAATAATCGGTGTTCCGTCATTGTGTATAGGTGCAGTTACTATTTATACAGACGCTTCAATTGGCGGTACATGGAGCAGTAGCAATACTGCTATTGTTACAGTTGGTGCATCAACTGGAATTATTACAAGCATGTCACCAGGAGTTGATACAATAACCTATTCCATCGGAACCAGTTGTTCAGTTTATAAGATACTGACAGTGAATCCGCTGCCATCAGTAATTACCGGAATTAAAAAAATGTGCGTGGGGTCTTCGACAACCCTAAGTGATTCAGTTGCCAGTGGTTCCTGGCACTCTCTTAACACAGGCATTGCTACTATTGATATCTATTACGGAATCGTTACAGGAATAGCGCCAGGAACAGATACGATTACTTTTACTAATATTTATGGATGTTCTGTTTTCACAATTGTTACTGTAAATCCACTGCCTACAAGTATCTTAGGTTCATCAACTGCATGTGTTGGTTATGCAAATACCTTAACCGATGGTACACCTGGCGGAACTTGGTTCAGCAGTAATCCTACAATTGCTATAGTAGGCGCAGTAACAGGTATCGTTACCGGAGTTTCTCCTGGGATGGATACCATTACGTACATGTTGCCAGATAGTTGCACGGTCTCTATGACCATATGGGTAAATCCATTGCCTTTCCCAATCTATGGGGCAGATGTTCTCTGTGTTGGCTCGTCAATCACGCTGTTTGATGATATGTCAGGTGGCACATGGAGCAGCAGCAATACTAATGCCACCGTAGGGGCTGGTACAGGAATCGTAACTGGCATAACCGCCGGGGTGGATACGATTTACTATACTGCAGGCTGGGGATGTTTTTCATATTATATCATTACAGTAAATCCTTTACCTGCTTCGATAACAGGAGCATCTTCATTATGTGCAGGTGCAACTACCTCATTATCAGATGCAAGTATTGGAGGTACCTGGAATTCGATTAATCCTTCCATTGCATCCATTGGAGTTGGTACAGGAATTGTATTCGGAATATATCCTGGAGTAGATACTATCTCTTATACATTAGGCACTGGCTGCGCTACAACTTTTACGGTTACAGTGATGCCGGCTCCTTCATCTATTGTCGGCCCAGATTCTGTGTGTATCGGCTCATTCATTAATTTAGCAGATACCGGGTCGGGAGTTTATACTACGTTCTCTTCAAATATTACTCTAACGGGAGGAGGCTATTGTGTAGGTGTATCAGCAGGTATGGCAATTATCACATTTACAATGACAGGTGGTTGTTTTACTCTTGATACGATAACAGTAAACCCTTTACCAGCAACTATATCCGGTTCATTAAATGTTTGTGTAGGTCTGAATGACACTCTAACGGATGCCGGAGGTGGAACCTGGATCAGCAGCAATACGGGTATCGCAACTATAGGCTTCACTACTGGAATAGTTACTGGAATTTCACCAGGTGTAGATACTATCACTTACACATTACATACAGGATGCAGTATCACAGCAGTAATAACGGTAAACCCACTGCCGCTTGCTATTACAGGGGCCTCTTCTGCTTGTTTAGGGACTTCCGATACATTAAGTGATGCAACTGTTGGCGGAACATGGACAAGTAGCAATACAAGCATTGCCACAATTAGTGCGACCACGGGCATTGTTACGACAGTTACATCCGGTACTACAACCATAAGTTACACGATGCCAACAGGATGTTATGCAACCCTGACATTTTATGTTGATTCGCTGCCTTTAGTTCCTCCAATTACTGGCGGAGATTCAATCTGCGTCGGAGATTCAATTGCATTAAGCGATACCTATCCAGGCGGGTATTGGGGAAGTCTTACTCCTGGCATTGCTTCCGTTGATTATATGACGGCTGTTGTTACTGGTTTGACCCAGGGATTAGCCGTTATATATTACGTCAATACTGACATCTGCGGTATATCTATAGTTTATGATACGATAGTGGTAGTAGATTCTTTCCCGCCCATTACAGGAATAATGGCGGTATGTTCAGGGCTAACAGATACTCTTACAAATTTTGTTGCAGGTGGTATCTGGACTAGCAGCAATACAGCCATTGCAACCGTAAATGCTACAACTGGCGTTGTTACCGGAGTAAGCAGCGGAACAGTTATAATTTCCTATTCTGCATCCGGGCCGTGTGGTCCATTTGTAGTA
Organism: uncultured Bacteroidota bacterium; assembly: GCA_903835005.1. Lineage (GTDB taxonomy): Bacteria > Bacteroidota > Bacteroidia > Chitinophagales > Chitinophagaceae > Nemorincola. Next base: position 6,796 of record CAILLK010000132.1, on the reverse strand, counting down.
ACAACAAATGTTATCGTAAATCTTGCACCTTTTATTACAACCAACACTATAGTAGCCTGTCAGACACTGGCAACGTCAGGAGGTGATGGCGCTGGGCCAGGTGGTGGAATTGTCTCAGGATTCCCAGGTTGTATTGAGGTATGCGATAGTTCACTGATCCGCTATTACGCACATGGTGTTGCAGGAAGTGTATATACTTGGGTCGTAACCGGTGGATCACTTGTTACTAATTATGGAGATAGTATTGATGTATTCTGGCCTATTGCCGGAACGACAGGTAGCATAACTTTGTATGACAGTATCAGTCATTGCTCTGGCACAGCTTCTGTTACATGCATAAAAGTAATCTCAAAACCTCACGCCTATTTTGGTGAAAGTTCTCTTACTGCTTGTCTTGGAGAGACTATATATTTCTTCGATTCTTCTTCTGCTGATAGCACCTCACCGATAGTGTCGTGGATTTGGAACTTTGGCGACAGCACGGGTTCAACCATAAAGAATACAAATCATACCTATTCAGTAACCGGATTGTATACGGTTACATTGGTGGTAAAAAATGCGTGTAGCTGTACTGATACTTACAGGATAAAAATTCAGGTTTTCGAAAACCCTGGGCCGACAATACAGTGCGCTTCTATTGTTTGCGACAGCGGAATTGCAACCTACTCGACTGCTGTAGACGGCTGCGGAACTTATAACTGGACAGTAATCGGAGGCACCATACTATCAGGATTCGGTAGTAACATCATAACAGTAAAATGGAATAGCATCGGGCCAGATGGATTCGGGTACGTTCAACTGATGGAACCTTGCGCATTGTGCCCTGATACAATAACTTTAAAGATTCCGGTCATACTTCAAAATGCAACTATCGAAGGACCAGGCACAGCTTGTGCCGGAGAACAGTTTGAATACGAACTGCCACTCTGGGCTGCTACACAATATATGTGGGGCGTGTTGGGCGATTCCGGAGCGGTAATTGGCTATAGAGATAATTATAAAGTTGTGGTTCAGTTTCCCGGACCTGGTACGTATACTTTGCATGGCTGGTATCAGAACCGCATTATGCTTTGCGGCGGTAATGTTTACAAAACTATTACTGTGGTGCCGCAAATACATATAAACGGGCTAACAGCAGTCTGCCCTGGAACTTATACCTATAATATACCAGCTATGTACACTGGTATCTGGACGGTTTTAGATAGTACCGGTGCAGTTTATCCTTCTACACCTGGTGCAAGCAGCGTAACTATAAACTTCGTTCCAGGTACTTATCATCTTTCAGTATCCGGCAGCTTCTGTGCGCCGCCATTAACTATAACTGTTCAAGGTAATCCTCCGCCGATTGACAGCATGAAAGGCCCTGATACAGTTTGCTTAGGTCGGGTCTATACCTATGCTGCATTCACTCATACTCCTGGCTATATATGCAATTGGCAGATTACAGGCGGAACATTAGTTCCCATGTCTGGCAGGGATAGTGTTACTGTGGTGTGGACCAGTACCGGAACAAAAACGATCAGTGTAAATCTGGAAAGTATCATTTCACCATATTGTCAGGGAAATGTTACAACTCTTAATGTGATTCAGGAATTGGTTAATCCGAATATCACAGGGCCAAATCATGTGTGTGCCAACTCATCGCATAATTATACGTGTAACTATACTCGTGGAGAAGTGTATAACTGGAAAATAATTCCAAATACGGCTGGAAGTGTTATTACGGGAAATTATACTCCGAATATATCGGTGCAATGGAATAATAATACAAGTGTAATTACTGCATCTGTTATTGTTTCTATCACTAAATGCGATGTTACTGTATTAGATACACTATTAGTAACTGTCAATCCTTCACCAACAGTAACTTTAACATCTTCACCAAATCCTGGCTGCCCTAACACACCGATTACTTTTGTGGCAACAACAGGTGGTAGTTACTATACATTTGCCTGGGGTGATGGCTCACCAAATACAGTCGGTAGCGCCTCAACTGTTATTCATGGTTTTCCTCTTAATCCTACAACAGCGAATATTATATATCATGTAACAGTAGCGGTAACTCCAGGTGGAGGCGGCTGTCCTCCTATTGGCAGTACCAGCCTATATGAAGCAATCAAGCCTGGACCGATTGCTTATGCCAGCACTGCCGATAACATTAATTTATGCCCAACTACCAATGCCCTTATTGTGGGCACAGTTACAAATAATGTATCAGGGCTTACTTACCAGTGGTACGGCACAGGAGTACCGCCTGGATCAACAGATACATTCTATACTTCCACATGGGCGCCATTACCCTCTAGTTATGGCATATGGTTTGAGGTAACAGCTAGCAATGGTTGCATGACACAATCAAATCATATTGTTCTCCATAATCTGGATTCTTGTGATATGCTTGGAGTTGGATTAGGTGGTGGCGTTGATAGCCCAGGCGGCGGTTCTTGTGTAATCTACTATAGCGCAACAGATTCTTGCGGCGTACTTACACTCAGTGCTGATACTTTAGTTTCAGGATCATGGCGGGCTGATATTACACCGCCAGGAGGACCTCTGCAATTAGATACAAATTTTGTAACCTGCACTTACAATGATCCTGGAATATATAAATTCAATTTTCTCAGTGCCCCTAGCGGATGCCACGCAGATTCTATTATTGCAGATACCTTAGGTATTATTCCAGATTTCAGATGGGTATTACATTGTGGAACGGGAGGATTTGATAGTGTCTTCCTCACTGATCTTTCAGCTTATGTGCCTTGGTGGCATATTGACAGTATTGCATGGGATACCGGAATTGTAAGAATTGGAGGCGGACCTAACCTTAGTCTTTCACTTGCAGCACCGGGTACATATACTGTTTTTGAAACTGTTTATGGAACTGATCCTGATGGATTATTCAACTGCTCTGCAATACATAATATAATTTTACCGGGTCCTCCAAATGCGGTATTTACTGATACTAGTTCTCCTATTTGCACAGGAATTCCAATAAAATTCACGCCAATTTCTCCTGCTGGTATTGCAAATTTTAATTGGGATTTTGGCGATGGCTCTGGAATATTAATTTCAAATCCTTTGAAAACCTATACTTTTGCTGGTAGTATTGATCCAATGATAAAAACGGTAAAGCTGACCGTTACTGATAGTATAGGATGTAAGGATAGTACAACACAGAATGTTGTTATTTATGATAATTTACTCAATGGAGATTTGAACTTACCAACCTTAATAAGTGCATGTTCCAATGATGTTCCAATTATATTATCTTGGCATAATATTGGCATAGTACCGGATTCGTTTATTTGGTCAAATGGAGTTACAAACACCACAGGTTTTGATACTGTTCATGCATCCGGCCCATATTGGGTTACAGTATTTGACAACCATAAATGTCGGCAAACAGATCCTTTGCCTGTGAAAGAAGTAAGGATTATTACTCCTCCAATTCCTTCAATTTCTGGCAAGCAGATATTTTGTGCTCCAAATGCAGTGCAATTATCGGGTTATCTTGGATCTGGCGTTACCTATAACTGGTTTAGAAATGGAAGTTCTACGGGTGTGATTACCCCAACAATTAATGATGCAGTTCCTGCATCAGACTATTATTACCAACTGGTAATTGGTGTTTTTGATTCCACTTCTGATTCCACTTGCTATAGTTCATCGGCGGTTGACTCCATTCAAGTTCTTCCACCACCACCTAGTCCTGTAATAACCGTACCGAACATCTTGAACTGTGCAACATACCAAATCGCGCTTTCGGCATCTAATTCTGAATTTGGTTACTTCAATTGGAGTGATGGCCATTATGGAGCTTATGACACTATTAACTCCGGCGGTCCCTACCAGGTAATGTTTACAGACATGAATGGATGTTCCAGCTATGCAAATGTTGGAGTGCCATTATCGCCTGAAACCTATTTCCAGTACTTCCCCACTGGCTGCTATAACATCTGTACTCAACAACTGCCGTTGCTGCTGTATGGACCACCTGACGATACTTTCAGTTATTGGGCTTGGCTTGATGATACCACAACAGAGCTTTCTGGCTCTGGCTTAATGGCCCCATATAGCATTGGCAGTAGCGGCACGTATTATTGGACTCTTGATCCTGGTCTTTGTACTGCAACTTCAAGCGGTATGACGGTATCAGTTAGTGAATGCAATGGATGTAAACAGACAAGACTTAGTGCTGTTGCTACATGCACATCTGGCAATCCAGCGAGCTATAGCATCGTGGTTAGTTTCAATAGTCTGGGGCCAGGAACTTATACCTTAGGTACAGATATCGGGCCTATTGATCCGTTCTCGGGTACTATTGTAGGTGGTTCCTATTCTTTAACGCTTACATTTACCACTCTCGTGGTGCCTCCTCCTGATAGTGTTACCGTTGAACTTTTGATAAGAGAACATGACGGCTCTATGTGTTTTTCGAAAATAAGAATTCCATTGGATACTTGTTCATGGATCGAAGAAAGGATGGTTCATTCACCAGATTCAAGCAGTGGTAGCCATATCAATTTGCAAACTGATATAGCCAGCGCATTGCTTGTATTTCCAAATCCTTCCTCTGGTGATGTAACAGCCGCATATGAATATGGGACCGTTGGAAACAATAACAGGAGTCTGACCGTTTTTGATGCGGTTGGCCGAAAAATGGCATACATAGCTCCTCAGGACTCTCATGGAACTTGGCTGATAAATACCAATAGCTGGGCTGTAGGAATGTATATCATACAGATGGCCTCAGATGGTAAACCATTGCAGACACAACGGATTGTCATTACGGGAAAATAAGCAACATGATAACCGCTCCGATGGTTTCGGAGCGGTTATTTAAATACTTTACATACCTTTATAAAAAGTTAATCCATGAAGCAATACATTGAGCGGATTATATTAACATCTATCCTTGTTTTTTTATGTATTATTCCATCCTATGCTCAACAATTTAAGTGGGCAACTGGTGGTGGTACTCCACAGGATTTTAGTTCCGATCCTATATCAACATGGGAGCAGACTGAGTATATGTGTACTGATCCTAATGGTAATATTTATGCGCTCAGTTTAGTTGGCAATTTACCAATATATGCAGATACATTCTATAAAAGTAGTGCTTATGGCGTGTATCCCAATACTTTAATTACCAGTTATACATGCGATGGAGTTATGAGGTGGGCGAAACTTATTGCTTCATCCGGTGGAGAATGTATTCCATATGGTATAGCCGCAGATAGTTTGGGAAACTTATATGTTGCAGGTTTCTTTTTAAATGGAGATCATTTGTATATAGGAAACGATACAGCAATTTCTTGGACATATCAATCCGAAAATCTTGTTCAATTTGATACATCCGGACATTTTAATTGGATAAGGTATGTTGGCGATAATACTATCTCAACAGAGGATGGTGAATATTCTACTGGTTCTGTTCTAGCAGTTGACGGGGAAAATCATGCTCATTTTTTTAATTATATGAAATCTGGGGTACACATAACACCGACTGTTACAAGCATATGTGGTGTTTATGATCTTGTTTACAATGCATCTGGCACTTTAGTAAGCCAGAACAGATTAAACATTGATTCACCCTGGCATTTTAACTCTGCTGTAATTGATCCGACAACAAACAAATTATATGTATCAGGTGAAATTAATCAAGGAATTTATGGTGGCTTTCTAACTGATACATTTTTTGCGGCTGCTTTTGATGCCAGTAGAAATTTGCTATGGATGTATTTTTGTGGCCATGGTGATGATGATGCAATACAAGGAGTTGTATTAGACAATTCTAAACATTTGCATTTTTCTGGCTCTGCACAATCGCCAACATTAACTACCGTAACATTTTCCTACAATGGTGATTCTGTAATGAATACTCATTACCCCCTTTATGATATGTCTGTTATTTTGACAACTGATACAAACGGGTCTCCTTTATGGATTAAACATTATGACAATAATATAGATGTTGATTATCTAAATTCAATTACTCTTTTACCTAATGGAAAGATTGCTGCAGCAGGTACTTATGCAGGATTAGTTACCGATGGAGTTGCGAGTATAGTAACACCACCAGGTGATGGGCAAGGCCCTTTTCTGGTGGTTGTAGATTCCAATGGTGATTTGCAAACTATACAACATATAAATGGAGATGGATTTTATAATGGTGCAAATGTTATTACCTCAGATAAAGTTGGCAACCTATATGTTGGAGGATATGTTGAAGATAGTATATGGGCTGGAACCCCTGCCATACCTGCGTATCAATCTATTGGTGGCAATACTGATTTCTTTATTATGAAATACGGGGTAAATTGTAGCTGCACTTCAATGCCTACGGCCACCTTTACTGATACAGGCACCCATACAGTCGGAGCAATATATACAGGCACTACAGCAGGGATAGATAGTATTGTATGGAGTTTTGGAGATGGGCATACCGGAACCGGAACTACAGTTCTTCATACATATACCGTGGCTGGTACCTTTCAATTATGCGTTACGGTCTATACTGATTGTGGACATGATTCTGACTGTACAAATATTGTTCTGCCATGTGTCGGGCCTCCTTTAGCAGCTTTTACAATAACAGGTATGCATACCATAGATGTTACGTATACCGGAACCACTACTGCCTTAGATAGTGTTCTATGGATATATGGGGATGGACATACTGATACAGGACTCACCGCTACCCATACTTACACTGCGATTGGCACATACCATGTATGTGCAGTTGCCTATAACCCTTGTGGAAATGATACCGTTTGCAGATATGATACGGTACTTT
>CAILLK010000131.1 GCA_903835005.1 uncultured Bacteroidota bacterium | reverse complement strand
TCCCGAAGGGATTAAATGTCTATAGTAACCAATCTGGGAGTTATGCCGATGCTGAAGGCATCGCATGTATTGATGGCAAAAATGAGTAATTGACACAATAAATTGATAATCTTGTTAATAAACTCCGAACCGACATTAAGTAGCTCTATTCCCAATCTCGCAAAGAATGGGATATGATGAGATAATCGTAAATTATTTTATATCAGCCACCAGCAAGGGTTTCAGCAATAATCATTATCCCATTGTCTTCTATAAATGAGAATGAGATAACCAAACAAAAGGCCTTTTTCAGGAGACTGCACTTTTTACCGGGAAGAAAAAAACCAATAAGACATTATAAACCGGCATTACTGGGATTTGCGGTCTTAAAATGGATTTTTGCAAATTGCGACTTAGCGCCTGTGAGATTTTTCCAGAACGTTTCAGTTTCCAATTGGCATAAATAATTGAATATCAATAATTTTCTGTGCAAAAATATTTTTCCGGTTGATGCGCAATTCTTAATTCTGAAAATTCTTTAATTCCACAAATTCCGCTTCAGACATACATTGCTTACTACCGAAAGTAGCCGCAATTATCAACAACTAAACTACTCATAACCAACAATAATCTGTGCAATTATTTTTTCTCATTAAGTGTGCAATTCGTGAATATCGTTTAATACTGTAAATCAAGGTTCAGCTATTTTATACTGGTAACCGGCTATTATTAATTTTGTGGAATAAAATTCTTTTTTTTACCCAACCAAAATAATATTTTGCATTGTCTTGTATAGAAAGAATAATTCGCTTAAATTGCGGTACGGTTTTAATTGGTATTATTAAATGACTTTACGATGAAGAAATTATTATTTGGAGTTGGCGTTTCGTTAATGTTGGCGGGCCCTGCAATTGCGCAGGATGTGCACTTTACACAATATTTCACATCACCGCTCACTTTGAATCCGGCTATGACCGGCCTGGTAGCTGAGGATATTCGTTTTGCATGCAATTACAGAACTCAGTGGAGCTCCGTATCTGCAAATCCTTACATTACAGGCACGGCCTCTTTCGATATGGCTATGCTGAAAGGTAAATTACCGGAGGGCGATGCATTAGGTGCCGGCCTCATGGTATTGTACGATAAATCAGGTACAGGTGGCCTTACCAATACTACCGCAGGCCTTTCGCTGGCTTATCACAAAGCTTTCGGCTTCGACAGGCAGCAGCATATTTCTATTGGCTTCCAGGGAAATTATGTTCAGAAATCACTCGATTTTACCAAGCTCACTTTCGAAGATATGAACCAGCCCGGGCAGGGTCTTGTTAATCCTACCCACGAGTTCTTCCCTAAAACCTCAATTGGCTATTCCGATTTCAACGGGGGTATCATGTATTCCGGTAAAATTGCCGATCATTCCACCGCCTACATCGGTTATTCTTATTATCATCTCACCAACCCCACCGAAACTTTCCTCAACGATAATGCTACCATTCATTCCCGTCAATCAGGCTACATGGGCGGCTCATTCGATATGAATGAGAATACGGTGCTTTATGCCAGCGCGCTTTACCAGACACAGGCTTCTGCTTCCGAAATTGTAATAGGCGCAGCAGTAGGTTTTATCCTCAATCCTGGTCATGACGAAGAATTCCAGAAAAACACTATTTTCTATCTCGGAGGCTGGTATCGCTACGGAGATGCAGTTTGTCCTTATGTAGGTATTGAGTGGTCTAAAATGCGTTTTGGCGTAAGCTACGATGTCAATGTTTCCAGCTTTACCCCGGCTACCGGCGGTGCAGGCGCTTACGAAATTTCTGTTATCTACCTTGGCCGTATCAACAAGCAGGAAAGGAATCCAAACTACAACTGGTCATGTCCTAAAGTATTCTGATTCAAATACGCAGATATTCCAATACACATAATTACTTAATATTACATAATACAATAACCTGAAACGTAACAATTTCAGGTTATTTTTTTTTCATGTAAGATGTATATTTTTGAAGTAAAGGAATATGCGCTCCGGAGTAATTTATTTTGAAAAAATTCTTAAGTTAATGACCTTCGTGGTAAATAAAAATACAAAAGCCACATCCGGATGAAATCACTGTTTTCAATAATTTGCCTGTTACTCTTTTCCCTAGTAGCTGGAGCCCAATACAATAGCTACAAACACTTCAAAAATGATCTTGCCCGCCAAAAACTAAAAGGCAAGATAAAATCAGTAACCGAAAAAGAATACAATGCATCGGGCGACAGCCTCATGCTCAGAGCCATAACCACCTACAACGATACCGGCAATATGGTATCTTTTATCACTTACTCGCCCGATGGCAAAACATTATCCCGTACCTCATTTACATACAACGACAGCGGCAAACTACAGGAAGAAAAAAGGTTCAAAGCCGATGGAACCTTGAATGTGCGCACCACCTGCATTTATGATGAAAAGGGCAATAAAACAGAAGAAGATAATTATGATGCCGGGGGTACCTTGTTCTTGAAGGTCATCAACCGCTACGATGGCAAGGGCAACCGGATTATAAAAGACAGCTATAACGAATTCGGCAGCCTGTTCCTGAAGTGTAATTCAAAATTTGATGAGGCAGGAAATGAGGTACTTGCAAAAGAATTTGATTCGCACCAGAGCCTGAAATACACAACTACATTTGAATATGAAAATGAAGACAACACCGGCAACTGGCTCAAACGGACTACTCTCAAAAACGACAACCCCGCCACCATCACCGAGCGCGAAATTGAATACCGCTAACTATTCCTGACTTAATTTTGCAGTCCGCTCTACCTGGTTCTCACGCCCGGTATCAGCTGGTCCTGCTGGTGCAGCACTATTTTGTTGAAGGATCCGCCGCCATTCTTCACAAATTCAATCTCTGCATTCCAGCCTGCCGCCCTGAATGTAGTTTCCGATTCCTGCACCATCTTTATTCCCTTCTGGTCAGGGCTGGTTGCATACAGCTCATTCCCTTTTAAGGCAAAGGATAGCGTATATGCCGGTGTAATTTCAAATTCACCCACATACTTATTCATATCTCCGGCATCAATTGGTTTGAGCTTTTTTACTTTCGCAGGTTCAGGCTGGTTAGCAGTTGGCCGGGGCCTGTCAGTTGCCACAGCAACCTTCCTTTCGCCCGGCAGCACATAGTTTTTTTCATACAGGCATTGTAAAATATTATTGGCAATAGATGAATCGCTTTCCCCGTTGCGCACCACATTTTCCAGCAGCACTATCAGCACATCATCATCTTCCTGCCTTATTATATAATTGCGGTATCCGGTTATTTCGCCGCCATGCTGCATAAACTTACGGTTATACATGCTGTATATATCCCAGCAGGGGGCATGCTGGTTTTTTACAGGCGAATAGGCCAGGTCCTGCCAGTCTTTAGGCAGCAGCTTGTGCTGCAGCAGCGCCCTGTGATACTTCAGCAAATCGGTAGCTGAGCTGTACAATTCACCTGCCGAAAAAATCAGTAATGAATCTTTTGCAGGCGCTTCCTTATAACTGTCCCGTTCTTTCTCAATATACCCGATAGCCTTATTTTCGTCACGAAGCCTCAAAAAATCAAAACCGGTATGGGTCATACCACAGTTAAACAGGATCTCTTCTTTTACCTCTTTCTCATATTTTTTATGGGCAATTTTTTCAATCACAGTCGCCAGCAGAAAATAGTTTGAGTTGCTGTTCTGGTACTCTGCTCCCGGAGCAAACGCCAGTGGCTGGTTCTTAAACCGGTCTATGATCTCCTCCCGCGATTTAGGTATATAATGAGGACTCACACAAAAAGCAGGGTCATTGGAATAATTATATATTCCCGAAGTCTGGCTGAGCAGGTTCTTAAGCGATATTCGGTCGCCATTCGGATAATCGGGCAGGTATTTTACCAGTTTATCATCAAGCCCCAGTTTGCCCTTGCTGTCCAGTTGTATAATTACCTCGGCGGTAAACAGGTTGGTATTGGTTCCCAGTTCATAAATAGTATTCTCCGTATTCCGGCTCTTAGTCCTTTCGTCCCTGTATCCATACCCTTTTGCCAGCAGAACGGCACCCTTGCGCACTATAAGAGCAGTACCATTGAAATTATCGTGCTTCTCATAATATTCCATCAGCCGCTCCAGCTTCTGAGTTTGTGCTGAAGCAATTGAAGAAACGGCCAGCATCAGTATACATAAACACTTTATTTTCTGCATGTTGGAAAAAGTAATAAAAGCTGATTTAAGAGCATGAAGGTAAAAAAAACGGAGCAGAATTTGTTTTTCGCAAGGCAAATTTATTAACACATATAGTTAAAAAACGAAACAAGCTGCCTTAAGGGGCAGCCTGTTTCTATAATTATTTACACTTTTACTTATTTCTCAACTACAATATGGAATACCTGGTTAGCCACATCCGAACGAAGGTTCAGCAGATACATACCATTAGCGAGGTTACCGTTGAGCTGAACATGCTCATTCAGTTTACCACCATTGGCAATTACCTTCTGTGAGTAAATAACATGACCTACCACATCCATAACTTCAAGGGTTACCGCTACATCATCCGATGTACCCAGTGAACCGGTTACATTAAAGATACCCTTGTTAGGATTAGGTATTACAGATACATCAGCAGTTCCGGCAGTAACCTGGTTAACATTAACAGTATTGCGGACTGTAATAGTCTTAGAGCTGCTTACAGTAACATCGCCACACATGCCTGTGCTGGTTACATCGCAGGAAATCACATCGTTATTGTTGAATTCATTGCTGATGAATGTACTGTTGGTAGCGCCTGATACAGGGAAACTGTTAACCTTCCACTGATACAGCGGACCGCTTGTACCGCCATTGGTAACACTTACTGTGAATGTGTCTGTTTGTCCCATTTTAATAGATAAACCAGGAGTAGCAGTAATTGAATTAATAACCGGAGTAACAACCGGCATAATGGTTACACTAACTGTATCAGCCATATTGCTGGTACATAATGTAGCAGCATCTGTACCAATTATTGTATAGCTGCCTGCAGTTGTCTGCATTCCGAAGTCAATTGCAGTACCCGTACCAGCTACCGGAGTACCTGAAGCCGATCCGCCTAAATAAAGCTGATAATTAACATCGGTGCTTGAACTGTTCAGCAATACATCAGAACCCGCGCCACCTGCGCAATATGGGCCGCCTCCTGATACATTATAGACTACCGGAACAGGTATTACACTTACTGTAGCAGAACTTGCCATGTTTGAAGTACAACCTGTCAGTGCATTTGTAGCTACTACAGTGTATATACCTGCTGCTGACTCAAGTCCGAATGAAAGTGGAGAACCAGAACCTGCAACAAATGATCCTACCATTGATGTACCGAGATAAAGCTGATAATGTATGCCGGTATTTGAACCGTTAAGGGTAACAGCCGAACCAGAATCATTGGCACAATATCCTCCGCCTCCTGTTACATTATGTATGGTTGGCAAAGGATTGATTGAAATGGTAGCATTGCCTGCCATACTGGTCTGGCATAAACCACCAGGGCTGGCTATTACTGTATAGGTTCCCGCGCCGGTAAATGTTCCGAAAGAAATTAAACCACCAGTACCTGTTACCAGGCTGCCTACCGCAGATCCGCCCATAATTAATTCATAGGTGATACCGCTATTTGAAGTATTAAGATTAATCACTTTGCCTGAACCACCTGCGCAATAAGCGCCGCCGCCTGTTACTGTATCAACCGATGGCTGAGGTGTAATAGAAATAGTAGCAGCACCAGTCATATTAGTTGTGCAATGTGTTGTGGTATCTGTTGCTACAATTGTGTAGCTGCCTGCGCCTGTCTGCAAACCGAAATCAAGTGCAGAACCAGTTCCACCCATCGGGCTGCCTATTGAGCTGCCTGCATGCATCAGTTGATAGTTGATACCCATTGAAGAACCGCCGAGGTTAACATCATAACCAGTACCGCCTGCGCAATAAGCGCCACCTGCAGATACTGTCTGTAATGCAGGAAGCGGATTAGCTGTAATTACTGCACTGCTCACCATTGTATCCGAACATCCGGTTGCAGGGTTAACTGCCATTACCCAGTAGTTGCCTGCTGTATGAATACCGAAATTAAGCGAACCACCTGTACCCACCAGATAAGACGTACCGACCATAGATGAACCGTTGTACAACTGATAATGAATAGCAGTGGTTGATGCTGACAGGTATACCGGAACACCTGTGCTGCCCGCGCAATAGCTGTTGGTACCTGTAACCGTATATTGAGTTGGTAACGGATTAATACCGATGGTAACAGAATCGGCCATATTGCTGGCACAAGCTGAAATATGATCAGCGCCGGTTACTTTATAAACACCCGCTGTCTGAAGACCAAAATCCATTGGTGAGCCGGTACCCGGAACTGTCATAACCATTGTAGTGCCCATATTCAAGGTATAATCAACTCCCAGCGTAGTACCGCTCAGGCCGATATGAACACCTGCTCCGCCTGCACAATAATTGCCACCGCCGGTTACTACATAAACTGCAGGACCGGGATTGATGGATATGGTTGCTACTCCAGCCATTGTGGCCGCACAACCGGTAAGCGGATCTACAGCCGATACTGTATAAGAGCCGGCTGGTGTATGCATACCTAAATCCAGAAGTGAACCTGAACCCGTTACAGGGCTGCCAACTGCTGCACCACCTCTGTATAACTGATAATTAACGCCCATATCCGATCCGTCGAGGAGAATATCAATTCCGCTTCCACCTGCGCAATAGCTGGTACCGGTACCGAATACGGAATCAATATTAGGCAATGGGTTTACATGGATATTAGCAGATCCTGTCATATACCCAACACATGATGTGCTGCTGTTGGTTGCTGTAATTGTATAATTATTGCCGGTAATACTCCCTGATTGCAGTCCGAAGTTAAGAGCACCACCTGTGCCCGACATTGGTGCACCCAGCGGAGCGCCTGCAAACCATAACTGGTAAGTAGTGCCTGTATTTGAACTGCTCAGCCCTACAGGAAGCCCTGCTCCGCCATCGCAGTAACTGCCGCCGCCGGTTACAGTATAAGATGTTGGGGCAGGATTAATAAATACGTTGGCTGTGCCCGACATATTCTTGGTACATCCTGTTGAAGCATCAATTGCCACAACTGAATAGGTACCTGGTGTAGTCTGCAATCCGAAATCAAGACCTGCATTCGAACCTGCAATCAATCCGCCGGTTACCGCTGTTGAACCACGATACAACTGATAGTTGATACCGGTAGTAGAATAATTCAGGTTAACATGCACGCCCAGGCCGCCGGGGCAGAAACCACCGCCGCCGGTTACAAAGAATACCAATGGTAAAGGATTGATGCTGATTGTTGCAGTACCCGACATTGTGCTTACACAACCTGTAGCTGTATTGGTAGCTATAATAGTATAAGTACCCGCGCTTGTCTGAGTGCCGAAACTAAGCATTAAGCCAGATCCTGCAACCGGAGCGCCCACAGGAACAGAACCCATATATAACTGATATACCACACCCATATCCGAACCGTCGAGCGTAATACCTATTCCTGCTCCGCCTGTGCAATAACTGCCACCGGCGCTGATGGTATGAATAGGTGGTACTGTGTTGAGAACAACCGTAGCTGTTCCTGCCATGTTCTTGCTGCAGCCGGTAAGCGGGTTAATTGCTGTTGCTGAATACATGCCTGGCGCAGTCTGCGGACCGAAATCAAGCGGAGCACCTGTTCCGGCAACAATGCCGCCTGTAGGTACACCACCCACCTGCAGCTGATAATTGATGCCTGTTGCCGATCCGCTGAGCGATACATCAGCTCCTGCAGTGCCCGGACAGAAATTACCACCACCCGTAACCGTGTAGGCATTAGGTAATGGATTAATAGTAATTGTAGTGCTGCCACTCATATTGTTTGTGCAGGCAGTAGACGTATTGATACCTACAACTGTGTAAGTACCCGCTGTTGTATCAACGCCAAAATCAAGAGGTGAATTCGAACCGCCTACTGTAGTAACCAGTACAGGGCCTCTGTACAACTGGTAATTAACACCTGTAGTAGATAATCCCAGCCCGATATGCACACCGCCGGTTCCGGCACAATATGCACCACCACCTGTTACTAAAAACGGCGTAGGCAGTGCATTGATGGTAATAACCTGTGAAACCGAACACGATGTAGGCAATGTATAGATCATCACCGGTAGACCCGATGCAAGACTGCTCACAAATCCAGAACTTGGTATAACCGTAGCTATGCCTGGATTACTGCTGGTCCATGAACCGCCTGGTGTAGGATCTGACAATGTGGTAGTGCCGCCGTTACAGAAATTGAATACTCCTGCTATTGGCCCCGGTAACGGGTTAACTAAAATCGGGCTTGAATTGGAGCACCCTGTTGTCAATGTAAAGGTAATGTTTGCAGTACCTGCCGATACACCGGTTACAATACCGGTACCACCAACTGATGCTACCGATACATTGCTGCTGCTCCATGCGCCCGCACCTGCATCTGAAAATAATGTGGTTGATCCAGCGCATACGCTGCCACTGCCTGTTGGGGCGCCCGGAAGCGGGTTAACAGTGAGGTTAAACGTAGATATACAACCCGTAGGTAAAGTATAAGTAATAGTAGTTGCTCCCGCTGTGCCGCCTGTTACAATACCACTGCCCGTTGTAATAGTGGCATTTGCCGGGTTGGCGCTTGTCCATGTTCCGGCAGGTGTGGCATCTGTAAGGGTAGTAGTTGCGCCTGCAGCACAAACCACATTGGCACCAATAATAGAAGCAGGCAAAGGATTAACTGTAAATGGCGTAGTAGTATAACAACCGGTAACCGGTAATGTATAAGTAATAGTAGGCGCACTTGCAGTAATACCTGTAACCACACCTGTGGTAGAGCCTACAAAAGCCAGGGTAGGATTGCTGGAAGTCCAGGTACCGCCGCCGCCATCAGTAAGTGTGGAAGATAAACCGATACAGGCAGTGTTGGTACCAAGAATCGGAGTTGGAGTTGGATTAACAGTTACTGTAACTAAAAGAAAACCTGCTCCGCATCCTGAAACTGATGCTGAATAGGTTATAGTAGCAGTACCTGCTGCAATACCTGTCACAACACCGGTAGATGAAATAGTAGCCACTCCCGGAGTACCACTACTCCAGATACCACCTGAACCGGTAGAACTTAAAGTTCTTGTCTGGCCAACACAAACTGGTGTGTTGCCTATGATTGTACCCAGATTAGGGAGGCAAAATACTATTGACCCTGCTCCTGAATTAATACCTGATGTATTAGATGCCCCCGATACACTGGTGCCTCCTGCATAGGAAGATCCACCACCGCCGCTGCCATAATACTGGCCGCCGCCACCACCATAATAGCCGCCGCCGCCGCCGCCGCCACCATAAACTGATGTACCACCACTACCACCCAATCCAAAAGATCCGGAAGCACCACCATATGAGGCACCTGATCCTCCGGATGTCTGGCTACCACCATTTCCGCAATAACCAGCATAATAGGAGCTGCAATAGGATCCATTTCCACCGGTAGTACCACCACCAGCTCCACCAGTACAGCCTGTGCTGCATAAATAAGATCCACCACCACCACCTGCAGCAACCACTACACGATTGGCAAGCCCTGTGCCACCTATACGGATATCAGAAGCTCCGCCACCGCCGCCAGCATAGTAATACCCACTGCCACCGCCGTTTGCACCACCTGCATTAGTGCTGCCACCAGTACCATTTACACCTACTCCGCCAACATATAATGTAAGGACCTGACCAGCTGTAACGGCAAGCTGGCAGGTAATCTGACCTCCAAGACCTCCGCTGCCTCCGTTACCATTTCCCCCCTGAGCACCATTGGCTGTAACACCAATTGCCGTTATGCCAGCAGGTACCGTATAAGATATAGGCCCGCCAGGAGTACTGAATGTGGTTGATTGTGCAAATGCACAGTAGTTGGCTACAACTACGATAGTGGTTAATAATACCAATTTTGTTAGGTAAAGTGGTCTCATAAAATTGATTGTTTTAAAAAATTTAAAAACTATGATTGCAATAGGTAATTACATGAAACAATGAGCACGAATTATAAACTCAAATACTCATTGTTTCGCCCATAAAACAGGTCGAATAAAAATGAGCATAAGATTAACGAAGTAAATTTAACAAAATAAATTCTAAATAATCCTAGTTTTTATAAATAAATATTTTATTAACATGAAATTGCGTTCCGAATCGATTTTTTTTTGTTTATATTATTATAATAATAACTATATATTAATCACATTTAAAACAAAGTATATTTCACTTAAGCTCCTCCACTTTCCTTATTAAATCGTCCATAATCCTGCGGCTTTTTATGATGCTAACTCTATATACTGGAGCTGTTTGCCACTGTTTCGTATCTTTGTTCCATTTCTCCGGAACCCCGCTCCATATTATTTTCTTTTCCCTGCTGACAATTGAGACGCCGCTTAACGGTGAAAACCCATAGGGATTGCTTAAATTAATCAGCATAGAGCGATCAGGCAGTTCAGTAACATTACCACCAGAGGAATAAGAATTAAGAGGTGGTTTACCTTGCCTGATAGTGCCTTCCTGAATAACTGGACAAACATACTCCCACACCTTCTTAAGTGGCTCTGAAGCATTTTCAGACTCCTCTGTTATTAGCACCGAGGGATGATCGGGATAATTACAATCATTGTTATTGTAAAAGTACAGATAACCATCCTGTGTTACTTTACAACTATGCTGGCTGCAGAAAAACTCTGAACCTTGCGGGGGATCACCGTTTTTATAGTCTGCACCATACTCCTTAAGTAAATTTCCCTCAGGATATTTTATCTTGATTATACGACTAATTTTTTTAAAACTGACATACACTTCTTTTTGCTTTTCATCGAAATAAAATGAATTCATGTGCGGATCATAATCAGGATCATTAAGGGTAGTGTTAAAATAATATAAACCAATTAATTTGAAATAATCAGAAGATTTCCATTCCCATATTACTTTACCTTGCTCATCATACTCAATTATTGTTCCTAAAATTATTTTTTTATTGTTCAATGCAGAATCTGAGCTTTTTAGACTTCCGGGTTTTGCAAGGTCACCCCATAAAAGCTGCTCATTACCTGAAACTATATAGTGGCCACTGGACATGCGCGTAAACTCATGATGGTACTTCAGTTCAGTATTAATTGCATCATTTTTATTCTCAGGCGCTGACCATAAAATATTCCCTTGGTAATTGATTTCATAGGCCTGATTCCTGTCTGTTAAAAAGGTAATCGTATTCTGAGGGGTAATTTTCAAATCGCGGATTCCCTGATATGGATTGTCAGCTTCAGTTGGTAAAAACCAAACCGGGTTTCCATTCATATCAAACAAAGCCCGGAAACCATCAACGAATACATAAGCATCTTTGTATGTCTCCGCATTTTTTGTGATTCTTAATCTGATCTTTTGTTCTATATCGGGAAATGCATAAGTGCTGAAATGATGCAAATCGCCAATGCCACCTTTAACTGATATGCGCCAGGTATAAGCCATCCCAAAATCCGGGACTTCAGCAATTACTTTGGTGGAATCACAGTTAATTTTCAGGATAATATTCTTCCTGAATGAAGCCTCATCTGTTAAGTTACCCTTTGCAATCTCAAGCATATACTTGCTGGCAGTAACTACAGAAGGAAAAGAAAAACCAATTATCCGGTAATTAAGCTTACTACCCTCTTTTGGCAAAACCTGAGAATGGCAAAATTTTACTGTGATAATAAACAGGAATAATAAACAGATATTTTTAACCATGAACCGGTTTTGTAATTTCTACAAATCTATGTAAAAGCAGTGATTGATAAAATAAAAACTGCCACTTCAGTTTTATCATTGAAGCGGCAGTTATATAAAAGTATAAAAACTAATTTTTCACAAACATCAGTGGTTGGTTATTTTCATCGTACATAATTTTAATGAGGTAGTTGCCCGGTGGAAGGCTGCTTATGTCTATACTATTTACTGTTCCCTGCAAGTTCCCTTTGAACATGGTTCTGCCCGGCATATCCGTTATCCTGCCCGGGAATGGGATAGCCTGCTGCGGGCATTGTCATTGACCTTGTGATTTTGTAGCCCTGAAAGGGCGGCATATTGTAGCGATGGGTGAAGCCCACCGAATAGGCAAATAAATGTTCAGGCATGAAGGCTGAGATAATATTCAGGACAAAATCCTTAACCAAATGAAGTTCCTCTTTAGGGGCAGGGGGCTTATTATTTATTCACCCTCCTCACCCGGTTATTGCCGTTATCGGCTATATATACATTGCCGGCAGCATCTACCGCCAGGCTTGAGGTATAGTTGAGCTGCGCGTTGCTGGCCGGGCCGCCATCACCGCTGTAGCCCGCTGTGCCATTGCCGGCAAATGTAGTAATGATACCGTTTGCATCCACTTTACGGATACGCTGGTTATACACATCGCCTATGTATACATTGCCAAAATTATCGGCAGCTACGGTCGTCGGGTTATTCAGCAGCGCCTGTGTTGCCGGCCCGCCATCGCCCCCATACCCCTTGCTGCCATTACCCGCAAAAGTGTGAATGATACCATTGGCATCTATTACCCTTATCACCTGGTTGCCATAGTCGGCAAAGTATATATTTCCTTTATTGTCGGCAGCTATGCCCTGGGGTTGTTTAATTTCAGCGTTTATTGCCGGCCCGCCATCACCCGTATACCCCTGAAACCCGTTCAGGTCGGCAATTGTATTGATCAACCCGCCGGTGTTCACATACCTTACCCTGCCCTCATAATACTGGCTGATATATACATTACCTGCAGTATCTGTCGCAACCCCCGAAGGCTGTATTATCTGGGCATCAATTGCCGGCACATTTTCAAGAAGTCCGAGACTGCCGCTTTTGCTTCCGGCAAATGTGGTGATAATACCCGATGCATTAATTATGCGTATGAGGCCATTGAGCTCGTCGCATACATATACATTACCGGCATTATCGCATGCCAGCTGGTAAGGATTATCGAAACTGGCTGCCGTAGCCGGGCCGCCATCGCCTGTCGACCCTGTTCCCCCGTTGCCCGCAAACGCTGAGATAATACCACCGCTGATTTTGCGCACTAAATTGGCATGAATATCTGCAACGTAAATATTTCCCGCAGCATCTACTGCTATGCCGGTGGCATTAATCGAGGCCTTCGGGGCCAGGCCGCCATTACCGGTATTTCCGGCAGCACCCGTACCTGCAATCGTATATATATAGCCCGATTGAGTGCTGACAGCCGATGGATTGCTGCTGTTCTTTTTGCAGGAAAACAGGCTTATAAGCAGCACAGCTATTATCAGATTACTCAGTTTACGGCTTGCGGTTGTACTTTGGCAGTGCATTGGTCTGTGGGTTGGTTGATATGTAAGAGTTAACGGTACAAAATTTATTTTAGTATAAATTTCATTCAATAAAAGTACATATAGTTACTGCATTATGCAAACCCCAAATTCCAAATTCCTAACGCCAAACTCCAAATAACAAATTCCAAATTCCAAACTCCAAAATCCAAAATCCAAAATCCAAATACCAAATTTCAAATTCCAAATTCCAAATACCTGCAAAATATGTAGGCTAATAATTAGGAATTTCCAATTATTTAGTTTATCTTTGGCCCAAATTTAACCAATAATAACCATTTATTTTACTATGAAACAATTACTCAGGCATTTTTACTAGCTCAGGCACCGGCAAACAAACATTCCCGCTGATTTAGACGAATATTTTTGTTATAACAAGTATGCAAATACGTTTTTTCGGGTATAGTTGCTCATTATTTGGAGTTTTATTTATAGAAGGGCAAACATTCCTGATGATTTAGACGAATATTTTTGTTATAACAAGTATGCAAATGCGTTTTTTCGGGTATAGTTGCTCATTATTTGGAGTTTTATTTATATAAGGGCAAACATTCCCGCTGATTTAGACAATTATTTTCTAACATTTAGTATTGATTAATGTGACAGGAGCCTGTGCGAATTAATAATCCGGATCCATCGGGACTTGCCGCCGGCAAGAGACCAGTCTTTGCAGCATTTAATCCGTCCTTTTAACAAAACATTCTAAAAAATATATCTGCATAAAGGCTTAAAATCAAAAATCTGGCACGAAATTTTCATGTACCTATATTGAACCAGATTACCCTAAAATAAGATTCCGATGTGTGGTATGATCCTGATATTCGCCGTTTCCATGTCAATGATGATCAGTAAAGCTGAGCAGATAATCAGCACTATGAATGAAGATCAGCCCGAAGCTGAAAACGAACCTGCCGAATACTACATTTCCCATCCGGCCGACTGACCAGGTGATATAAGACTAAAAGCAGCCTGGAGTGCAGGCTGCTCATATTAAATACAATTGTTGAATTGACTTATTTTTTCTTGGCCGGAGCTGATTTGCCCTGACTGGCTTTACTGCCATTTGTATCCGGACCCGATGGCTTCTGGAAAAACATAATGGATATGATACACAAGCCACCAATGATGCTGATCATGGTCCAGGTGCCTTTCTCCATCACATCTCCGGTTTGCTTCACACCCATCACCTGTGAGCTCATACTTCCGAAAGAGCCGGTAAGCCCGCCGCCCTTGGGGTTCTGTATGAGGATGAAAAATCCAAGTACCACACAGGCTAGCAAAATCAGTATCGTTATTATTGGTATCATGATTGTTTATTCTTTAAAGCTTCCTCTATTTTTCGGGCAAAGTACGTATTTTTTTGAGGATTCAGCAAACTTAATTTCCGGTACATATCAATTGCATGATCATATTTCCCTTGCCTTATATAGATATCCGCCAAAGTCTCGCTTGCCATCCCCTCCTCCTGGGTAATGGAGTCCACCGCCATTTTAAATACATTCTCCGGTATTTCTTCATTTTCCTCTTCCATGGCAGCAGCCAGTTTTTCCTTCTGCCACATGGTTTTCAGCGCTTTCTGGTCTTTGGTTTCTTCCTGTTGCCGCTCGCCCGAATGCTTAAAGTGCAGCAACCAGTCCGAGAAACTCATCATTACCATCAGCGCCTTTTCGGCTTCAGTCTCCTTTTCTGTTTTCAGGCTCTCTATTTCAACTGGTAGTTCATCAGGAATCTTTTCACCCTTAAGCAGAAAATAATCGAACGAAACCATGGGGGTTATGAGGGCTTCTTCCTCCTTAGCCTGCTTATTCTCAACCGTCCCGACCAGCTCTTCCGGCACCACTTCAACCATTAAAACTTCAGGCTCAGCCACAAAAATAACTTCCTCAATTATGTCATCACCCTTACTTTCATCTGCACTTATAAATTCCTCAACCAATATCCCGATAGCAGCGCCCTCAACCTTATTGGCTGAAACCGGAATTACCGGCACTTCCACCACTTCCGCAGCTACTGGTTCATTAATTTTTACCTGTATTTCAGGCTTTTCAGCAGGCAGGATGTCTTCTATCCGCGGTCCCTGCAGAAAGTCGCAGAACAGCAGCCAGTTGCCCATATACGGCTGCACCGCTGCCAGCATTGCAGGCGCATACCCGGCTTTGGTATAACTGCACAGAGCGCCGTGATACCGTGCAGGTACAAAGTATGGATAAGCTTTCAGAATGCCTTCCATCACTTCATCAGAATGTGCTGGTACAGGCATAGCTCTATCCAGAACACTTGAAATACATTTTATGGATGGTTGGTTGTTCATTTGCAGTTTCGGCTACCAATTTACGAAAGCTTTATTAAAAATATCATCGGCAAGCTGATTTCCTATATCATCTATCAGGCTGGGTTCCACATTCTGCAATATCTGTGCAGCATCAAAGTCCGAAAACCGGGTAAAGGTGGAGGTGAAATTAGCCTTCTCATTGAGCCGGTTTTTAAAAGTTATCTGCACGCTTACGGTTAGCCTGTTTTTGCTGGCGATCTGCACACTTGTAGCAGCCGTTACCGATACAGCATAGGTAGTTATAGCACCTGTCATATCGTAGTCGGCATCATCCTTATTTACAGGGGTAAGGCCCGTCTGGCTCAATATGCGGCTGCTGAGTTTATTGGTAATGGTAGTGGCAAGGCTGGGTACCACATTCAGCGCCTTATTCTCCAGCGGGTGAATATTGATGCTCTTACCCTCTATATGGGCCCCTGAAAAGCTGTATACGCCGCATCCTGATAACAGCATCAGGCATAAAGGCATTAATAATAGCAATCGTTTGAAGTGCATAAGCGGTGTAAAAATAGGCTGCAAAGAATACCAATCCTGTTAAAATTATCACTCTTTAATATCATATTCCTTAATCTTTCTGTACAATGTACGTTCTGATATTCCCAGCTCGGTGGCGGCATCCCTTCTGCGGCTCTTATGCTTTTTAAGCGCCTTGGTAATGAACTCTTTTTCCCGGTCGGCCAGCAGCAAGGTTTCTTCTACATCTTCGTGATGGTCGTTCGAATCGAGAAGAATGGGTGTACCACTATTATAATTATTGGTTATTTGCTGTTCGCCATCATTATACACCGGTATCAGGTTACCCGACGAAGGCTCTGCCGGTGTGTAGCCCTGGTGGTGCGCCACATCATAGATCATCTGCTTCAGGTCGTTCATATCTCTTTTAAGGTCGAAGAAGAGCTTATAGAGTATATCTCTTTCGGTATTAAAATCTGCTGCTTGCCCGCCAGATGTCACAGGAGCATTGGAGCCAGAACCTATAACCGTAAGGCTGCGGGATACATTGCGCTGGGGCAGGAAGCGCTGCAGCACTTCGCCAGTTATCATTTTGTCGGTTGATAATACAGATATCTGTTCGGCAATGTTCTTCAGTTCCCGCACATTTCCCTGCCAGTAATAATTTACCAGCATCTGCTGTGCTGCAGCGTCCAGCTGCACAGATTGGGTTTTATAACGCTCTGCAAAGTCGGCAGCAAATTTACGGAACAGGAGCGGCACATCTTCCTTCCTGTCTCTCAGGGCCGGCACTCTTATGGGCACAGTACTCAGGCGGTAATACAGATCCTGCCTGAATGATCCCTGCTGTGTAAATTCAAGCAGATCACGGTTGGTGGCCGCAATAACCCTTACATCTGTTTTCTGCACCTTCGATGATCCGACCCTTATAAACTCTCCCGTTTCCAAGACACGAAGCAAGCGAGCCTGGGTTCCCAGCGGCATCTCTCCTATTTCATCGAGGAAGATGGTTCCGCCATTCACCGTTTCAAAATACCCCTTTCTGCTGTCTACAGCCCCGGTAAACGAACCCTTCTCATGGCCGAAAAGTTCACTGTCTATGGTTCCCTCAGGTATCGCTCCGCAGTTAACCGCAATAAACGGATTATGTTTCCTTGGCGATAGTGCATGAATGATCATGGAGAATACCTCCTTACCAACCCCGCTCTCTCCCACTATCAGCACCGAAAGGTCGGTATTGGCAACCTGTACAGCAGTATTAAGCGCATGGTTCAAGGCGGGAGAATTGCCAATGATACCAAACCTGTTTTTTATACTTTGAATGTCCATTTTTTTAAAGTCGTAAGTCTTTAGTCGTAAGTCTTTAGTCGCAACACAAAACGGCTATAAATTATATGATTACTTACCTGCATCAGGATTCATAAATCATCTTTTTTCCCTGTTAATACTTTCAATAAAACAGAGGTTCCAAATTTTCTCTCCTGCTACAAGATCCACCTTTCTGTTAATCAGGTCTTTTAAATAAAAAAGCCGATCAAAATAATTATCAGTATAATCATTCAGGTCTATATCCTCTTTTCTGAAACGGTAAAGGAAATCCACATCGCTATCTTCTTTAAACCGGTTTTTCCGGGTGGCGCTACCTGCAAGGTAAAATGACTTTACATGATGCTTTATACCTACATCCTGTATCGCTTTCAGATTATTTTCCACGATTGCAACCATAATTAAACCATTTGCCCCAGCAATGTAGCCGAAGTAGCTGATGTTATCAATACCCGCACATAATCGCCCTTATTAAGCTCCTGGCTGTTCTTAGGAAATACCACCACTTTATTCTGTGTGCTACGGCCTACCCAGTCCGTTTCTTTCTTCTTACTGTTTCCTTCTATCAATACCTCAAATGTTTTACCGATATCGCCTTTATAACTTTCGCGTGAGAGTGTATTCTGCAGATTGATTATTTCAATCAGCCTTCGTTTCTTCACCTCTTCCGGAATATCATCGGTATATCGGCGGGCGGCAAGGGTGCCAGGCCTTTCGCTGTAGGAGAACATATAAGCCATATCAAACCGGCTTTGTTCCATCACAGAAAGTGTATCCTGATGATCATCTTCAGTCTCAGTACAGAATCCTGAGATCACGTCTGTACTCAATCCGCAATCAGGCATAATTTCCCGTATGCGCTTTACTTTGCTCAGATACCATTCACGGGTATAAGTGCGGTTCATGAGGTTAAGGATACGGGTATTACCACTTTGCACCGGCAGGTGGATGTATTTACAGATATTGGGATACTGTGCCATCGCATACAACACATCATCAGTTATATCCTTAGGGTGTGATGTGCTGAAACGCACCCGGAGAAGCGGCGAAATTTCAGCAACCCCGGCAAGTAACTGTGCAAAGTCGATATTTTCACCGCTATCATCAGTAAAATAATAGCTGTCTACATTCTGGCCAAGCAGGGTAACTTCGCGGAACCCCCGGCTGAACAAATCCTGGCATTCTTTAATTATGCTTTCCTTATCCCTGCTCCGCTCCCGCCCTCTGGTGAAAGGGACAACACAAAAGGTACACATATTATTG
Source organism: uncultured Bacteroidota bacterium (assembly GCA_903835005.1). Taxonomy (GTDB): domain Bacteria; phylum Bacteroidota; class Bacteroidia; order Chitinophagales; family Chitinophagaceae; genus Nemorincola. The sequence goes on along the minus strand of CAILLK010000131.1, from coordinate 13,490 downwards.
CACCCCCGCATGATGGTTACAAAAGCAGAAACGCCATTACTGTCGAGTCTCACCGGTGAAATATCAGCATAAGTTTCGTCGCGGCTTAATAAGACATTGACACTTTTCTGTCCTGTTTCGGCCTCCATTATCAGGCCTGGTAAGCTGCGGTAGGCATCGGGCCCAACTACTATATCTACAAGCTTTTCTTCTTCCAGAAATTTCGCCTTCAGCCGCTCTGCCATACATCCAAGCACACCAACCAGCATTCCCGGATTTTTATCCTTGATCTTCCTGAATACCTGAAGCCGGTTGCGGACGGTCTGTTCGGCTTTTTCTCTGATAGAGCAGGTATTTAACAATACCAGGTCGGCTTCCTCAAAATTTCGTGTGGCACCAAACCCCTCATCATGCAGAATAGAAGCAACTATTTCGCTGTCGCTGAAATTCATCTGGCAACCATAACTTTCTATATAGAATTTTTTTCTGTATCCATTAGGATCAAGGGCAAAAGGAGCATATGCTTCTCCCTGCCTTTCTTCCTCTACAGCCGTCTTGTGTTCCATTACATGAACATTTTGCAGCAAATCTGCCATAATTACCGATTTCCTTTCTGGCAAAGTTAAAGCTTTATAATCTGAAAACCTTAAAATAGCATATAAGATAGTTTAATAGCATAAACATTCATTTTGGGAAAATAAGAATATCGAAAATCAAATAAACAAACTAAGCAGAATTAACAGAAACTCCTTAAATTTGGAATCTTTCTGGCAGAATTTAAAAACAAAATATTAGCCACATTTTAATTATTCAGATAAATGAATAATGGAAAAATATTATTGCTTACGCTCGTTCATCCGGATTTTCTACCTCCGGTGTATGCTGTTGCGCAGGTCTTAAGAGACCAAGGATACAATATACACATATTGACTTTCGATTCATTTGTTCCAGCCGAATTAGACCTTGGCGAAAATATAGTTTTGGAATCTCTCGGACCTCATTACAAAGTAGACACACTTAAGAGGATAAAACTAAGAAATAAATTTTTAATACGTGCAGAAGAAATTACACATGAAAACCCGTGTATTATTATTTCGTTTTGTCCGTTTTCTTTTAATTGCGGATTAATTATTAAAAACAAAATACCATTAATATATATTGCTCTTGAGATTGCTGATTTTGTTTTGCCTGATTTTCTGAAATCGCCTTTATCGTTTTACAGAAACCTGCGTACCTTCCAAAAGATACACATGGCGGATCTGGTTGCTACACCATCATTACAAAGATCGGCCTGGCTGGCGGGAAGATGCAAATTGAATTTCCTGCCGTATACCATATTGAATACTGCCTATTTATCAGATCATAACCAGGAGGATTCAACGGAGACATTTAAGGAACTGGTTCCGGCTGAATTCTGGAACAAAAAAATTATATTATATACCGGAGCTGTCAATTTTCAGCAATGTACAATGGAACTTGTAGAAGCATTTGAGTTAACAAATGATGCGAACAGTGCATTAATTATTACCGGAATAAAAGATAATGAATATTCAATGGAAATAAAAGATAAGGTTGAAAAAAGCACAAAGCGAGATAAAATAAAACTTTTCCCTTATGTAACAAGAAAACAAATGCTCGCATTACAAACAAATGCATCCATTGGCGTTTATTTGTCAAAAGAATACTATAACAGAATCCAATCAAAAATGATAGCCCCTAATAAAGTAGGCGAATATCTGGAAAAAGGATTGTATTTGCTGGGGATAAACAATGAATATTTAAAGAATATGGAAATGATTGGAATTGCCTCTTTATCTTCATCTACAAAACCAAAAGACATAGCCGATGCTATAAATAATGCATTAGCAGCAGTAGAACATAAAGAATATAAGGAGAAAATTAAAAATTTTGTTGCAGATCATTTCTGTATGCAGAAACAACTCAGCCCTGTTCTTGATTTTATAAACAACAAAAAAAGTGGCACAAAACATTGATTTATCTTTATTATTATGAGTTATATAATTCCTTCAAACTTTTTTCTATTGAACATTATCATACTGTTTATTAGTTATTTTTTTGCATTTTAAAACTACCTTTGCTTAAAACAAAAATACAAGTAATAAAAATTAATTGAATATTTATTTAACAAAGTGCTATGTGTGGGATTGCCTGCTATTTAAGCAATAATAAGGCGGAAGGATTAAAATTCGGGGCTAATTCATTAGCGTTGTTAAAGCATAGGGGACCAGATGATAATGGCATATTCAATGATGAACACATTACATTATCGCATACCAGGTTATCCATTCTTGAATTATCACAATTAGGCCATCAACCAATGGTTTCTTCGTGTGGCAGGTATGTTATAGCTTATAACGGAGAAATTTATAATCACCTGGATCTCAGGAGGAAATATCTATCAGCCCATCCATTTCGGGGCCATTCAGATACAGAAACTATTCTCGAACTTTTCAGGTTGCAGCGGGAAAAAATGTTGCAGGAAATGACTGGGATGTGGGCCATTCTGATCTGGGACAAATTTGATAAAAAATTATTTATAAGCAGAAGCAGGTTCGGCCAAAAACCACTTTATATAAGACGAATTGGAAAATCGTGGATACTTGCCAGCGAAATTCAACCATTACTGCAGCAAAATGAACAATCGAAATTTGATGCTACCGCCATTGTTGAATACCTGGCATTAGGCAATTACGGACATCTTGGAGTGCATACTTTTTATAATGATGTAAAGCACTTTCCAACCGATACTTATGCCTGGCTTACCTCAGAAGACGAGTACATTACCGCAAAACCATACTGGAAATTACCTGATATAAGCAATAAAGATAAAGTTCCCTTCGACAAAGAGGTAGAACGGGGATTGCATGATTGTATAGTGCAGGCTGTTTTATCTCAAACTTTATCTGATGTACCAATAGGAATAACCCTATCTGGCGGAATTGACTCATCTATTATAACCGGAATTTTAGCTACTTATTACGATAAGGAAATTAATCTATTTACTGCACAATCTCCCGATAGCAAATACGACGAAACAAAATATGTAGATGCAGTTATTAAAAAATTCCCATCCGGTAAATTTATCATGCACAGCAAGGATTTAAACCTTCTGACGATAAATGAAAGCCTGGAAAAGTATATCAATATCCAGGAAGAGCCTTTTGGAGATCCCTCCATTATTGCACATGGCACCTTAATGGAAATGGCATCAAAAGCAGGTATTAAGGTAATATTGAACGGACAGGGAGCCGACGAATTATTTTTCGGGTATAATAATATGGCTCAGGCCATACTATCCAAACAGTTTAAATCCGCTGAGTTCAGTCAGTTTAATGAAAACATAAAAGGGATGGACCTTGGGAAAAACTATCTTTTAAGGACCTTATTGAAGTCATTATTTCCTAAAATGGAATTTGATTTAAGAACTAAATCCAGGATCAACAGACGAAAGATTCTAAAACCCTCTATCCTGGAAATGGTGAACAATAACCTGATATCTTTGTACAAATACAATAACATATACGATGTATGGCGGGAATCGATCTATGGCGTGCATATTCCACATCTGGTTCATTATGACGACAGAAATGGCATGGCATTTAGTGTAGAAGGCAGAATGCCATTTCTTGACCACAATATTGCTGAATATATTGCCAAAATAAAACCTGAAGAGTTTTTAAAGAACGGCCTTAGAAAATTTATTCTTCGGGAATCCTGTAAGCAATATCTGCCAGATGTAATATATAACCGTAAAGATAAAATAGGATTTTATACTCCTTTAATCAATGTACTATACGCAGAAAATCAATGGGTAGCGGAAAAGCTCAATTCCAATGAACTGCTTACCAGAACACATATTGACAAACTGCAGGCAGCAATAAAATCAAAAACTCTGACAATTAATGATGCGCTCCAGATATGGAGAGGAATATCGATGACAATATGGATGAAAAACTTCAACATTTCGGCATAATCCTTAAATATAGATTTTTTCAGGCAAAAAATACTCTGTTTTTCAAACACACATATAAATAAACCAAATATTTAAATTGCTATTTTGCAACAAATAAATTTCGAATAATTGCAACAGAGTAATATGGTGAATATTTAATATAATCATGCTTTTTATTTAGTGATTAATGAGATAATATACCCAAACCGAGCATTTTTGAAATGCCAGTGTAGCTAAAAAAGAATTAATTATGGCTATATTGAATATATACCGAATCAAGCTACACAATAATTGAGCTGGTAAACATGACCATAGCGATTAATTTAAATTATAACCGGGATACAAATCAAAAAAACAGCTCAGTAAATTCGGGTAATAATGTGACCCTGCTGGCTATTGTATTTTTATCAATTTCAAATAAAAAGATATTTTCAACCTGAAGTGGGTTGTGCAAAAAACAAATAATGCTAAATTTAGTTTTTCTTTTTCTTTATATTGTCTGCTCCATATTCTTTACGGGAACCGATTTATATATTCTACTCACTATACATTTTGGTTATTTATTATTAGAAAATATCAAAAAAAATAAGCTTGTTATAACTCCATTAGTTATATATTATTTTGGTATCATAATAGTAAATATTGGAAATATAAGCCTTATTAATCAGGTTTTACATGGAAAGCACATTAAGACATATAACTATATTATACCAAAATATATTGATGATGCAGCCCTTATCTGGTGTATTTCCAGTGTTTTTTTTATAATTGGGTATAAATTATATGAGAAAAATAAGTTCCCAAGTATATCTTACGAAATTAAAAATAAAAATATTTTAAAGTACATTTTTTACTTTCTTACTATTGAAAATATTTTACTAATATTTGGATTAGGCATAGCACTCAGGGGAAATCAGATAGGTAAAATATTTGTACTTGTAAATACTATAGGCATATTATTTTTTGCCCGATTGTGGGGTAAATATGAGGATAAAACATATAGGTCATATGCTTTAATTTTATTTGTGATTGAAACCTATTTCGCTTTACTTACTTCTTATCTGAGATTTGAATTGATACTGCCAACATTTTATCTTTTCATTGGTTATTTTATAGGTAAGGGAGAAATTAAATATTTATTTACCTACAGAATTTTACCACTCCTTGCAATATTAGTCATTTTCTCAAGCGTATTTACAACTTTACAATCTAACAGGGCCAACTTCATAAATGTTTTCACGCAATCTGAAGATAACAGAAACAAACCAGTAGCATACGTAGAAGAAAATGAAACCAGCGGTTTGCTGAACAGAAGTGCCAATGTAGCTCAGATTACCAATGTGGTGAATTTGGTGAATAACAATGGATTTTACAATGGAAGAGCGTCTGCCCCAATTATTGTTGCATTAATTCCCCGCTTTTTATGGCCTGATAAACCAAAAATACAAATTGGAGCCTGGTTTGCCCTTGAAATTGGCGCTGGATATAAAAACGATCTAGGTTTAATTAATAATTCGATCAATATGACAGTGGCAGGCGAATTATACCTTGACTTTGGCTGGCTGGGAGTTATAATAGGAAGCTTACTATTCGGGGCATTTATTTCAGTATTATGGAATTCAACTGAATTCTATTCTTCTGAATTTAATCTTAGCGGAATAATATTCGGGGGGTACCTGATTATGATTTCAATAGGCAGCTATGCAGATCTTCAGATAGTTATTACACTTATTTCTACTTATCTAATTTTTTATGCAATAAAAATAATAGCTTCAAAACTATGAGAATTGTATGTGCCGGACCATTATGGAGGGGCAGTAATGCCGGAGGGTTGTTCAGAGCATTGAGCAGGCAAGGTTGCCAGATAGAGGTAACCGATGAATTTTATTTTATCAGTTTGCAAACCAGAAGAAAACTCACCAAGGTTTTTGAAAGGATAATAAGGCCACTCCAGACTGATGAATATAATGCTGCGATCGTTAAAAAGATCGATGTTTTTTTACCAGATGTATTGTTTATTTATAAAGGTACATTTGTAAGACCAGAAACATTGGAATATGCACGGAAGAAAAATTGCCTGCTTGCCCTATTCTACCCTGATGTAAGCATGACCGCACACGGGCCTAATATCCCTAAAGCCATTCCACTTTATGACCTGATATTTACAACCAAAACTTTTGGAATCAGGGATATGGAAGCTAAATATGGCGTTACATCCGCCCATTTTATTCCGCACGGATTTGATCCGGAAATTCACCGGAAAATAGCCATCAGCGAAAAAGACCGGGAGAAATTTGGTTGTGATGTATCCTTTATTGGCACCTGGTCGCCTAAAAAAGAAGCATGGCTTACGGTATTAAAGCAGAAATGCCCGGAGATAAATTTAAAAATCTGGGGAGAACAGTGGTTCAAATCAAAATCTGCTTTAATTAAAGAATGTATTCAGAATACAGCCGTTCTTGGTGATCTTTATGCAATTGCCATTCAATGCTCAAAAATAAACCTGGGGCTATTGTCAGAGCAGGTTGCCGGTTCATCGTCGGGCGATCTGATAACTTCCCGAACTTTTCATATTCCCGGCTCAACCGGATTCCTGCTGCATGAAAGGAATGAAGAATCAGTACTCTACTTTGAGGAAAACAAAGAAGCGGGATTTTTCAACGGACCTGAGGAAATGGCGGCACAGGTGAAATATTTTCTGAACAATCGAGATATCCGTGAAACGATTCAGCAATCAGGCTATCAGCGAGCGCTCAGAGACCACTCACTTGATGAACGGGCAAAACTGGTAATGAGCCTGATGAAAGCAAAGCTGAAATAGGCAAAACGCTCATTTATAATTAAAAACCAAGCCCAATCCCACTCCACAAGGAACCACAACGGGTTTCACTTTCATGGATATATCTCTGGATATATCGAAGTTTTTAAGGTGGGCACCTGTAACTGCATCTATAACCTGCATAGCATAACCAATAACACCAAACATTACAGAAAGGTCGAGATATTTGTTATAATCGTTCTGCAATTGATTCAACTGCTCAGTACCACCGGGAGGTGGATAAGTTTTCACATATGGATCAGTGGGATATGGGTTATTAATGCGTCCAATATAAGCTAACCTATAGGACTGATATTTTTTAAGGTCGGTGACAAAAAAATAACCGACAGTTGCCAGGCCAACGTAAACAATAGGAATTTTCCAGTATTGCCTGTTATAAAATTGCCCCAGCCCGGGCACGATAGCAGAATATAGGCCTGCTTTTTTAGGATTGGGCTGAAAAGGATGTGGCTTTAACGCATTTGCAAGGCTGTCTTCATTTGCCGGGCCCGCTGCAAGCGAATCAGAAGTACCGGTACCGGCAACCTTGCTGGCAGGCGGAGTAATAACTTTATGCCGGGATGTAGTATCCACGCGCAACTGCCCGAAGCTTTTTGGCGATATGACCAGAAATCCAGCACCAATACACAATATAGTAATAAACCTTAAACAGGATGTTTTCAAACAAAGCGCAATTAAAGCGGCAAAGATAAATCTTAAAAAATAATTACTTTAGTTAAAATGGTTGCATTTCCCCTATAATCCAAAATATTCCTTCTCCTGCCTTAGCTTTGTCCCCGATCATGGATATCAATTGTTCCAAAGAAGAATTACATATATTTGAAAGAATAGGCAAAGCAGCCGGGTTGCTGAATGTAAGCTGTTATGTCATTGGTGGATTTGTGCGTGATAAAATCATTGAAAGACCCACAAAGGATATAGATATAGTGTGCACAGGAGATGGCATTGCACTTGCTCAGGCAGTGGCTGAAACCTTCAGGCATAAACCGCAGGTCAATTTCTTTAAAACCTTTGGTACTGCTCAATTCCGCATAGATGGGCTAGATATCGAGTTCGTTGGCGCAAGAAAGGAATCTTATACCCCGGAATCGCGTAAACCTGAAGTAGAACCAGGCACTATTGAAGATGACCAGCTGAGACGGGATTTTACAATTAACGCCCTGGCTATAAGCCTCAATAAAGAAAATTATGGTAAGCTTATTGATCCGTTTAACGGAGTAAGTGACCTCGCGCAAAAAATCATACGCACACCCCTTGGCCCTGATGTTACGTTCTCCGATGATCCATTGAGGATGATGCGGGCAATAAGGTTTGCTACTCAGTTAGGCTTTACCATAGTAGATGATGTTTTTGCCGCCATAAGACGGAATAAGGAACGGATCAGGATCATATCGCAGGAGCGGATAACCGACGAGCTGAATAAAATAATGGCAGCAAAGAAACCCTCAGTTGGTTTTGACCTGCTGTTCCGTTGCGGACTGCTTAAAGAATTTTTCCCGCAACTTACTGATCTCTCAGGTGTAGAAATTATAGAGGGGAAGGGGCATAAAGACAACTTTTACCACACCCTGCAGGTAGTGGATAATACAGCAGCCAAAAGCGACGACCTCTGGCTGCGATGGGCAGCACTGCTGCACGATATAGGTAAGCCGGCAACCAAGCGCTATGAGGAAGGCCACGGATGGACATTCCACGGTCATGAGGTAGTTGGTGAACGAATGGTTCCCAAAATTTTCAGGCAGCTGAAACTGCCTCAGAACGAGCATATGAAGTATGTGGCCAAACTGGTGTTACTTCACCTTCGCCCTATAAGCCTTACCAAGGAAGACATCACTGATTCGGCCATGCGCCGCCTGCTGTTTGATGCCGGTGAGCAGATAGACGACCTGATGATACTTTGCGAAAGTGACATCACTTCTAAAAACAAGCAAAAAGTGCAGCGATACCTCGAGAACTTTGAGATGGTAAAGGAACGCCTGCGCGAAGTGGAGGAAAGCGACAAGATACGCAACTGGCAACCCCCGATCAGCGGCGATCAGATCATGGCCATCTTTAATCTCACCCCCTCGCGCGAAGTAGGTGTATTGAAAACTGCAATAAGAGAAGCAATACTGGATGGGGTTATTCCCAATAATTATGATGATGCCTACAGGTTATTGCTGGAAAAAGGAGCCGATTTGAATTTAAAGCCTGTCTAGTTGCTCAGAAGGAAGGCACAATTATTTTATGATGAACCTGAAAAAAAACACTATTCAATAACAACCCAGATTTTATCAGCATCTTTCTTTCTTATACTCAGGTAGTACCCCGCTACCTGAATAGCCAGCGGGTCGCCCATAGGGGCGATCATTTCGATCCAGATAGGCTCACCGGGTATGCACCCCATTTCCATTAGCGTAAGTTGGAAATCGCTCTCATCGTGCCTTTTGATGATTGCTTTTTTGCCGGTGGGTAAGTGAGAAAGTCGTATCGCGTTATCTTCCTGATCAATCATTGGTGCAAAGGTAGGAAATACCCCTGAACCCCTGAAAGGGGACCGTAATCTGGCTTAACATCCTTATTTCGGGAGAAGTACCTAATTTAGCGAAAGTATTCTCCGGTGATTCAGGTATTATTTGTTTCATTGTGAGCTTGTTTAGCGGCCAAACTGCAGATAAATGAATTCATTCAGTATTCAGGGCAAATTAATTGATCTATTCCAGAGAAGGATATATCCGGCAGAGATTAAAATTAAGGATGGGATAATTGTTTCCATTTCGGAGGCTGCCTCTGCACCGGACCAGTATATACTGCCTGGCTTTATAGATGCCCATATTCATATTGAGAGTTCGATGCTGGTGCCTACATCATTTGCTCAACTGGCGGTAATACATGGTACAGTTGCAACGGTATCAGACCCGCATGAGATTGCCAATGTATGTGGCATAGAAGGGGTGCAATACATGATTGATAACAGCAAGCATTCTCCGTTTAAGTTTTTTTTCGGAGCGCCTTCATGTGTGCCCGCTACCGGTTTTGAAACTGCCGGTGCAACACTTGATGCAGCAGCAGTGGAAACACTGTTGAAAAACCCGGATATCTGGTACCTGTCTGAGATGATGAACTATCCGGGCGTACTCCATAATGATGCTGAGGTAATGACTAAAATAGCTGCAGCAAAAAAGGCGGGAAAACCTGTAGATGGACATGCGCCGGGGCTGCGAGGAAAAGATGCTGCCACCTATGCAAATGCAGGTATCAGCACCGACCATGAATGTTTTACACTGGAAGAAGCGCTGGAGAAAGTAGCCCTGGGTATGCATATACTTATACGTGAAGGCAGTGCTGCCAGAAATTATGAAGCGCTGAGCGAATTGCTGAGATTGCACCCCGATAAGGTGATGTTTTGCAGCGACGACAAACATCCGGATGAATTGTTGCTGCATCATATAAACGGATTGGTAAAACGGTCTCTTGAAAAAGGATATAATCTTTATGATGTGCTGCGTGCGGCCTGTGTGAACCCGGTGCTGCATTATAAGATTCCGGCTGGGTTGCTGAGGGTAAATGATCCGGCCGATTTTATAGTGATAGATAATCTGTCAGATTTTACAGTGCAACAAACATACATTAACGGTAATCTGGTAGCCAGTAAGGGTATGACCATGTTGCCGCATGTAAGCATTACACCTGTAAATAACTTTAAGGCAGACAAAAAAGAAGTGGCTGACTTCAAAATAATAGCAAAGACAGACTCGCCTGAAATACGGGTAATAGAAGCCATAGAAGGGCAACTGACAACCAATTGCCTGCAACTAAAAGGCAAGGTAGCAGATGGCTGCCTTGTGAGCGATATAAGCCGGGATGTGCTGAAAATAGTTGTTGTAAACCGGTATAGTAACGATGCACCTGTAGCTGTTGGCTTTATAAAAAATTTCGGGTTGAAGACAGGTGCGCTTGCCTCTACCGTGGCACACGACTGCCATAATATAGTAGCAGTTGGTGTGGACGATGAATCTATGTGTGCTGCAATTAATGAGCTTATCTTTTACAAAGGTGGTATAGCAATAGCCGGAAATAAAGATGAGGTATATTGCCTGCCCCTTGCAGTTGCAGGATTGATGTCGGCAGACAGCGGAGCAACAGTTGCCAATGCTTACACAGTATTCAATAAAAGAGCAAAAGAACTGGGCACTACATTGCAGGCGCCTTTCATGACATTATCATTTATGGCATTGCTGGTAATACCATCATTGAAGCTGAGTGATAAAGGGTTATTTGATGGCAACAAATTTGAATTCACCAGTGTAGAAGTATAAACTACCTTTAGCCTTATGAAACCTGCAATCTTTCTTTCATTATTTTTTCTTTCAGGTTGTTTCTTTAGTCATAATAACGGATACCAAGCCTCGCTGAAAATGCAACTGGATACTATATATGCCAATGACCAGCGATACAGAAACTACATGATACTACAACCGGGGAAGGAAAGGGATTCATTGGCAAAGATGATGGGACTGAAACCAGATGAAGTCAATGACCATTTCAGCCATGTTCAGCACAACCTGGATTCTATTAACCTAGTGCTTATAGAGCATATTCTCAGTAAATATGGCTATCCGGGTAAGAGTATGGTTAACTCTCCTGCTAATGAAGCTGCCTATTATGTGATTCAGCATTCTGATAAAATAAGCCAGTATTTTCCTTTGATTGAAAAAGCCGGGAAAGCCGGGGAACTACCATTCCTGCTGGCAGCTATGATGCAGGACCGTTTATTGAAAGATGAAGGTAAAGAACAGATTTATGGCACCCAGTTTGCCGGCTATGCCGAAAAAGACAGTGTGACCGGTGAGCAAAAAATAAGCTGGTTTCTATGGCCTGTAAAAGATTATGAACACCTTACCGCATTGCGGAAAAAGGCAGGCTTTACCGAAACCATTGAAGAGAATGCAGCCAGCCAGGGAATAGAATTCCGCATTATGACAATAGAAGAACTCAAAGAAAAACATCCTGGTTTTTTGCCTCAAAAATAAATCTGATCCACAGGTAAGACAGATCTGGAAACTGCCAACTGCTAAATGTATACTGCCGGCTTAAAAATTACGGACAAATATTATCGTGAGTAGGCAAATCGAAACCGGTTGAATCAATTTCATCAGGGTAATAATAGGTTACCCCTCCTGTATAAATGCAGTTGCCCTGGTAGGTGAGTATAGAAACACAGCCACATTGCTCTTTCCAGACTCCCGAGGTAGTCATAATTTTAAGGTAAAGCGGATAATGACCTGCAGCACATAAATTCCCCTTAGTGTCGTGGCCATTCCATGCCTGGTTGACTGAACCTTCAAATACACCATTGCCGTTTTTGTCCCAGATGGTAATTGTGGAGCTGTCGGCATTTACCCTGGAGCTGTAAGCGAGGCGAAATATATCATTGATCCCATCTCCGTTTGGGGTAAAGGCTGTAGGCAGGTAATACCACAGATCTGTAGTATCTGGTTTTTGCATTAAAACTGAGTCGCCGTTGCAGGAAGTGCAGGTTGCCAGATTTTTAGCTGGTGTTGAACTGTTTTTTGCACACCTGACCATAAATACCAGACCAATTATTGTTACAGAGAGGATTACAGTATGTTTCATTATTCAAAAATAAGGTAATCCGGAAATAAATTGTCGGGCATTAATTCTTTTCAGCTATAAAATTCAGCCCAAAGAAAAAATATTCTCTTCTGACACCTTTACCTGATTGTATAGCCCGTTCTTTTACAAGCAATTGCTCAGGATCAGAAAAGCGATAGCTGAGCGGCAAATAATACCTTATATACTGAATACTGCCGGGCAATAAATGGAAACCATTTTTAGAAAACAGGTGTTCCCATGTATCAAGGCTTCGGATGTTTTCATTGCCTATAAGAATATCCTTTTGCAGCTTTTCATCCCAGAAGGTAATAATCCGTTTATTGCCCCGGTATTTATACAGCTTCAGCCGCTGTATAAGGTTGTTGCCGTTTTCTTCTATTGAGAGAATTTTGCCGTTTTTTTTAAGGCTTTCATTGAAAATCTGCAAGGCTTCATCTATAGGCTCAAGGTGGTGGAGTGTATCCTGCACTATTATCCAATCGAAGCTGGAGGGTTTTGGCTTGTTGTCGAACAGGTTTTCGTAGGTGCAGGTAAATAAAGCAGTATCCCCAAACCGGCTCCAGTAATCCATTCTTTTCTGAATGGTATCATAATAGAATTCGAGTGTAGTGCCGAAGGTCCTGATGCCATTCATGGCAAGAAACAGGCAGGTTGTGCCGTAACCGCAACCACAATCCCAAATACTTACAGCCTGCTTATCCGGGTTGCCATCTACAAGGTATTTTTTAATGTACCTCAGCCGCTCCAGAAAATAATTTCTCCTGAAATGCCATGAAGATTTTTTTCCCAGAAACTTATAATAGGGCTGCATTTCTGTATGCACTTCCAATTCTTTAAGCATCAGTTCAAAGAACTGTTCGGGTTGCATCATTTAAATTATATATTATGATTTCGAAATCAAAAAGCATGCCAAAAGTAATAAGTATCCGACAGATAGCCTAACCAATCGAGTAGGAGGTGAGGGATTATTTCCCTCACCGTCCTCTCACACCACCGTACGTGCCGTTCGGCATACGGCGGTTTGTCAGATTAATGGTTGCTGTTGTTTCAACAGGACGGTCTCGGTTGATTGTTGCACTGCTT
>CAILLK010000130.1 GCA_903835005.1 uncultured Bacteroidota bacterium | reverse complement strand
TTCTTCCGCCCATTGTTTTGCCAATTTTTTGCATAATAATTCAAATTTTTCCGGTGAGAAATCATCAACAGTGCTCTGTGGGTCAATGTCATCGTATTCTATAGTCATTGTGCTCAATTGCTAATTGTGAGTTATCCTTTATTCAATTGGCAAAAGATGGCTCCATAGAAAAATTCTTCCGGGGGTGCATATCTTTTAGGATTGCTTTTTGTTTTTCACTATTTACATGAGTATAAATTTGCGTAGTCATAATTGAACTATGTCCAAGAATAACTTGTATATACTTTATATCCACGCCTTGTTCTAAGAGCAATGTTGCTAGGGAATGACGAAAGACATGCGGAGTAATATGCTTATGTATCGTAGCCAATGTATTTAGATGCTTCACGATGTAACGGATAGATTGTTCGGAAAGTTGTTTACCAAGCCTATTAACAAAGAAACTGCTGGTTAAAGTATTTCTATACCCCTTCGATAGTATAGAATATTGTTCTAGTACTGAGATCATTTCTCTATTGCAAATTTGGATAACTCTTTCTTTGTTTCCTTTGCCAATTACTTTTATGAATCCACTGTTCAAGTCAATATTATCCTGGTTCAAATTGGAAAGCTCGGATACGCGGACTCCGGTGGCAAAAAGCAATTCTATCACAGCGATATTTCGGATAGTTTCAAATGCTCTGAAGTCCGTTTCTTTTACACCGGTTTGCCTTTTTGAATATACAGCATCAAAAATCTTCTTCACTTCCATTTCTGTCATGACAGTAGGTAATCTTTTTGGTTCCTTTATTTGAAAACGAATTTTGCGAAAAGGATTTACTACGATTATGTCTTCAAACTCCATGAAATTGAAAAATGCTTTGAGCGTTGCAATTTTTCTTTTGATTGTTTTGGGCTTGTATGCTGAAAGGCTGTGCAGATAGCTTCTCAACACATGCTTGTCCATTAGTTCAATATAGGACTGGTGGTTTTCTTTTGTTAGAAACTCATGAAATTGATTTAAGTCTATTCCATAACATTTTTGAGTTTTATTGCTTAATTTTTTTTCGTGCATACAATGCAGAATAAAGTCGGTCGTTGCCTCTTTAATTGTAGTCATGTTTATGATTTTTTTGTAAACTACAATTGAAACGACTGAACCTACAAACAAAATAATGTGCTAGATATCAAAAGTTTAGGGTGTCGGAATTATTGTTTTTTAATAGGTCCATTTGATACACATGAATTTCGAGGCACCAATTCGGATGGAGGATAAGATTTTTTTGATTTACATTCCTGCATTTCAGTTTGGGGGATTGAAATCCTTCCTCTTTGAATGTCAATAGCAATCGGTAAATTTGCTTCTGTAATTAGAATTGGCAAACGATATATGAAAGATGACACCAGATATAAATTTTAAATACATTATCCCCCGGGGTGGAAGTCAAGCCAGAGCTTTTGAGGAGTTGTCAGCACAGCTTGCACATAAGACACTTACAAAAGGGGATAAATTTGAGCGCTATCATGGCGATGGTGGAGATGGTGGTGTCGAATGCATTGCTAAATCTCCTGATGATTCTATGACTGGATGGCAATCAAAATTTGTTATGAAGGTCGACGACCTTATCAAACAAGCAAGTCTGTCTCTTGAAACAGCAGTGAAGATTCATCCGACTTTAAAAAAATACATTTTATGCTTTCCATTTGATTTGACAGGACGAACAGGGCGGAAAAACAAAGCAGGTGAACCGGCACAAAGCGGCACCGACAAACTAAATAAATGGATAAAAGAATCTATAGCTGGATACAGGGCAAAAGGGGCTGTACTCGAGGAGATAGAAGCGTGGCCTGCAAATAGGGTTACGGCATTGATATTGCAGTTTGATATCTCAGGGGGTCTTCGAACCTATTTCTTTTCTGAAACGATCATTCCTTTGACGTGGTTTGGAAAGAATATTGAAAAAGGCATAAAAAAGGCGGGGCCAAGGTATAACCCGGCAATATCGGTAGAAACCGGCGTCTGGAAGTCATTTGCCGCGTTCGGGCAAACGGATAGCTGGGATCAAGTAATCCGCGAACATTTGAATAAGCTAAATAAACAGCTAATAAAATTTAGCGCGAATGCAACAAAGCTAAGTAATGATCCGGTATTTCCTGGCCTGCAGCCAAAGTTTAAACCGCAGGCTCTTGCAATTTTCAATATTCTGGAAGGTGCATTAAATGTGCTTTCTGGCGTTTTAACTCAGCAGGCATTGACAACCTCCGAAGAACAGGTCATAAAGTCCATTGAATTACTTGAGTTGCTGGAACAGCAACAAGTTGACGACCTTAATATTCAGTTCAAAAATGAGAGTTGGGACAATAAACAATGGCGGTCGTTTATGGCTGAATATATGGTTAGTTTTCCTGCCGCCAGCCTTGATCATACAAGGGATATGACTGGAAGTGTTCAGGCGCTGTTAACTTTTATACAGTCTGTTGACCTGAAAGCGGCATCGGCAAAAGTGTTCGTCTTATCGGGTATAGGTGGCTCGGGAAAAACACATTGTATTTGTGATGTTTCCGTACAAAGACTGGAAAGCAACATGCTCAGCTGTATTGTATTTGGCGATGAGTTTGCAGGGAATCCCAACGAATGGATACGTTTTGCTGAAGCATTGGGACTAAAAAATATGAGCAATGACCAACTGCTGGATGCACTCAATGCCGCCGCTGAGCAAAGTGGTAAGCCACTCATCATTTTTCTAGATGCTATTAACGAAACCATTCCAAGAAGCTACTGGACCGGCAGAATTGTTGCTTTCGCCGATGAAATAACAACACGACCGTTTTTGAAGCTGTGCATTTCCTGTCGTTCTTCATTCCTGCAAACTTGCCTGCCACACCCTCTTCGCTTCTTGATCCTTGAACACAAGGGTTTCAAAGGTTTTGAAAGGGAAGCCTGCAACGCGTTTTTTACATTCTACGGACTGAATCCACCATTGATCCCCATACTGCAACCAGAACTTAGTAATCCGCTTTACCTAAAACTAGTATGTTCAGTACTTCAGGCCAGGGGCATGAAAGATCTACAGCCAGGCTGGACCGGCTTATTGCCTGTTATCAAAGCATTTCTGCAAGAGAAGGAAAAACAACTGTGCCAGCAGCATGACCTGTCACCCAGTGGTTCGATAGTTGCATCCGCGCTAACTGTAGTCATCCAAGAGATTTCCAACCGGACCGAAACTTCCTTGTCCTGGACAGATGCCACACGGGCTATTTCAAAAAATAACCCACCAATAGCTTCACATATTGTGTTGGACTGGCTTGTAAAAGCCGACCTGTTGATAGAAGATGGAGCTATTGCCGACACCGAACTAGGATCTGAAACTTATGTAAGACCAGCGTTTGAAAGATTAGGTGATTTTCTATTGGCCACGGAAATAGCTAAGCAAGCTTCAAAGAACGGAATCAGTTTTTTCTTGACCCATCAGAAAATACGGGAGATTTTTAAAAACGATACTACGATTGGTCTTAACACAAGCGTGGTAGCTGCTTTATCTGTAATATTACCTGAAACTTATGGTATCGAATTGCCATCGTTGTTTGATGCATCTCCTCTTTATATTCAGATCGCAATCATTGCAACCGGAGCCCTGATATGGCGCACACCTGATTCATTGAATCGATCTACAAAGAAATTTGCACATCATTGCTTAGAAGAAGACGGTTATACAGGGATGGATGCATTATTTTCCATATGCGCTAATAAATCACATTTGGACGCCTTGTCGCTTAGCGACATGTTCAAGGCCTCTCAGCTCCCTTATCGTGACGCCTTTTTTGTTCCATATTTATATACACGTTATAATGAACTAGGCATTATTACCAGGCTGATCGATGCAAACAAGGAAATAGATCTTCCCACTCTCAATGCTGAAACTGCTTTTAGATGGCTGGTGGCTCTGATTTGGCTCACCGCATCACCTGATAGAAGAATCAAAGACACATCTACGCGGGCTGCAATAGCTATTCTAAAACACCACAATTATCTCGCAGGTGACCTGCTCGACCAACTATTATTAGTTAATGATGAAGAAGTGGTGGAAAGGTTGCTACTCATCATCTATGCTGCTCAGATATTAAATCCGGACAAAGAAACACTAGCACATGTAAGCAACTGTCTAGCACAAGCATTTTCGGCAAATTCATCGGATTTTGAGAACGCCTTGATCCGCGACCACATTAGGTGCATTTTAGAGTTAGCAGCACATGTCGAGTGTTTACCTGATTCTCTTGACCTGCTAATTTCGAATAAATCAGACTTGAAAGAGAACTGGACTCTTCCTTTGCCTGATCAAGCTTTGATAAGCGCTTGGAAGGATGAAAGAGGTGCCAGAGGACGAGTAGTAAGTAGTGCGCTGAGCGATGATTTCAACCACTATTCTATCGGTTGCCTCGGCGATTGGATGAACGGACTAAGTAAAAAGGATATAGGCAACTGGATTGTCAATGATGTCATTGAAAGGAAAGGGCTCGATAATGAATTACACGATGCCTATGATATTACTATAGTTCGGGAAACCGGCGGTGGAAGAAGTAAACCTGCATACGCGGAGAGGCTCGGCAAGAAATATCAGTGGAACTCGTTATATCGTCTAGCTTCTATCTTGCATGATAAAATAAAGAGACACGGCTCATATTCGGAGCCAGACCCGGAGCGACAGCCACTGATTCTTCAGGAAGAGCGTAAAATGGATCCTACTTTGACACAGCCATACGCCACTTCAGGCAGTGACTTAAAGAACTGGTGGATTGCACAGAAACCCGATCTGAATGCAAGCGAAAAACTTGGTGCCCAAGAGTGGCTCGATTTCGATTCTGATATACCTCCTCTGAAGAATCTCATTTCGTTAACCCGTATGGACGATCAGAACTGGATTCCAATTTCGGCATACCTTTCGTTTACCTCGAAAACAGACGAAGAATACAGAACTCCTTATAGAGTGTTAACAATGAATATAGACGCTTATCTGGTGAACAATATCGACCTGGAACGTGTAATAAAGAAGTTAGATGGCAAAAACCTTACTAATGACAGTTTGCCAACTGGCGGTAATTTTAGTCATTGCTATATGGGCGAATACCCATGGGCTGCTGCTTGCAATACCCAACCTGACTGGTATTTGGGCGTGGGTGAAACACTTGGCGACACCAAAATAGAAATGCATAATGCTACAAATGCCATTGTGGTTGAATGGGAATATGATGCAACTTTGAAGGAAAATATTCACATTCAGGTACCAAGCAAGAAATTTTTTATTCCTAGCGATCTGTGGTGGAATGGTAAGGATGGTTATCATCGTCCGGATGGGAAAACCGTATTTAAAGATCCGCGTATCGAAACTGGCGGTAAATTAGGAATGGTTGCAGACATCGAAGACCTGATTGCGAGATTAAATCTGCTCAATTACGATATAATTTGGGTATTGCGAGGCGAAAAACTTTTGATTAATCACCAAGAAAAAGCCAGAGATCGGAAATACTTCTCACAAATTTGCTGGATGGACCAAGAAGGTAATCTTCAATTTGGTAAAAGAATGTTTTTTGCAAATTATGATTCAAAAAAGGGAATGCCGGAGATAGCATCCGATTCTGAAAACGTCCCAGGCTTGAATATATCCTCCGGTTTAGCCTCTTAACCCTGCTATGGTACCCAGTACCCAGATGCCACTTTGCTCGATATACAGCCTCTATTGACCGATATACGCTTCAGGAACGATGTCCTGGTATATGTCAGGGATGAGCATATCCATGCCTTCTGGAAGAATGAATTTGAGAAGTATTCACCAACCCTGCGAAATGAAGCCATTACCCCAATTCTCAACAAGACCGGGCTGTTCATTTCCTCATTACCGCTCCGAAACATAGTAGGCCAAAAGACCAGTAGTTTCAGGATGCAGCGCATCCTTGATGAAGGGAAGATACTCATAGTTACCCATCTCCTTTTATTCATCCGGAATTAAACTGTCAACAAAATACTGAAGTAAATACACCTGGATACATTCCGTATTTTCATAGTCTCAGCTTCCAGTACAATAATTAAAGGGTATTTAATTTCTATGCCAACCGTTCGGTGAGTAGAGATTGTTACTTCTTATTTTTGAGATTTTCTTTAGATGTGAAATACAAAAACTGATGTGATTTTGCCATAATAGGCGAAGGTGATTGTTTTTTCAAAGACTTACCTTTTAGTGCAGTACCATTTTTTATATCATTAATTGAAGAATAAACAAAAACCACATTGTCATTTGCATTTAGTTGCTGAAAATCTATACCGAACTGGGCAAATACACCATTCACATATAACGCCCAATAATAGCCGCTTGCTGCGGTAATACCATTTATCGTATTGACAAAACTCCCATATGGACAATATTGAGTTGATTGATAAGTTAAAGAAGCACCACTCGAGTTTGCATTGCTCATCTCAACGGTAACGTTCATTCCTGCCACCCAGGGAATAGCTTTGTTGGAGTATATAGTACTTCCATTGTAAATTGCACTAAAAGTTACTGAAGAACAGTTATTAGTTGAACAACTCCCACAGGAAGTTTGAGAATAGGAATTCGTACTTACCAAAGGAGCAGATAACATGATCACTATAACAGCGATTCTAAATTGATTATTACTAAATAGTTGCTTCATAATACATTAATTTTGTTTTGTGAAAATTGTTTACTTTTTTTACAAAGGGATTGCTTAAAATAATTTTTAGCAACCGTTAAAAAAGAAATTTTATTGCTCAATTATTTGCCCTATTTCAATGATTTATGAAATATAGAAATAAATTATTCATACAATTCATTAAAGCCCTGGCCCCATCAATCTGCATTCAACTCAAGAATGGGGTAATTATTTATTAAACTTTGTAGCTGCAATATGTTTATGTTCTAGCAACGTTCCAGAATGAGATTCCTCATTATATTGGATCAATTGAAAAGAAATCGCATCTCCATCATTGAGCAATGTTGAATCAATTCCAGTATTCGATGTTTGATTATTTAAAAAAAACTCCCAATAACTATAAGGGCTAGTTGTTGAATCGAATTGTCCATTAATCATAATTACAAGGTAGCCGAGGTAACTGTAAGGAGCGATATGACTATAGCCATAGTATTGGACCGCAAAAGAAAACAATGTTGGATTCGGATTCCCATAATTATAGGCATCTTCCATTGCATTTTGTGCATTCATTCCTGGAACATACATTACTTGAAGAGAAGCTCCCCCGATTACATTAACTGTTATCATGTCATTAAGTCTAAAATTAAGTTATGGTCAAAAATACAACAATAATGCAAATAAACAACTAAATAAACGATTGGTAAATGATTAATTATTTTAAACAAAATAAAAGAAGTCATTTTTATTTTTTAAAAATTTTTATAGCTGAATAAATAATTATACTTTTACTACTCACAATTAAAAAGAAAATTTATGTCAAACAAAACAGAAGTGAAACAATTAACATGGGATGAATCAGCTCAATTTATTATTCGTCCAAGACTACCCCAAATTCCATGGATATTTAATATCCCTCCTGACACTTGCATCTCAAGTCACAGACCACACGAGCATATAACTGAACATTTACATGATCATCTTTACCATATGCATATTAGATATGGATTTGAGATACCTAAACAAAGCTTGAATGGAATCTCAAATTTAGCATTGGAGGTAGCGATGTATGTCAGAGTTGAACAGAGGGTTGATTGTAATCCAATGTTTGTTGCACGAGGAAAAGGAGCCGAAGGAATTTGCTTAAAAATTGCTGGGCAAGATGTACATTGGACTCCTGATGAATCAGTAGCAAAGAAAGCAACAGAGCTATATAAAGCAAGAGGTTGCAAACTTAATGACGACTATTACTTTGCTGGTTTTAGTACCAGTGATATTGAAGAAAGAAAAATTTTCCGATATGATAAGGAAGAATTGCTAAGGGCAATCGGTAGTGGGATTGTTATTGATCAGCATTTTCAAGCTACCTGGAAAGAACCAATTGACAAAGACATAGAACCTTATGACGTAGTCATTTACTTAGGAGATGATGCCACGAACTATCATACTTTTTTCAATCTTCCCGTAGTTATTTCTCTTGGCGGTTTTTAAAAACATAACGAAATTGGGAAATTATATAAACGTTGAAGGAGAGTTAATCGGTAAAAAGCGGTCTAATATTGGCTCTAATTTAAAAGATTCCGATATAATTCATATTAAAGAGGAATTCCGTCCGTCAGGACCAGCTGAAAACTCCATAATCATTATTTACAATTTAAAGGATGATCTTTATTTAGCTCAGTATCTTTCCTGGGTAGGTTATTTTGATTTAGACAGGGAAATAATAAAGGACAAGAATAATTGGGAGATGATTTATCCTGGTAAAAAATATATAAAGGAGAATGTACAGTGGCAGCCATTTAATGAATTCTCTATTTCGGATTTATAGGGAGAATGGCCTAGTTAAGTATTTAAACTGAATCTGTCAACGTAAGTGGTGTGATATAAATATTATGCTGCTTACGTTTTTTTACATCGTTGGTCAATGGCGTAAATAATATAAATATTAAGTGAAACGTCTCAATAGGACCTATATCTATAAGCAATTTACGTCAAAAAGAAGGTATATTCCTATGGCGAAATTTCACCAAACTCAATTCCCATCAATTCATCTGAAGACCTAGAAATGCAAGTTTGCACCTAAATTGGCTGACAAATCGGGTAATAAATATTGAAATCGTGTAGTATCAAATCGCTTTACCAGAGCATGTTTAACACGTTTCATTAAGATCAACAGCATTATGAGTGAAGTAAACCTATTCATTCCCATTTCAACATTCTTTTTGAATGTAATTTTCTCAATTCTAAATTACAGAAAGAGAAAGTAAGTTTTAAAAATCGAATTTATTGCTCTTAATTTGACCTGCATATCTAAGATAGCGGGATAAACTTGTCTTAGGTGCTTAATCCAATACTCAATTTTTTTATTAAATAGGATAGTATGATTTAATATACAATTATAAATAAAGTTTAAACCAATCAAAAAATTTCCGCATAAAATATTAATATTTACATACCTTGTGGAAAACAAAATGAAAAATTGAACAAGCTTCTGGCCTATATCTACGATCGCTCTAGATACTTAAAGGAATTGTTGGATGATAATGCCTTCGCAATTGCTGTTGCTAGTGTGTTATATCTTCTTTGGTGCTGGTTTTTTTCAGGCCTGACAGTATTTGATAAGATTATTAACGTTATTCTTGTACTGATTCCTAATGTAATTATTCTTGGACATGTCGCATCCACTGGCCTGTTAACCAGAGGGCCAAAATTAATTCCGGAAGGGGTGCCAAATTTTTATAAAAAGGCATTTTTAAGAGATGTTTTAAAGACAACAGTTAGTTTTGCGAAAGACAAGAGTGATTTGAGGGACACTGCGCTACTAATTAACAACCATTCAGTTTTTATAGACCAATTCCCAGATCCTAAAACGCGTATTGATTTATATTCTGGATGGAACAAACTCACAAATAATAAATCTGTTGCCCAATTATTTTTGCCGGATGGAACAACTCGAGTAGGAGCATCTGTTATTCTCCCACTTAGTGAAAAAGGCTATAATAAAATAATTGACGCTCCAAAATTTAATCAACTTTTTGTACTCCAAAATTTAAATAAAGATGATATTGAATTATCAAAAAACAAGGTATGCATTTATTTAATAGACATTTTGCTGGTTGATATTAATAGGGAACTCATAAGGAAATCAAGTACGAAGCCTGAAAACCTGAAGAAATATTTGTCGGGTGTATCGTTGCATTTGACGCTATGGCATTTAGCACACATTGATGATCGAATAATTGCGAAACTTCCTAAAATATTACTCCAGCCTGATGTGCCAGAAATAATTCATTGTACATATACAGCAGCAGGATTTAGTAAAATCAATCAGAGCGAATCTAGTGAACCATCCATCGGTGACTATTTAGAGATAAACAGTAAAATAGCCGGAGAACTTAAGAAAAAAAACAATAATGGACAAGACCGAGTTGTTTCAGAGTGCTTAAAGTTGCTGAAGATATACAAATATGAACGTCATTTGCTAGGTCAGTAGAGTTTGTTTTTGGTGTTGAAAAATGTCGAGTCCAGCCTAGTGTTGTTTTTTGCGACTAATCCGATATATATTGCAATATTTTGATTGTAAATAACTCAGATAAGTTAATTCATTGACGTTACGATATATTGCTTTAGTTTTATTCGGATTTTCAAAAACTAGTAAAGAGATTTAACCATGAGCGATAAAGCGAAGTTCCCTGAGTCAAAAGATCATCTTAATAAAACACTCCTTGAAGAATTAAATTATAAGGTTTGGTCTACACGAGGAGCAAGGTTTAATGCTAGCAAGAGACTACTTATTAAAAACGATCTGTCTAACAGAGCTATTGCATTCCTTACTGCATATTTGATAATATTCGGATTACTATCTGTCTACCAAATTTCTAATAAGGAATTTTTTAATGAAAAAATAATTGCTTTTGGATCAACTACTATCTCCATTCTACTTTTTACGTTTAGTCAAATGGAAGCAGCGCAAGATTACAAGATGAGAGCTCACAAGTACCATGAATGCGCTTTGAAAATATCCTCAATATATATTAAGCTGAGATCGTTTAAAACATTTGGCACACATAATGAAATCGAAAAGAAAGAATTTTCAGATAAACTTGGAGATAAGTACCAAAAGGTATTAGAACATTACACAAACCATGAGGCTATTGATTATAAAATCTTTATGGTACAAAATAAGGACTATTTCAAATTGGGTTGGATGAAAATCTTTCAAATTTATATTCAATACTATTCTCAAACAAAATTTCTATACCACTTATTAATGGTTGTACCGCCAGTATTATTTTTTGCAATCCTGCATTGGGCTAAGTAATAGAATGACAATTTCCCCAGGTAAACAATTTCATCTTTTCACAAAATTACCATCCCGCTCACTTTCTGTAGTTATTATGCTGCCTTCATATCCAAATACGCCCATCCTGGGCGAGTTAACCACCAGCATAGAAGCATAGTCGGCAAAATCAGTGCGTGTTTCAGCATGTTCACCGGCACAGTCATCACAATAGACACTTACATTTCCACTACTGCAAACGGAATAGATTTGAGTAGCTGGCCAGGTAGGGTATAAGTCACACATGATTGCTAAAGGTTCATTACAGCTAAATAAAACTATTCTCTCTCCGGCACTAACCGAATATTGTTCAACCACTGTTATTTTCAAAGCAATTGTAGTACCAAAATCGTATTCGTATGCAAACTGAATTCCTTTGGTAAAAATATCTTCAATCTTCGTCTCTCTTGGGATTTCGTTAGGATCAATTTCCATCAACAAATTTTCTGCTTCAACCAAGGATTGCACTTTGGTGTTTTTTTGATTGATGATTCTAAATACGCTACTGTGTCCGCAGCATTCCAACCATATCTGACGAAGAAAGATGTCCAAATTCTTAAATGTTGCAGCACCATCTATCCCTATGTTTAAAAAATACTGGTTGCTCCCAAAATCTGAATTGTTTTCAATCCTTGCATGATATGAGTTGCCAGAAGATGCACCGGTTGCATTCTTTGCAAGGTGCTAAGCCCAATGCCTGCTGATAGCGGCTTTCGAGAATTCTATATTGCAAAAAAAGCACTTGCCGTATGATTTGATTGTTGGCATATAGTTACAGGTATTTACCCGCATAGGTTGAATAAATTGTGCACTTCATGATCCTAATCAGGGATATTACAGCCCGGAATGATTTAGTCAATACTGACGTTGTTTGTTTGATATAACCGGCTTCTGATTAGGTACTTCCGGTGAAAAACTATTTGGCTAATCTAATATTTGCAGTTGAGGGTTCATTTCTCATTGATTTATAAACAGATCCTCCTAATAATATAGATGAATGTGACCGATATTTTATAACTACCTTTGTAACAAGTAAGATACTATTGTTATGAAATATATTTTAATCGTAGGCAAGAAAGACGCTGGAAAATCCACAACAATAAGCAACGTTTGCGAAAGGTTGAAACCAACCAAAATACAGAGATTAATTATTTACGAGAATTCTATTCACTCAGGATATCGTTGTGAAGACGTGGATCAAGTAGACGAGATTTTTAATGGCACATATATTTTGGAGGTCAACGGAAAAGTCATTTTGATAGTAGTCGGTTCACCTACCGAGCAGAAACGTAGCATAACGATTTTGATTGAGATTACAATAAAAATCAAAATAAGAATTGATTTTGCTTTAATAGCTGTAAGGACATCAGAAAGATTGGAGGGGTTTAATACATGGGATGAACTAAAGAAATATGGCTCATTGATTTTAGATGAGTGGATTGAAAAAATTAAAGACGAAAAATTCAATGAAACGGATTTGTGGAAAAGTAGAATTGAAAAAATTACTTCCCTTGTAAATAGTAGTATCCTCTAACATTGATATTTGCCTTTTAAAGCAATTTATTCCCCGGTGATTTAGCCGGTATTTCTTAGTACGCTGTATGTATGGAGAACTTGGATATTACGCCAATTGGCATAACAAACTACCGGAACACCAACCAGAAATTCGGCATCAAAGACCGGGATAGATTACAGCATATCTATGTCATCGGTAAGTCTGGCA
>CAILLK010000129.1 GCA_903835005.1 uncultured Bacteroidota bacterium | reverse complement strand
GGGTGAAGAACAGCGTGCCTATAGCTGGTGCCACAAATGCAATATATGCCAGCGACAGCTTCAGTTATCCGGCAGAAGACTCGGTAGCCTGTGTGGTAACAAGCAGCCTGCTGTGCCATGCCACCGGGTTCAAATGGGTATTTGTTCAGGTAGCCAGGGTAGGGGTGGGCACGGTAACGGGCGGATCAACCATCAGCATTAATCCGAACCCCAACAAGGGCGATTTTACCATAAAGGGCAGCATGGGCACAGCAACAGATCAGGAAGTGAACCTGGAACTGACAGATGTACTGGGGCAGGTAGTGTATAAGGACAAGCTAATAGCCCGCAGTGGCAGACTGAACAGCAACATTCAAATTGACAGCAAGCTGGCTAATGGTATGTACCTGCTCACCTTACGCTCATCTGAATGCAGCATTGTAGTGCATATGATTATTGAGCAATAAAAAACATAAAAATGAATTTTTGGAGTATGCCCTGAATTTTTCAGGGCATATCTTTTTTGAGCCAGTTTTTATTGGTTTGGTGTTTAATAGTACTTTTACAACTTAAACGGGCCGGTTAAGGCGAATGAAATATGTCTATACAGGGAGAAATAAAGCGCGTAACGACCAACACGCTTCAATCTATGAAGCAACATGGCGAAAAAATAAGCATGCTTACAGCCTATGATTTTTCAATGGCCAGGATATTAGATGATGCAGGAATAGATGTACTCCTGGTTGGAGATTCGGCATCAAATGTAATGGCAGGACATGAAACCACTCTTCCAATTACACTGGACCAGATGATTTATCATGCTCAAAGCGTGATCAGGGCATGCCAGAGGTGTCTTGTTATAGTGGATCTTCCATTCGGTTCCTACCAGGGAAACAGTAAAGAAGCACTGATTTCAGCTATACGCATAATGAAAGAAGCAGGCGCGCATGGTATAAAACTGGAGGGTGGAGAAGAGGTGGCTGATTCAATTAAACGCATAACCGGGGCTGGTGTACCTGTTATGGGTCATCTGGGACTTACACCACAATCTATTTATAAATTCGGTACTTATGCTGTAAGGGCAAAGGAAGAAGAAGAAGCAGAAATATTGATGCACAATGCAAGCATATTGCAGGATTCAGGTTGTTTCTCAATTGTTCTTGAAAAAATTCCTGCGGCTCTAGGTGCGCGCGTAGCTGCCGAATTGAAAATACCTGTTATAGGCATAGGGGCTGGAATGCATGTGGATGGACAGGTATTGGTAATGCATGATATGCTGGGCATTACCAAGAATTTTTCTCCCCGGTTCCTACGGCGTTACCTGAATCTTTATGATGAAATAAGCGATGCTACAAGGCAGTATATTAAAGATGTTAAAAGCAGGGATTTTCCTAATGAAGGGGAGCAATACTAAGTATTTGTAAGCAATATATACCACGAAAGAATCTAACTATTATACTAGCCGGGATGGTAAACAAATTAGTATGGGCAGAATTACACAAAGAATTAAGTTCTAAGAATGTGCTGCTTATAGCTGTTTCTAAAACAAAGCCGCTAGGTGATATTCAGGAATTGTACGATCTCGGGCAGCGCGATTTTGGAGAGAATTATGTACAGGAGCTTGAAGAAAAACAAGCTGAGTTGCCTGCAGATATCAGGTGGCATTTTATTGGGCATTTGCAAAGTAATAAAGTAAAATACATAGCGCCTTTTGTTCATCTCATTCATACTATAGATAGTTTTAAATTGCTTGAGGAGATCAACAAAAAGGCTGAAAAAGCAGGAAGGGTTATTGATGGTTTGCTTCAAATGTATATTGCTGATGAGGATACGAAATTCGGGATGGACGAAAAGGAAATTATCAGATTTCTCGATTATTATGAAGCACAAAGGAGCCGGTTATCGCATGTACGTATTTGTGGGCTAATGGGTATGGCAACCAATACGGAAAATGCACAACAGGTAGCACAGGAATTTACCAGGCTCCATAATTTCTTTATTTTCCTGAAAGACACCTCATTTTTAGGAAAAGATTATTTTTCGGTATGCTCAATGGGTATGAGCGCTGATTATACCATTGCTATAGCTGCAGGCAGCAATATGGTCAGGATAGGAAGTCTGTTATTTGGGCAAAGATGACGGGCTGTCATTCTTCTTATATAAAGAAGAACCACCCCATAAATAATCAGAAACTTTGTGATAATGCAATCCTAGCGTATCTGTATTGTCAGTTGATACAACATAGTAATAATCATAACTGGTATCCTGCCCAAGAACTGGCATATTATCCCAATTCGGGTTCTCAAATTTGCCCGGGTAATATTTATTTACATCATAGTAGAAAGAAGGACCGAATATCCAGTAGAGATGAATTTTTATTTTACCATTTTTATCTTTTGATCCGTCATTCATTTGTTTAAGAACATGCAGGTCATCAGCATCAAACCACCAGAGTAAAGTGTACGAGATATTGCATTTCATAATAAAATTTCCCGCAAGTAAAAACGTAAGAATAATAATACTCACATTGCTACTTAATAATGATCTTCTCAATGAATAACTGAGGGTATATATAAATGATATTAAGTAAAGGGGTATAAAGAAAAGGGCAGCCCTGTCTGTAACGTAATTGATTTTGAATAAAACATGCTGAGCTATTATCGCCATGACCGGAATTATCAGCAGCAGGTTCAATAATATGCCATACTTGAAACACAAATCATTGTTGATTTTTAATTTAAGGTTCCGGGCATATTGAAATGCCCAGTAAATAGTTATCATATAGGAAGACAGTATGATGAACCAGATAATACATTTGATAAATCTGGATTCAGACTGATTGGGCATTCCCAGGCCATAGGATACAAGCGATTTGAGGGTATCATTAATAAATCCTTTGCTGCCCATAAAAGATAATTCCCCGAAGTGATAAATATTGGTCAGCGGAGTGGTAATCAATAATGCAAGTAATGCTATAGATAATACCGAAATTGCCAGTTGTTTTACCAGGTATCTATTGGGTTCAAAATTATCTCTGAATAAAAAGTCGTGGAGTATTACTGTTGCAAACAACGTAACAAAATAATTGAGCAGGCTGAAATTGCTATATACAGATAATATGGCACCCAGGTAAGCCAGGCATAAAAAGAAGGATCGACGGCCATCTATATACCTTAACAGGTAATAAATACTGATGGTCATGCAGGTCAGAGACAGCCCGTATCCCCGGCTGAGGCCCCAGAAATTGAACAGAAACGGACTGGCAATATTAAGGATAATGAATCCGCAGACCTGCCACCATT
This sequence comes from uncultured Bacteroidota bacterium, assembly GCA_903835005.1. Taxonomy (GTDB): domain Bacteria; phylum Bacteroidota; class Bacteroidia; order Chitinophagales; family Chitinophagaceae; genus Nemorincola. Next base: position 6,087 of record CAILLK010000129.1, on the reverse strand, counting down.
TACCGGTAAATAATAATCTGCACAGAAGCCAGGTATATATGAGGTAAAGTATCTGCGCAATCAGGCTGTCCAGCCTTAAAAAAAATACATCATTCGTAAATAATTCTGCAAAAAATTTTCTTAAGAGGGAATGAAAAATATGATTATTGGCATGGCCGAGTTTTTCCTCAATCAGGTTGGAATAAGAATCATTTTTCTGATAGCCGGTTTCATCTATTGTAATAGGTATATTGAATATCCTGAGAATGTTCAGGATCAATAAAGTAATTGCAAATCCTGACTCGAAACAAATCTGGATCAGGTTGGGTTGTATTTTCCTGCGTTCGGTCATTCACCTCAAATCTAAGGAGAAACAGGATAGCATTCAAATTTTATCCGGATCAAGAATGAAGGATACCTGCAGGAAATGCAACAGTAAAATACCCGGACTCATGTGCAAAGGAATGCAAAATGAATCCGGGGTAAATCAGCATATAGCATGGCTTATCGGGCTCTGCCCGAACCACCTGAAAAACGGCGATTTTTGTTGTTGTTGCCAGAGTTGAAACCTGCAACTGCATTAGGCCTGCGAACCACTTCCTTATTCTTGGGCAGATTAATGACAACCTGGTTGGCAGCAGGCATAGGAAACGGATGACCTTCTACAACCGGTATTTTCTGGCCGGTAAGTTTGAGGATATTTCTCCAGTCCTGCATTTCTTCAGCATCGCAGAATGACATGGCTATTCCGCTTGCTCCTGCCCTGCCTGTGCGGCCAATACGGTGAACATAAGTTTCCGGTACTTCGGGTATTTCGTAATTGATGACATGGCTCAGCAGGTCAACATCAATACCCCTGGCAGCAATATCCGTTGCTACCAGAACCCTTATTTTATTTTCTTTGAAATTGCTCAATGCCCGCTGGCGTGCATTCTGGCTTTTATTGCCATGTATAGCCTCTGCGGTAATCCCTTCTTTTACCAGGTCCTTTACCACTTTATCAGCGCCATGCTTTGTGCGGGTAAATACCAGGGCTGTTTTAATAGACTTGTCCTGCAATACATATTGCAGCAACTGGCGTTTATCTTTCTGCCCAACAAAATATACCGACTGATTTACAAGCTCTGCTGTTGTTGCAGGTGGAGTAACAGCTACCATCTCCGGTTTAACCAATATCGTATTGGCAAGCTTCTGGATTTCGGGAGGCATGGTAGCGCTGAAAAACAAAGTCTGACGCTTAAGTGGGAGTTTGGCAACAACGCGTTTTACATCATGTATAAAACCCATATCCAGCATGCGGTCGGCTTCATCCAGTACGAAAATACTTATATTGGTCAGATTGATGTAACCTTGATTCATAAGATCGAGCAGGCGGCCCGGGGTAGCAATAAGAATATCAACTCCTCTCTGTAAAGCCTGTACCTGAGAGCCTTGTGTAACACCACCAAAAATAACAGTATGCCTGATACGCAGATTTCGGCCATAGGCAGCAAAACTTTCTCCTATCTGTATTGCCAACTCGCGAGTTGGTGTCAATATCAGCGTTTTGATATTTTTATGGGTGCGTTCGGCATGTTCCTCATGCAGAATCTGGAGGATAGGAATGGCGAATGCGGCCGTTTTACCGGTTCCTGTCTGGGCGCAGCCCAGCAGGTCCTTACGTTGCAGCAAAATCGGGATGGACTGTTCCTGAATAGGTGTAGGTTGTGAATAACCTTCTGTCTCAAGCGCCTGTAATATAGGGGCTATGAGATTTAACTCATTAAATTTCATTAAATTGGTTTAAAAATAACTAACTGCCTGCACTATTTCCCGGAAAGTACCGGAGAGAGAATAGGTGTGTATCGCAAGCCTTCCTGCAAATGGCAGGCTGTTTTTGTATGGTTGGAAACACGCGTTAAAGTGCAAAGATATGGAATATTATTGGTTATTTTATGATTGGCTGTATATAAACTGAGAACAGGCACTGAATTAACGTTTTTTATTCTGCCATATAAAATTGAAACAGATCTGCTATCAGTAACAGATTAATAGAATTAATTAAAAACACAGCAGCTCATTGACCACTAAAGTGTTATTTTGAAAGTAAATCGACAATTTGCAGAAGAATATCTTTCGTAATGGGTTTAATAATATAATCTATCACATTGGGATATTGTATGGCTTTGTCAATATCTTTTCTATCTACGGAAGATGATAATACATATATTATTAGCCTGCCGGCGGGTGGTTGTTTCTGAGCTTTAATGTATCTGTTCAGGTTTTCGAGAAAGACCCAGCCATCCAGCACAGGCATATTAATATCCAGCAGCAAGACTACAGGATGTTTGAGGCTGAAATTGGGGAAATCATTGATAATATAATCATACCCCTCAATCGGATCGTGGAAAGTCAAAACTTCAGCATCGGGGCAAATCCGACGGATGACCATTGTACATAATGCATTATTGAATTTATCGTCGTCAACTACTATAAACTTTGGAGCGATGTTCATAACAAAAAACTTCTATAAGCAGTTAGTACAGATACCTAAATGATTCAGGCCATAATCTAAAATCATGATTTTTAACGCCCTTCAGGATTAAGTTGCATAAAATTAGTAAAGAAATCGGTAATTATTTTTGAAAATGTCTTATATGCTATAACATTCTATATAATCGGTTTTAAAGGGTTTGGAAAGTAATAAGTGATTGCCAGCAAGGAAATACCCGGCAATCTATTATTTTTGCAGGTATGCAAGCAATACTGAACGAACAGGAAGTTATAAGGCGCGAAAAACTAAGAGAATTATTGTCGCTGGGAATAAATCCCTATCCGGCGCCGCTGTATGAGATTACGCACAGCGCCATGCAGATGAAAGAAGAGTATAATGAGGAAAATAAAGACCGCTTTCAGTCGGTTTCTTTTGCCGGGAGGATCATGAGTGTGCGGGATATGGGTAAGGCTAACTTTGCTGTATTGCAGGACCACAGCGGCCGTATACAGATATACATTAAGAGAGATGAAATATGCCCTGGTGAAGATAAAACGATGTATGACCAGGTATGGAAAAAATTGCTGGATATTGGGGATATTATAGGTATAAAAGGCTATGTATTTATCACTAAAACCGGTGAAACGTCGGTGCATGTGCAGCAGTTTACATTGCTTACTAAATCGCTGCACCCCATGCCGGTAACAAAGGAAAAAGACGGGGAAGTCTTTGATGCGGTTACCGACCTGGAATTCAAATACCGTCAGCGGTATGCCGATCTGATAGTAAATCCATCGGTGCGGGATACATTTATTAAGATCACCAAAATGAAAAATGCGATCCGGTCGTTTCTTAACGACAGGGGAGCCCTGGAGGTGGATACGCCTGTGCTGCAAAGCATACCGGGCGGCGCAACAGCCAAGCCATTCATCACCCATCACAATGCTTTGGATATGCCGCTGTACCTGCGTATAGCCAATGAATTGTACCTGAAAAGGCTGATAGTAGGTGGTTTTGAATGGGTATATGAATTCAGCCGTAATTTCAGGAACGAAGGAATGGACCGGACGCATAATCCGGAATTCACTATACTGGAATTCTATGTTGCGTATAAAGACTACCTGTGGATGATGGAAACCACTGAACAAATGCTCGAGCAGACTGCAGTTGCAACCAACGGGAGCAGCCAGACCAAGGTAGATGACATCATCATTGATTTTAAGGCGCCTTATAAGAGAATCAGTATTTATGATGCTATTCAGGAGCATACCGGATACGATATAAGCAGTTTGGATGAGGAAGGGTTGAGACATGTGTGTCATAAATTGAAAATAGAGGTGGACCCGACAATGGGTAAGGGAAAGCTGATAGATGAAATATTCGGGGGCAAATGCGAGAAGCATTATATACAACCCACATTTATAACCGACTACCCGGTAGAGATGAGCCCGCTGACGAAGAAGCACCGCACAAAGGAAGGGCTTGTGGAGCGTTTTGAGCTGATAGTGAACGGCAAAGAGATTGCCAATGCATACAGTGAGCTGAATGACCCGATAGAGCAGCGGGAACGCTTTGAAGAGCAGGTGAAACTGATGGAGCGGGGCGATGAAGAAGCTATGTTCATAGACTATGATTTTTTGAGGGCGCTGGAATATGGAATGCCGCCCACTGCGGGTATTGGGTTTGGTATAGAGCGGCTTGCTATGCTGCTGACCGGGCAGGTATCGATTCAGGATGTGCTTTTCTTCCCGCAGATGCGGGCGGAGAAGTGAGCAGATGAGTGTTTGCGGGGTGTTATGGAATGATATTCAACCCGGTCGAGTTTTGGTAAAGTACTTTAATGGCTAGTGGCTACTATTAAGGTAAATTGCCCAATGTCCTGGCAGGTAGCCTTCACAGGTGGCTGCTATGTACCTATAAGTAATTTTAGGGTAATTTGATTTGCTTTATAGAGGTAATTTGTTTGTATTATTTAGAGCGGTAAATTGTATTCTGTGATGCAGGTGGCTATGCCACCTGTGAATGGGATATCCCCTCCGGGGCCTAGTCGTTTAGCATTTCCAAGCCTACATTCGACCCGCTATGGGGTCGGCAATCAGGACTGATTACCAGTGGTTTCACCACCGGCTATTCATATTAAAGCCCTTTCGGGCATTCTTAAATGACATTGCCCCGGCGGGGCTATTGTCTTTATTCAGGTAGTTGCTGCAAACAGAGCCCCGCCGGGGCAATAATTTAATCAAATAAAGTGTATACCAGAAGGCTCAAAATATGGGCACGATGAAGGAAATAGTGCGCAAGGCACAGGGCTTTTGATTTGACTTCAAATGTTGGTTTCCTTATTTATAATAAAACGTGATTGTCAATATATTGAATGAAAATTTGGCATTGACTGGAGCAGAAAATGACTTATTTATAAATCTTAAAGAATCCCGCAGCGTTGTAAGTAAGTGCGCTGGTATATAAAGTTGTTGTAAATGTAGCCTGAACATAATCAGTGCCATTATAGGTAATATGCGCGCTGCCTACACTATCGGAAAAGGTTATATCGGGATTGGTTTGCCCGAACTCGGAATATACCTTGCTGTATGAATTAATAGATGTGAACGGGAAATAGCCTGTATCAACGCCATTGCATAATATATAGAAATCTGTGACAGGAACACCATAAAGGTTATTGGCCGAATGAACATTAATATACATAACAGAGTGCACGGTATCAATATTTAATATAGAACAGCCAATTCTTGCTAAATGCTGATCGCCATATAGTACATCTTTTGAATAGTAACTTATTGTATCGCCACTTGAATCGTTATAACCAATAGTGAAAAAACTGCCGTTGAAAACACTATCGGTATAAACACCGGCCGGGGCACTTGGTGGTTTGGTACAGTTGACCGTAAGAAGGGTAACAATACTGCAAAATAAAATAGCGGCAGTAATTTTCATTTTTTTCATAATAACTATATTTTTCAGTACTAATATAAATTTAATTCCTTTATGCAGTGAATAGTATACAATACAAGCCACCGCTTTTTTATTCTTTGAGCTGTGTAATCAACTCTTAATTTATGTTTGACCTGGAATAAACCAAGTTCTACTGAATCAATTATTGTTTCAGCGCAAGTCAGCTATGTGTAGCAAAAAGTCTTATGCTAAGAGCTATTATTGATAGGTAATCACACCTGCTGCCTCTGCAAAATTATATCTTTGGTAAACTTACAAAATCAAACTCACATTTAATAGCAAAATACATCTTAACTAATAATACTGCAATGTATGCAAATTAATGGTTCAGAATTGCACATGGCCGGAAAAAATATTTTTGCACAACTTATTTTTGATATTCAATTGTTTATGTGTTGGAAATTGCGCGTTTTTGCGGGTGGTGCGCAATTTTGTCTGAACCGGAATTTATAGCTAAGTCGCTATTTGCAAAAATCTTTTTTAAGACCGCAATTCCCACTAATGCCGATTTCTGCCAATTGCCCATTTTGCCATCAATACATGCGATGCCTTCAGCATCGGCAAAACTCCCAGATTGGTTACTATAGACATTTAATCCCTTTGGGATTACTATCGTATCCGTAATAATGAGCATCATAGAGCCTTTTAAGCCATCGAACTCACGT
>CAILLK010000128.1 GCA_903835005.1 uncultured Bacteroidota bacterium | reverse complement strand
GTCATAATCAGGGGGTCCCAGGTTCAAGTCCTGGTGGGACCACAAGAAAAAGCTTCGATTCGTCGGGGCTTTTTTATGCCCAAAGGTCTCGAAACAAACCCGTCATAATCAGGGGGTCCCAGGTTCAAGTCCTGGTGGGACCACAAGAAAAAGCTTCGATTCGTCGGGGCTTTTTTTATGCCCGGTAGGTCTCGAAACAAACCAGTCATAATCAGGGGGGCCCAGGTTCAAGTCCTGGTGGGACCACAAGAAAAAGCTTCGATTCGTCAGGGCTTTTTTTATGCCCAAAGGTCTCGAAACAAACCAGTCATAATCAGGGGGGCCAGGTTCAAGTTCTGGTGGGACCACGAATGAAGAGCGATGTGCGATGTGCGAAAGAGCCCTTTGGAACTTGGTTCTTATTTATTTTGTTTTATTCCCGGTCTTGAAATTGGTTACTGGATATTGGTCTGTTATAATTCCTCGTGTTAGTAAAAAAACGTTGCTTTAGTGCTTATTTGTATATGTCGTATTTTTGTAACTAAAATTGTCGTATTTTTGTAACGAAACATTCATACCCATGAATAATAGCAAAACAATAGAAGACAGAGTATTTTACCGAATTATGCGAAGGAAATCTCCTATAATATTGCGTGATGATTTTATTGATTTGGGTGGATATGATCAGGTGGGAAGAGCCTTACGAAAGTTGGTCCAGAAAGGGAGAATTGTTAAAATCGGCTACGGCCTATATGCAAAAGCTAAAATGTCGTCCTTAACAGGTGAAATACTTATTACAATGCCTTTACCTTTACTAGCAAGGGAAGCAATGAAGCGACTGGGTGTAAAAATACTACCTACCAAAGCCGAATTAGAATATCAAACCGGCCAGTCAATGCAAGTTCCAACGGGACGGCTTATTGGTGTTAATAACAGAATTAACCGTAAAATAGGTTATAAGGGAGCCTCTATTTATTATGAACGTGCCGCCTCCTGACAGGAACCTCATTGAGGAAGTTGCTCTTATAAAGGGTATCAGCCCATCTTTTGCAGAAAAAGACTGGTATGTAACTCAAGTGATCAAAATAGTTTCTGAAATTTCGTTTCGCAATTTTCAAATTATTTTTACAGGGGGGACGTCACTTTCAAAAGCCTATAGATTATTGCAGCGATTTTCTGAAGACATTGATTTCAGAGTAATAGTTCCTGATCTGAAAAATGAAAGTAAAAGCAAACAACGAAAAATTCTTTCGGAGTTTAAAGAGGCTGTTACAGATGTTTTACAGAAAACTTCCGGAATAGCTATGGAAAGTATATTTGCCCGAAGTGGGAATCAATTTATGGCTTTTGAAATTACCTATCCCGCTTATTATTCCCCTGAAACCGCGTTAAGGCCTCATATTTTAGTTGAATTTACAGTGAGTGATTTAGTTCTTCCAGCCAGCCAGTTACCCATATCATCATTAGTTAATGAAGTATCAAAAAAAATGCCGGAAATAGAGCGTATTGGCTGTACCGATATTGTAGAAAATACCTGTGACAAATTAAGTGCAATCACCTGGCGAATTCCTGATAGAGTAAGGGGAGAAGAAAAAGATGACCCGGCAATTGTACGGCATATCCACGACCTTGCTATATTAGGTGATTTAGCTCTGCAGCATCCGGATTTTAAAAAGTTGGCTATTGGAACCATCGCCTGCGATGATCAGCGTTCTGAAAAAATCGCTGGCCTGTCAATACAGGAAAAATTTGCTACAGTATTCAATATCCTTGTTGAAGATAAAGAGTATATACAAGAATATAACCGTTTTGTAAAAGGTATGTCATATGCACCTGATAACACCCTTCCTTCATTTGAGCAAGCAATGGAAAAGCTAAGAAAATTAATTAATACTATTCTCAAATGACAATGTGCAGCGTTCGAAAGAGCGCTTACGAACTTCGCTCTTTTTTATGCGATTTGGTCTCGAAACAAACCAGCCTTATTCAGGGGTGGCCAGGAACATGCCTCAACTAGCCTGCAAAATGGCCTTACGATGAAGAGTCATTTGTTGAGATTGGTGAGGGGATGATTTGGGGCAACCTTAAAATCCTTTTAATAAAAACTTTGTTGTAATTTAGTGAAATAAATCACATACTGGGTTTTTAAAGCAATTTTATATGCGCAGAATATCTGTAGTTGTAAATAAAAACTGGGAGGTAGAGCCCGCTCTTAATGCGATGAGTTCAAAACTCCGCCCGGCTAATCTTTCATTTCCTACTTGGCTTAATAGCCCGAAGGATGGAAAAAATCAAATGAATTCACCTAGAGCAGTTTATCAGTTAGATGGGCCAACACCGCTTCAGGTAATCATCTGGTGCATACAGGACCTGATGAATCCATTAAAAAGCAGTTCGAGTTCTGAAGAGAAATTCAGAGTGCTGCCTAATGTTCTGGCAAGTGATGTTCCCGATTTGGTTATTGCAGTTGGCACAGCCTGCTATCCGGATAAATTAGTTTCAAGAAATGGTAAGGTTGTCATTGGTAGTCAGTTTTTCCTTCATAACGGACATCCGGATAATCCGGAAAGTAATTTTAATACAGCGGACTTTGATAAATTATTACCATCGAATGTGAGCGGTGGTTTTTTTGATTTACTTACACCTGACTGGCGCACCCGTTCAGTTGCTAATTTCCTGCCGGTTCCCAATACACCCTCAACTGCCGAGATATTGGCAGATCAGAAATTTGTTTCTGTCGGCACACTGAATGTTACTAATTATACTGAGTATCCTACTGCCGATCCGGCTTCTTTAAATGCATTCAATAATCTGCAATCAGGCTTTATAGCACCTTCGCTTGAAACGACGCATGGCATTATCCGGCTGAGTTCAAACAAACCAACGATTTTTATTTCAGGCATAGTAAACAGAATGACGATGCTCAATCAGGAAGCCTCACCAGCTCAAGACTACATTGGCGCTTTTAATGCTGGTATTACTATAGCAAATTTACTGCAGGTTATTTTGCAATCAACCTATACAGGTACCTGGTAATAAATCTTCAACATTTTAAATGCAACTGCTCTGACAATTTACATTAAGGCCAATCTTTGACTAACGAGCTAATTTAAATTAAGCCCCAGCGTAAAGCCTATGTAGGGCTTGCCCTCATATATCCATTCGGAGTGGTACTTGTCCATTAAAAAATCAGTGCCTGCGGCGATGCCTACTGTGAACTTATCTACTGCCAGGTTAGCTGCTATGCCGGTTATTAATAAAACGCCCTCATATTCGTAGGCGAAGGACTGATCATTCAGCGTTGAGCTGTTGATCAGCGCGCTGCCAACACCTGTAAATAAGCCGGCGCTGTAGCCTATGTGTTTTATGCTTTGTTTGTAGGTGTTCAGCGGTGTTCGTTTATAGTTCAGCCGGTACTCGTCTATCCTGTAGCCGAAATAAAAAGCGCCATTAAAATTAGTAGTCAGTGTATTGGGTAGCTGGCCGGCAGGGAATCTGTATTTCAGCGGCAGTGTCATTATATCCACATCAAGGGAGGGGCGGAAGAAACTATGGCTTACCTTATTGTCTTTAAACTTTCGCTGGTTGGCTATATAATTGACGCGTTGCTTGGTAAGTACTGCAGTAGAGTCGATAAATTCGATTACCGGGAAGACCGATAGGGTATCCTCATCAACCTGCAGCACATAGACCTTCTGCTGCGAGAACCTGGCGGTGGTATAAATACCATCATTGAAATTATATTTTGAACTTTGCTTTACCATTTCACAACTGCTTAATGATATAGCCAGTATCAGGATTGCCGTCAGTGCTTTAATTAATTTCATATCCCGTATGGAGTTTTAATTATCCAACTCAAACTGATTATTTATTGGCATTACTGCCAACCTGTTTTTTAAGATTTCTGTTAACTGAGATCCAGATCAGCTGCGATTTTAAAAGCTTCATTTTTTTTGGCTTCATCAACCGAATGGGATGCACCAGGATTACCATCTTTCTCAGACAGGTCGCTCAATTTAGCATAAAATTTCTTCAAAACCTGCAATTCCTCTTCGGTCATATCTTCAATATTCAGTATCCTGTTGCTTGCGCCTTTTGTGGCCGCTATCAGCTCATTTAATTTGAGCTGCAATGCCAGCGTATCTTTATTCTGAGCCTGCTGAATAACAAATACCATTAAGAAGGTAATGACAGATGTGCCGGTATTGATGACCAGTTGCCAGGTATCGGAATAATGAAATACCGGGCCTGTTACAGCCCAGATAATAATGATGCAGAAAGCCCCGATAAAAGTTGAGGGGTTTCCGGTAACCTTTGATATTATTGTCGAAAATTTATCGAAAAATTTAAAAATTCCTTTAGCTGCTGTCATTGTTTTTTTTCCGGGGTTCAAATGAGCTTACCGTTTTTAAAATCCTTTAAATAATGGCCGAAGTCTTTTTTTACATTTTGTGCATAGTCTGCAGCATATTTTAAAATCACATTCTGCCATTGGCTATTATCACCGAAGGCAATCAGTTCATCTGCAACGGCAGCTCCCTGCCTTCCAGAACTTCTTAATTGTGCCGAGGCAGTAAGTAAGGCCATATCGTCTATAACCTGGTACATATCCCTGTATTGTTCTTTAATCAGCTTGAAATTTATGGAGTCTTTCACCGGCTGCATTTCCTGCATTATATAGGGCTCGCCTTTAAACAGGGAGTGACTCAGAAGAGCCGGAGGTATATTCTGCATTCGTTGCTGAAGAGCTACCACCCTTTCTGCTTCCGATTCCCAGGCAGGCTGCGGAACATTTACGTATGGTAACAATGCTGAAGCGCGCGCCTGCTTCATATCTACCAGCATATAACTGTCTTTTTTCTTCAGGCTTTTTAATAAAAAAACATACCGTTTAAGCCCTACGCTTCCGGTTCCGGCCAGCCTGAAAACAATATCAGTCACTTCAAAATTATAAGGGCTGTCGTGGTTATAAATAATCCACTGATTGATGTGCAGCTGCAATTCCCGTTTCAAAAATTTATCAATTTCGAAATGCCGCGGATCATCCGGGAGAATCGTTAATTCAGTGTTTATTTTAGTGGTGCGTTTTTGCAATAAATGCTTTTTCTTCCGCTTACCCACTGCTTTGAGAAACGATCTAACTATTCCTTTTGCTGTATTTCTTTCGATGTAGTAAGGCTTGCCCTTGCTTAAAGCAGCAGAATAGGATTTAAGAAAAAGCCGCGCCATGCGCAATGCCTTTTTATGCTCTATCTTCAAAGAAGTAAATGCTACGAAAATGCTGGTAACAATTCTTGCCAGCTCCCACGATGCAGGTGCAAGTATGCTTTCATCAAAGTCATTAAGATCAAAATATACCAGTCTGTTATCGCCCTTATAGCTTCCGAAGTTTTCGAGATGAAGGTCTCCGCAGATCCAGGTAAGCGGGGAAGGAGGAATTTTTTTTGAGTGGTAAAGATCTTCATAGAATATGTGGCAGGTGCCCCTGTAGAAGCGGAACAGGTTTTCGGCCATCAAACCATATTTTATCTGCACCATTGCTGGTATCAGGTCATTATTATAAGCTGTAATCCTTTGAGAGATTCCTTTCATGAAAATGTAAATGGCTTAAGTATTTTGAATTCTTCCCGGATAAAAAAAAGACCGGGAGCAAAAGAAAATTATGCTCCCGGCCTTTTTCATAATACCCTTCTTCCCTGGATAAGTCTTATCAGTATGGCAATAATAGCTATCACCAATAATATATGGATCAGTCCGCCTGCGCCAAAACCGATAAACCCAACTGCCCATCCGATGATGAGGATAACTGCGATTATATAAAGTAGATTGCTCATTTTTTTGTGTTTTAGAATGTAAACTGATTAGAAATGAATAGCTAAACCCAAAGTGGAAACACCGGTTGAAAGATCAAGAAATAAACCTGCTTTTTTGCTGAGATGATATTCGGTGCCAGCATGCAGATCCAGAAATAAAGGGCTTGGGCGGTTATTTACTGTTGTGCTGCCTTCATATCCGTTCTCCCATGTTGTGGTGGTAATTACAAAGCCAAGAGAGGCCGCGAGGTAAAAATCCCATCGGGGGCCGGCTCCCAGCAACTTATCGAAATAATAAGTGCCTTTAACACCCATTGGGATTACGGTTTCGCGGTAAGAATAATTCCAGTAGGGATTTTGAGGGTCTACCCAGGTATTGTAGTCGGTATAGGAATAGTAGGAGACGAAAGGCGCCAGTGTGAAATACTTTGCCACTGCAATTTCATAATCGATATGGATTACCGGTGTGGAATGGCCCACGTACCCATAATATCCTATGCCTATACCTAAATTGAGTGTATTGCCATAGTCTTCCTGATGGGCTTTTTCCTGTGCAGCAAGATTCAGGCCTGCAATTATTAACGTAAGCGTAAGTGCGATTTTTATTTTTTTCATTTTTATTGAATTTACGTTTAAAGAAAGTAATATTGTTAGTGTGTATGATACTCTTGATTCATCAGTATATCCGGAGAATTTCCAGGTAAAGATTTGTGGAAAGCGGGTAAGTATTAATTAAACCCTTTATAGATTCCTATCCGCCGGAATTCTGACTACCTGGTCAGGTCTTTCAAAGATTCTCCCAGATCATCCATGCTCTTATTAAATCCGGCTTTGAATGTTTCCCATTTATCTTTCCCATCCGACTTATAATCGTCCATCTGTTTTTTCATGTCGGTATTTTCCCGTTCCAGGTCAGCCAGTTTTTTTTCGTAATCTGCTTTTGCATCGGCCTTCTGATCTTTAATTCTGGCTCTGAAATCGGCCAGGGTTTTATCATTGGCAGCTATTTTGTTTGCGGTCTCTATCCTGTAATTATCAATGTCCTTCTGGTAATCCTGCTTTGCCTGATCAAGTTGTTTATTTGAAGCGTCAACATTCTCCTGAGCGTTTTCGACCTTTTGTGCCGGAGTGTCGCAGCCGGTAATTATTGTACTTGAAGCCAGAGCGATAGCAGCTGATATTAAAATAGTTTTTTTCATTTTATGGTTACTTATTTTTAAATAAAAATCAGCTGAATTATTTGTTATCATTTATTGCTTTTACAAGCCGGCAATGATCTTATTGATATCTTCCTTGGATTTACCAAGCCTGAGTTGTAATCTGCCCATGAGTTCGTCCTGCTTGCCTTCTACCAGGAGCAAGTCATTGTCGGTCAGCATAGCGAATTTTTGTTTCAGCTTGCCTTTTGTTTCATTCCAGTTTCCTTTTAATTGTGTTTCGGTTGTCATTTTTTTTTGTTTTTAAATGGTGAATAAAAATTCTTTTTATAATAAAATAATCAGGAGAATAATGATAATTATCAGTGCACCTGCTGAAATATAAATTCCAGGTCCAAGGTCTTTTCTTATAGAGCGCACTTCTTTTCTCAGATCTTTACGCTCTACAGAACTCAGATTCGATTTGTCCATTGCTTTTATCTCATATAGCCTGGCTACTGAAGCGCTGTTTTTTGAAGTTAAAGCAGATTCGGTTGTTGTTTCAGATAATGCAGCTTCCGACTTTGGAATAAAGGTTACTGAAAGTATCACCGCCATGATAAGTACTGATAATTTTTTCATTTTTTAAAAGTTTTTTTATGGATGAATTTCCATAGCACAAAGGTGAGCAGATATGCATTCTTAAGTGTTACAGAACTATGATTATTAATTACATTATTCCTATGTCCCGTTATTTGCAGGGATGCTTGCCGGCATCTTATTAGTCGGTGAGACCGGGTAAAATAAACGGGAATATAAAGTCTTCCAAAACCGACCGTTCCGCTTTTCTGACATGCCCTGCATACCTTGTAAGGCTTAATTGAAGGGTTAAACCAAATTTCCTGTCGAGCTTGCTGATTACCCTATTCACCGTCTGAATTTCGTTTTTCAGCGAGGCTCTCTTTGTGTCGTCAAACGGCTCATATTGTTTTTCAATTTCCTCAAATGTGGCTATAAAATTAAGCTCCACTTCTTCGTAATATTTAATCAGCATGGGGTCGGCAGTGAACGTTTTCACATGAGCCAGCTTAATAGCATCTGCTTTGTCTTTTATGCTGATCTTATTGCTGATACTCGCAGCCAGTAAGGAAACCAATGCAGGTGCTTTCATCAGCAGTGCTGCTTCTTCTTTGGTTAGTTTTTCAAATTGTTCTATCATCATGTTTTTATTTATCGGTTACTATAATTCAATTCTGAAAAATGGTAGATATGCCATTCGCTCTGCTTTATTCTGCCAACTGATTAAATTCCTGTTCTTCCTGCCTTATCCGGTTGCGGTATGCCGTTAACAGGGAATTCTGCCCGGTTACCTTATTTTATGAAGTAAAAGGAAAGGATAAAAAAATCGTGCCACAAAATGCAGATGTATGGACATTTTGATTTGATTATTGCGTGAAATAATTTTCACAATGCAAAGGTCAGCAGACCGTTAGTTTTTACTCTTACAAATCTTTCAGCTTTTTTTACATGATTCACACGTTAGAATAAATATATTCCCCTGGCACCGGAATTATGCAAAACTCTTTATGAATAGTGTAAGGATAAAGCCGGCATAACAAAGCAATTTTGCATTGTGATTTTTATTCACAACTGTACCGCCGGTTGCGGGAAATTAAAGAGACTTAAAATGAGCAAGACACAAAAATTATTCCTTGCGCTTTCAATTGCCATGACATCAGGCATTTATCAGGCTTCGGCACAGATCTATGTACATGTGCGGCCAATAGCGCCGATTGTAGTAAGGACAGAACAACCAAGCCCGAGGCATGTATGGGTAGGTGAAGACTGGGCCGAAAGAGATGGCGTATATGTTCATACCGGCGGGCATTGGGCCGAACCTCCCCGCGAAGGTTATCATTACAACCAGGGGCATTGGGATCACGACAAGCGTGGTCATTCGTGGCATGAAGGCGGATGGCATGAAGGTGGTGAGCGCAGAGAAGGTGAACATCATCATTAATATGTAGAGTCGTGGTTGATTTAAATAAAGAGAGGCGTCTGAAAAGACGCTTTTTTTGTGCTATAAAGTTAAGTATTTCAGTATTACTGTTCATTATGTGCGAGGTAAAGTAGGAGTTATTTCATGGCCATACAGGATGCTGTAAATTTTCAGTTCGGCTTTAGCACATTTGGATTTCATTCCTTTTTCTTTGTAAACTTTTATGGAAAAGTTGCTGTATTTGCCAATCCATTCAGTGAATCAGGTTTCCCAGATCAGGAGTCTTTTGAAATTGTTTTTAAGCCTTTAAACCGCTTCAATGAATGGGTGGCTTTATCAACCCCTTAATTATATTTGATGGCGATCAACTGGGAATTATGTAAGATTTGGTTTTAAAACTGTAACGCTGAATCCGCTGAACCATTGCAATTTTGCATTGTGAATTTTATTCACAACTGTACCGCCGGTAGCGGGGAAGTAAAAAAAATTAAATGAACAAGACACAGAAATTATTCCTGGCATCTGCCATTGCCCTTACATCGGGCATTTATTCGGCTTCGGCACAGATCTATGTGCATGTGCGGCCTGTTGCGCCTGTAATAGTACGCACAGATGCTCCCAGCCCTGTTCATGTATGGATAGGCGAGGACTGGCGTGAGAAAAACGGACATTATGAGCATAATGGTGGCCGTTGGGAAGCTCCGCCACACGCAGGCGATCATTACAATGCCGGCCACTGGAGCCATGGCAAGAAAGGTGATGCCTGGCATAAGGGCGGATGGAAACATTAATTACCCTTCAGCAGGATTTGAAATCAGAAAAGAGCGTATACCGGATACGCTCTATTCTTTGGTTTTGCAGGTTTAATGAACTGCTTTAAAAAGAAACCCATTATCAGGGATAATGGGTAAATGATAGAGTTTAATAAGTAATAAAAATTCAACCAAATGAAAAATACTTGTGATGGAGATCAATACCGGATACTTTGTCTCTTGTTCTGATTCTCTGGTTTTTCCTTTCTTTCCTTCCTTTTGAAGAAACCTTTAAGTAAGAAGTTATGGCTTGCAGCATCCATATTTCGCTTAAATCCACCGGTTCCCTGCTTAATGTTGACGATAGTTTTATCGATATTATTGGCAAAGGATGTATCCATAAATAATTTACCAACGGTTCCGCGTCCCTCACTGATATTATCCATAATCGCAGCAAGCCCTTCGGATATATCTGCGGCATTGTCGGCCGTAATTTTGATTTTATTCATTATCTCATCCATGCTTACAGGCTTAATGGTTGCTATAATATCATTGTCATTTACTACCGGCTGACCTGAAGGGCCGGGAACCAGCGAAACAATCTTATTGCCCATTAATCCATCAGTTCCGATAACTGCGTTCACATTTTTTTTTATAAACTTGTGGGAGTTCTCGTTAATCACAAATGCTACCTGAACTGAAGTATCTGATATCTGGAGAATACTGCCTATTACTCCAATGTTTATACCGGAGAACCGTACATTATTGCCCACCTGGAGCCCGTCTATATTTTTAAAGTATCCGTAAATATGGAAAGACCGGCTGAACATCTGTTGCCTGTCGCCGATAAAATAGACTCCTGCTATAAACAAAGCTATTGTTACCGAAACAAATAAACCCAATCTGTAATTATTACCTGTTGTTTTTTTCATTGTTCTGTATTTTAAATAAAAAAGGAACGGATCCACTCGTCTTCTGAAGCAGACAATTCATCAAATGTCCCTTCGGCAATAAACACGCCTTCTTTAATGATAAGGATGCGGTTTGCAGTAATTCGTGCACAAGGCACATCATGTGTAATTATAATGGATGCTGTATTGTATTTTTGCTGAACTTCCAGTATGAGCTTGCTGATCTCTTTCGAAGTAATGGGGTCCAGGCCGGTTGTAGGTTCATCATAAAGTATAATATCCGGTTTTAGAATTAGTGTTCGGGCAAGTCCCACACGTTTAATCATTCCTCCCGATAACTCGGATGGCATTTTATCAATAGCTTCCTCCAGGCCCACATTCTTTAATGCATCCCTTACCAGGGCTTCAGTATCAGTTGTGTCTGCGGATGGTAAATCTCTTAAAGGAAATTCAAGGTTTTCTCTTACCGTCATTGAGTCATAAAGCGCAGCGCTCTGAAACAAAAAACCAACTTTTTTCCGAAGCACGTTTAATTCCTGATTGGTTAATTCTGAGATTTCTTTACCAAATAAATCAACCTCGCCCGAGTCGGGCTGAATTAACCCCACAAGACATTTGATAAGAACAGATTTCCCGCTGCCTGATTTTCCAAGTACTACAAGGTTTTCGCCCTTTTCCAGCTTCAGACTAATATCTTTCAATACATTTTTTGTACCAAACGATTTTTTTAAATGCTTTATTTCCGCTACAGTATTTTTCATGTCAGATCAGGTAAAGAGGCTGGTTAATTGTACTGCAATCATGTCTGTTATAAACACAGCTAGTGACCCGATAACAACCGCCGAATTAGCCGCCGCTCCCACGCCTTCTGTGCCTTTTACCGAATTGTACCCCTTGTAGCATCCTATTATCCCCACACTGAAGCCAAAAAAAAATGTTTTGATGATTGCAGGAAATACATCGGTGAAAGTAATAGCAGCAAATGCCTGGGAAAAGAATAGCTGGAAACTGATATCTCCCTTCAGATTTATGGCCAGATAGGAGCCAAACAACGAAACCGCATCGGCAGCTATAACCAATACCGGCAACATTAATGTGGTTGCTAAAACCCGCGTTACCACAAGATATTTGAATGGATTCAGGCCGGAAACCTCCATTGCGTCAATTTGCTCTGTAACTTTCATGGACGCCAGTTCAGCTCCTATACCGGAACCAACTTTACCCGCAAATATCAGCGCAGCAATTACCGGGCCTATTTCCCGGATAATGGACAAAGAAACCATGCCCGGCAACCAGGATTCTGCACCAAATGAAGCCAGGGTAGGCCTTGTCTGAATTGTCAGTACCAGGCCCATTATCAACCCGGTTATCGCTATTAAAGGAAATGATTTATACCCGATAATATAGGATTGCTTCAATAATGCCCTGAATTCATACCTGGGTTTCAGGACTTCTTTAAAAAATCTCATCGTAAACCTGGTCATCTGCCCTATCTCTTCAAAAGCGGCTTTTACAGCATTTATTGAAACACTTTGGTCAGACGGTGCTCCCTCATCAATTGCACTTTTGTTAGTCATTTTATTCTGGAAGGTTTAAAAAAAAAGCGAAAGGCAAGCAGGTTTATCCTTACATTGAAACAGCGTCAGGTGTTAGTGTGATCCGGTTGCAGTATTGCTATAAGACTGGCTTTGCGCCACTGTCTTATCTTCAGCTGCTTTTTTTGTAGCCGGAAGTGTATATTGGTTCTGGTAAAGGTCATTGGGTTTGTTGTAAGCACCGATTAAATTCAGGAATGAGGAATCTAAGTATTCTGGTATGCCGCTGCAGATGTAATAGCCGTTTTCATTTTTGTACACTTTGAAATTCTCTGCATAATTAGTTTTATAGCAAGAAACATCACTTTTTCCCTGTACTGGCTTACACACCAGAGTTTTATTTTCGGCTTGTAAACCTTTGTTAGTAGTTTGTCCATTCAAACCTTCTGAAATACAAATCAGTGATGTAATAACAACCAATATCTTTATCATTATGTTTCTGTTTAAATGTGAAACTATTACATGCACAAAGTTGTGGGTATTACCAATGGCTATTGTTATATAAATTACCTGGATAGTTGCATAATTCACATATAAGGCAAAAAAATCGTGCCAGTATTTGTTGCTGCATGGCTTTATTTAGAGAAGTAATCTTTTACGAAGGCATGTTGCTGATTTTCAGTCAGCTTATCAGAGGTGTGTACCTTGATTTCCACTTTTTCAAAATTGTGGTCTGCCCGGAGTAAGTTAAACAGTTCAACTTTAGCATCTGTAGGCCCGAAAAGAATTACATCTTCATAGTTTCTGATTATTTCACCAAGTTGTTTATAATAATTCGCCTGTTCATGCTGTTCTTTATGATGCATCAGGCTTTCGCTTTTTTTCAGCGAATCCTCTTTCACTGCATGAGTAAAGTCGGTAGCAAGGGTTGTTGTTTCAACCGGATCAATTGTGTATTCAATCAGGTGCGCATTGGAATGATCCATCCAGATGCCGATTTTATTTGCGTTTGCCATTGTTTTATTATTTTAATATTTTTAAAGTTGAATAATGAACAGGATCATGATTTACTCTGATGCTGCCGGAATTTTGCTTTGGCACATTCTTATTACTTAGTTGCAATTGGTATGATGTTTTGTATCTTCCATCCGAAGGTCATTTGCAAGGCTGTTATGTTCATTGACTCGGTTTGTACTTTATAAACCTTTTTCATGATTGCCATTTATAGCATGGTTAATGGTTTCAGGATGTTTTTTTGCAGCTTACTGATGATGTATTGCAGTTGGTTGTTCTGCAACATCATTAATTTTTACCGCATTAACTGATGTGTCTGCCATTGGCTTTAATTTAAAGGATGGATTAATTTTCACATAGTAAAGGTGGCGCTTAATGTGTCCCTGAATGTTACACAACAATGAGTTTGTTTTGCATTATTCCTATAGAGAAGTAACTATTTTGTTGATTTGGTATTTAAATAAAATCGCTGATTATTCATTCAATTTCTGAAGAGTTGGAAAATAACAAACCGGCTCTCGATTAGTATTTATGCACTGCCCTGAGTGGGGTTTCAAACCTGTGTAATATTTTATCTTGAAAGATTATGCAGCTTCTGCGAGTTAATGATCTCAATATTGTGGTTCTTTCTTATCAGGATCATTTCTTCATTCTTGAATTCATTTAGTGTCCTTATGAGTGATTCGGCGGCAGTGCCTGCAATTGCAGCTATATCATTACGCGACATATCTATGCAATAACTCTGGGCATTGTCCGACTTATATTTGTTTTCCAGGCTGATCAGGGCTCCGGCTACTTTTTTGCGCAGTGTATTGTAAGCATTACCTATCATTTGCTGTTCCCGCTCCGTAATATTCTGAGCAAGCATTTTCAGTAATTTATTGGCAACGGTCTGGTTTTTATAAACCATGTTTTCAAAGTCGGTTCTGGGAATACATACCAGCTCAGATAATTCTGTGGTCTCTGCAATCTCTTTATAGGGAGTCTCTTCAAACAATGCATTATAACCCAGGAAATCGCCTGAATTATATAAACCAATCACCAACTGGCGTCCCTCTTCATGCACTTTATAGGTTCTCACTTTGCCTTTCACTATATAATACACATAATCCGGCCTTTTGCCTTGTTTATACACTACTGTTTTCTTTTGGTAAGTTGTAGTGTTTATGTTCAGCGTCAGTTTTTCAATGGTCTGGTTGCTTACAGGAAGTGGCGCCCTCTCAGGGTTAATGAAGTCAGAATACAAATGTTTTTTCAGCACCTCGGTCATCCTGAAAATATTTCCGATTACCTTAAGCAATTCATTGTTGTTGTAAGGCAGCTCAATACAATCATTGGCCCCTGCATCCATTGCCTGGCGAAAGTCTTGAAAATTCCTGGTCAATGTTAACATTACTACAGGGATCATTTCTGTTTCAGGATCATTGCGCAGAATATGAACCATGGCTATTCCATCAACTCCGCTCAGAACCATATTAATGAGAATGAGATCAGGCTTGTATTTATGTGCCAATTCAATTCCTTGCTGGCTGTTGCCTGCTTCTATTGATTTATAATTTGCGAGCGCAAGCATTTCTGTAAGATTATTAGACAGGTTTTTATTTTCCTCAACAACCAGAATTAGTTTCATAACATTTTGTTTTGCAGTTTTCTCTGCGATTTTAACTGAAATACAAACCGGTGCTTACGGTTCCAACTTTCTGTCTTTCTGACGGGTAGCTGCTCATCTTAAACAGAGGCTTTCAGCCGGCCTTATTTCTGCATTTCATTTACCTGTTTGATGAAGGCGGTAATATGCAAATCACTCTCTTTACCATAACCATCTACCAGGGTTCCTTTTTCACCATCCCAGGCCTCTAAAGCATAGAGTATAGAACTGTCTGACGGATCAGATTCTCCTTCAAAACGAAAAAAGTGAACTATTTTTACCTGTGCCGGAGTAAATGTTTTTTGGGATGTAAGCGACATCAATCCTTCGGGCATTGCTTTAAACTGGGCAACATATCCTGCCTGTTCCAGTTTGTTAATGCAAGAAACCAAAGTGGTCATGTGTTCTTTTTCAAGGTTTTCCAGTTCTGTATTTTCCATGTTGTCTGATTTTGTTTTTTGCTTTTAATTATAAAAAAAGTACTTGTATCGTTAGCGCTTTGGTAATGAACCCTGGCAGTTTATTTTCGGATTTCATTAATTATTAAGCCTCTGGCAACTTTATGTTCTTCTATCCTGTTATTGGAGTAAGGGATCGGAGAACATCTTTTTTGCTATTTTACTGTCTTGCAGGTATATATCATCAGCAAAATGAAGTTTTTGATTTTCATCTACCCAGGCCGTATAATAGGTGATGATAACTGGTACTGCCGGCGAAAGCTTTACAAATTGTTCTACTCCGCTGTTCATAGCGCTGTCTATTTTTTCAGCAGGCCACGTGCTGGAATTCTGAAGAAGGTAGTGCGCCATTTTAGGGGCATCGCTTAACCTGATGCACCCATGACTGAGGTCTCGTTCACTTCTTTTGAAGAAACCTTTCTCCGGAGTGTCGTGCATGTAAATGTTGAAGCTGTTCGGGAATAAAAACTTCACTTTTCCCAGGGCATTTTTTTCGCCGGGCTTCTGCCTTACAACCGGCAGGCCACCTTCGTTTCCGGTTATTTCCATATCTCTTTTTGTGAGGTAATTTTTGCTGCGTTTAAGGCCTGGTAATACTTCCTTTTTAACGATACTTGGGGGCACATCCCAGTAAGGGCTGAAAACAATCTGATTTATTTTTCCTGAAAACATTGTGGTATTATGCCCTTCGGCCCCCACCACTACATCCATATGAAACAGATTCATTTTGGCACTATCAACATATACTTCAAACTCCGGTATGTTTACAATGATCAGCTTCCCTTCAGGCCTCGTTGGCATCCAGCGCATTCTTTGCATGTTTATCAGCAATTGCTGCACCCTGGCTATTGCAGGGATGTTCATGTCCTTAACCAGAGTCAAATTCACTGTTCCTGTTTCTTTAAAGCCATGTTTATGTTGGTATTCCTTTACGGCAATTACCAGTTCATTGTTAAAAAGGGCTGTGGTATCTTGACCTGAAAATTCGCCGGTTATCTGAAGTCGTTTTTTGATAATAGCAATTGCGGGGCCGGAGAATCCGGAATCTATTTTTTTAGCAGTCAGAGTAATTACCGGCCACCCGCCGTTTTTAGCCAGGCTGTAATATTTTCCAAGTTCAGTTTTCAGTGAGGCATAAGATGCATTTAAAGCACCGTAATTTCTGTTGGCTTTGTTATCTGCCAGATATTTATTGGCCATTGCCTCTGCAGGCATTTTTTTTGCCGGGATATATAGACCCAGGTCTGATGCCGTAATATTTTGGTTGCCGTAATTTTCAATGGCATATTTTATAAATCGCAGACTTAATTGCAATTCTGTTCTGATGATTGCCGGATTTTTGGCAACAATTGTGCTGTCTTCCTCTACTCTTATCTTATCTATATAGTGCTCCATTGATTTATTAAATGCATCAGTGTCGTTTACTGTACTGTAAAGACTGTGAAAGCTGAATGCCTGCTCTATAAGGCCGGTACTTGCAAACCATGCATATTCAAAATTTCTGGCGTTATAGAAGTTCCTGAGTGCGGCGGCAAGAGTATCATTCACTCTGGCTGTAACTATAAATTTTTCAACATCCGTGCTATCCAGAAACAGGTCATTGTATGCATTACTTTTATCTATGCTTCTGTCCCGGACAGTGTTCTTTATAACTTCCTGCTGGGTAGTTTTTTCATTATTTACATGGGTATGATTTTTGCAGGCTAAGCCTGTGAAAATGGAAACTATAACTACAATGATTATTTTATTGGCCATATTGCTCTAAGAGTGAAAATGAGTTTTATTTAGATTGCTTACGTTGATTTAACCGGTTTGAAAATGGATACACCCGGTTAATTTTATTAAGGATATTGCCTGGCATCTGCTGGCAATATCCTTACTTTTAATGCACTCCTGTTTTAATGTCGTTCTCCAGCATGATGTTCATCATGATGATGGTGACGATGACCACGGTCATGATGTTCGGAACGGACAACGCACGAGCTCAGATTTATTGTGATAACTGCTGCTGCAATAAATAAAATGATTCTCTTTTTCATGTAGATTGTTTTAGACTTGTTGTAAATGATAGTTTTAAAATCCGGATGTGGTCATAAATCTTTATCTTCCAGAATTTTCTTTTTGCCATAATATTCTTCTGTATTCAATTCGCCTTTTGCGTACCTTTTTTTAAGAATATCCAACGGACTGTCTGGCTTAAATTTTTGCCCGGGTATCTGGTATGGAGTTGCGAAAATCCAAAACAGCAACATTAACCATATACACCACCATACCAGATGCATACCCCAGAATTGATAGTCGTAGAAAAACATAATGGTTGATTTTTAATTGTGATTGAAAATTGTTTTTGCTTAAGATTTTATTGATTCATCGACCAGTTTTTTCTGCTGCTTATTTGCTTCAGTGTCGTTTTTTTTGTCTTAATAGCATTCTGATTCATCTTGTATCCTGCATTATTACAGTGCTTTTTATTGAACGGTTTTGCAGGAAATATCTATTTTACTGTGGATTTGGAATATTGATACCTGCTAACATCAAATTATTGCGCTGGAATATTTTTCGTCTGGGTTTCCTTAGCCATACCTTTTGTTTTTTGTAGTTGGCGAGTACCCTGTATCTTTCAAGCGACAACAGGTCGGTTGCAGTAAATAATGTTTTCATGGTGGTAAGCTTTATTTTTTAGAATCCGACTGCTCCATTATGGATCTGTCTCCATCCTTTACTTTGCGGTCTTTCTTATTCTTCTTCCGGTCTTTCTTGTCCGCTTTGGCTATCTTTTTGTCTGTCTTATAGTGTGTTGCATCCAGTTTTAACTGCTGTTTGTCTTCCCTTTTCTGGTCCTTCTCTTCTTTTCTGGTTTTATCCTGTGCCAGTGCGCAAGAAGGTGCATAACCCATACCTAAACTCATTAATGCTACTACAATGTACTTTTTCATTTATTTTTTGGTTTTAATTAAAATTTTATAAGTTGGTATTCTTAATGATATACAATTACAAGGAGCTGATTCAGTCCATGCAGAATGGCAGTCATTTTATCTTTTGCATTATCCATTTTCAGGTTAATATTTTTCAGCATTTCGCTTTCTTCATTATTATTAAAATCATGGTGCGGAATGGTATTATACCGGTTGGCTGTAAATGCTGTAAGATTATTGTTTATCATGGCGTGGTGTTCTTTTTGATTATTTATATTGCAAAGGTGCAACCATATCAACTTCTGACTGTTACATAACTAGCACTATTACTTACATGATTCATAGTTTGTCAGT
This sequence comes from uncultured Bacteroidota bacterium, assembly GCA_903835005.1. Lineage (GTDB taxonomy): Bacteria > Bacteroidota > Bacteroidia > Chitinophagales > Chitinophagaceae > Nemorincola. The sequence goes on along the minus strand of CAILLK010000128.1, from coordinate 71,105 downwards.
TCTTTATTGCACTTATATATTACCGTATTCGGACCCTTATGACCAGCATTTTAATTGCTTATGAATTCAGAATTGTATTGTTTTTAACTCTTGTATTTTATTGCATGCTGCAGGTCTGATGATAAAGGTGTAATTTTAAATGCCATGCATATATCGCCCCATATTATTATCATTTTATTGAGCTGCATTGTTATTCTCAGTTACCTTTTTAATATGGTAAGCAGGAAAACAAGGATACCTTCAGTGCTTTTGCTGATTGGCACGGGTATTGGTATCAAATATCTTTCCGGCTATTATGGTTATGTGGAGCAGGATGTTGCCAGGTTGGTAAAAATACTAGGCACTACTGGTCTTATTATGATTGTACTTGAGGCTGCCCTGGATATTGTGTTGCGTAAAGACAAACTGAAGCTGGTGCGCGACTCAATATTGTCGGCCTCTGTATCTTTTGTTATTTCAGCATTTAGCATTGCTTGGTTACTATCACGTTGGCTGAATCAGCCTTTTCACTTTGCTTTTTTGTATGCAGTGCCGATGAGCATTATCAGCAGTGCAATTGTTATTCCTAGCACCAGCCATTTGCCGCAGATGAAGAAAGAGTTTATTGTTTACGAATCCTCCTTCTCTGATATTCTGGGTGTCATGGTGTTTAATTACATGCTTATGGACAATGTAATGAGTTACCATTCTCTGGGCATATTCGTCGGTAACCTGGGCTTGGCAATTGTAATCTCTTCTATAGCTTCTCTGATGCTGATATATATGCTTACCAGGATGACCATGAACCTTAAGTTTTTCATGATTTTCGCGGTTCTTGCCCTGGTCTATAGTGCCGGAGAGCTTATCAGCATCCCATCCTTGCTTATTATTCTGGTATTCGGCCTCTTGCTCAATAACAGTTCTTTATTATTCAGAGGCAGGTTTAAGCATCAGGCAACACCAGGATTTATGGAGGATACACTTAACCTGATGCGATCTATAACAGCAGAAACTGCTTTTCTTATACGCACCTTCTTTTTCATTCTGTTCGGATACAGCATAAAGATTGAATTACTGATAGTGCCCCAGGTGATCTTGCTTGGTTCAGTGATCGTCATTATTCTGTTTATTATCCGCTTTCTTTACCTGCGATTCGTACTCCGGGCAAATCTGCTCCCCGAGCTTTTCCTGATGCCCCGAGGCTTGCTTACCATCCTATTGTTTTATAGCATTCCTGCCGAAAAATCAATGAATAACTTCAGCATTGGAATCTTGTTTTTTGTAGTAGTAGCAACAAGTATTATTATGATGCTGGGTCTGCTGTTTTGTAAGACGCCTGCACCTGCCGGTAATGAGCCGGCAGGAGAGAACCCTATACAAACAACGCTTTTTCCGTTTAATTGAATATGGGCAAAAACAATAAAAGCTACCTTTGGAGAAGATAGCTTTTATTTATGTTACCAGAACCCGGTTATTTGCCTTCAGGTAACTTATGCATAACTGCACGCCTGTTTTTGCTTCTTCCTTCTTCAGTTTCATTGCTTGCTGCGGGCTCAGACTTGCCATGTCCATAAACCTTAATCCTGGCCGGATTGGCGCCTTTGTTCTTCAGATATGTTTTCACTGAATTGGCTCGTCTTTCAGATAACTTCTGATTGAACGCATTGGACCCGATAGCATCTGTATGCGCATCTACCCTTATATACATTTCTTTATCTTTGTTCATTTCCCTTGATGCCTCATTAAGCAAAGGATATGAGGATATATGGATACTTGATTTGTTGAAATCAAATAATATTGGCGTAGTCAGATCATATTCCTGCTGCACAACTATTGGTTCGGGTGCCGGGGTTGGTGCTGCCAGAACAAAATCCGCGGCATTTGCCGAACAATTCCCAACCGTGGCACGCATGCCTGTATAAGTACCTTCATATAGCCCGCTTATAGTAACGGAATTATCCGGGTTTACTATTCCTGTATAGGTGGACTGGGTGGTTCCGTTTACATTGTATTGTATCGTTACATTTCCTCCGGCAGCTAGGCCATTCAATTTAACCGAGCCGTTATTTGTACCGGACATTGTAGGATTGGTGGTGTTTTGAGATGTTATGCGGATTACCGGATCGGTGATTATCAGATCCCTGGCTTTAGCATTTTGATTCTTTATGGTAGCTGAAATGCCTGTATAACTACCGGCGCCTATATGGTTGATGCTTACATTTCCATCTGCCTGCACTATCTTAGTGCTATGGTAAGGAGAACCTCCGTTCACACTGTAATCTACCATAACGGGCTGGTTTGGAGGTAGTCCATGGAGCGTAAAACTGCCATCTTCCATCAGGCATTGAGTTGGGGCGATCTCATCAACGAATGTAATATTCAGTGGTGTTTTCTGATGTTTCCGGAAGAAGAACCGGGCTCCAAAATCAATCCCGTACACCTGGTTGGTACTTGTCTTCACATTATTTAAGACAGAACTATAAGTTCCCATGCCACTTTCCAGGCGATAGTTGCTCTGAACGCCATTCTTATTCTGTTCTGCCATATAGTAAGCGCCCAGGTTTAATGTAATATAATCAGAGATGTAATAGTTCAAAGTAGGGCGTAACAGCAGACCTACCGAGCCCATGGTATACGATGTTGTTCCCTTGGTTGAACCGGGCATAATATTGTTGCCTACATTAATTCCGGCAGCATGTTCCATATTCACATAATTCTGATAGTTGCCACCTGGGTTGTTTTTAAGAAATTCAGCCTTTGTAACAAACCAATCGCCTGATGAGGCAACCGGAGAATTATCGTAAACTGATACGGTGCCTCCGTCACTGCTGGTCTCCGTTTTATAGATCGCTTCGTAATTAAACGCAGCATTGGTTTTGTAATCATTCTCCATCTGCAGGTTGAATAAAGCGCCGGCGTCTGCCGAGAACCCCCAATGTTTGTTGAAGCGGGTCTTATACTTCAGCACAAGCGGTATATTCATAATGGATGAATTTACCATTTCATCTATATTATTTCCGTTTACCACCTGCCTGTATATATTTCCGTTACCATCGGTTGCCTGGTATTCGGCATGATAGTTATTAAGGTTGGCATCTCCGTGTTGTCCCATATACATGAATCCGGTTCCGATACCGAAATGACGCATCTGGCCAAAGAAAAATCCTACCTGTGCATCTCCGCCGAAGGAAGCTCCGTTATTGTATTTCAGTTGCCCCGGATTCAGGTTCAGCCCGTTTGGGTAGTTGGCCGATGAATTGGCCGTTGCAAATTTCTGGCTGGCCATTCCTCCCATCAGGTTGAGGTCTATCACCCACCTGGATACAAGGTAATCGGGCTGTTGGTGCGAATTTGGCTCCTGAGCTATTACTGATGCCGAACCACAGGCTGCAACCAGCAAGATTATAAGTTTTTTCATTTTTTGAGATTTTTGTTGCTGAAGTTTTAGTTTTTGATAAATCTTGTAGTTGCGATCTTAATACCATTATTAAAGCAGGTAACGAGGTAAGACCCTGCTGGTAAACCAGCTACATCTATTGCTGCTTTATTATCAGTTGCCTGAATACTGCTTACCAGTTGTCCCATCATATTCAACACCTCTATCAGAACCTGTCCCTGAACTGAAGAACTGACGGTTACATTAACAATATTGGTGGCAGGGTTTGGATAAACCGATATTCCGGCTTCACTGTTTACATTTTGTACTCCTGTTGGTACGCTGTAGTAAGTTTTCTGCAGGCAGCCCCCTGATGTTGTTAATACCCAGTAGTCTTTATTTGCAAAATCCGGATTTGCATTAATGTAATCCTGGTTGATCTCGCCGGGAAGCAGCGTTGAATCAAGTGCGTAAACATCATCATAGCCCCACTGGTAGGAATCCTCGTTGGCTGGTGTGCATACAAAATGATTATTGAAGTAAGAAACTCCCGGAAGCTGTGCCGGACTTGAACTTACAGCTACAGCTATTACGGTACTGCTATTGGTACAACCGGTACCGGTAAAGGTTTCATTCAATGTGATGTAGGCAGTTCCAGCTTCTGGAAAGTTGATCAATGCATACTGATGCCCTGTTCCCTGTGCCCATACCACTGCGTTTACAGCCGTCCATTCATAGGTAGTTAAAGCCTCCGGTGGATTGCTGGTACCGTAATTCTGGAACATAGTTCCGGTGCAGGCTGTTGAAGGCGCCTGAGTGGTTATTACCGGTACTGCGGGAAGCGGATTGACCGCTATGGTTTTTGTTGTTATCGCAGTTCCACATAAATTGATCACAGAATAAGTAATTACTGCAGTTCCGGAATTACTACCGGTTACTATACCCGAAGTACCAACCAATGCAGAAGCACTGCTACTGCTCCAGGTACCACCAGTTGCGATGTCTGCCAATGTAATGGTTGATCCGGAACAAAAATTTGCAGCGCCCGTTATTGCACCCGCATAGGGTAATGGAATGATCAGGATAGCTTTTGAGGTAAATGCTGAACCACATGAAAACGTAGTAACAGTATACATTATGGTATCAATGCCCGGCGTAACGCCTGTAACAATACCGCCTGAAATGGTAGCTGTAAAATTACTGCTGCTCCATACACCACCTGTTGTCAGGTCGCTTAGTGTTATCGAGGAACCGGAACAAACACTTGCTGCACCTGCAATGGTACCTGCATCTGGCAGAGCGTTTATAATAATGGCCTTAACAGCATGAGCAGTACCACATATATTACTCACAGAGTAACTGATATTGTCTGTGCCTGCTGATATGCCTGATACTAAACCTGAGGTGCCAATCGTAGCATTGGCATTGCTGCTGTTCCATGTCCCTCCTGCGGTAAGATCACTTAAGGTTATAAACGAGCTGACACATACACTTGCAAAACCGGTTATTGTACCGGCATAAGGTAATGGATTAACGGTAACAACCTGTGTTGTTGCAGCTGTGCCGCATAAATTGGTTACTGAATAACTTATATTTGGTATTCCTGCTGCAACTCCTGTAACTATTCCGGATACAACATCTGCTGTGGCTAAAGTAGCATTGTTGCTGCTCCATGATCCGCCGGCAATGCCATCAGTCATTGTGATCGTTGAACCAATGCATACGCTACCTGGTCCGGATATAATCCCTGCATTGGGTAATGGATTTACTACAATTGGATAAGTAGCTGCCGCTGTTCCGCATAAATTAGTAAACGAATAAGAGATGGTATCTGTACCGGCACTTATTCCCGATACTACACCGGTTGTACCAATCGTTGCATGAGTATTACTGCTGCTCCATACACCACTTAATACCCCGTCAGTTAAGGTTATTGCAGAGCTTGCGCATACGCTTGTAAATCCGGTTATTGTTCCTGCATTTGGCAGTGGGTTGATCGTAACATTTTTTGTTGCGGCCGACGAGCAACCAGAGAAACCCGTAACCGTATAATCTATTATATCCGTACCGGCAGTAACGCCGCTTACCATGCCTGTTGAACCAGCTGATGCATTTCCATCGGCCGAGCTCCATGTGCCACCTGATACACTTTCCGTTAGTAATATTGAAGAGCCGGGACACACATTTGATAACCCCGATATTATACCGGCGTCTGGCAATGCATTAATGGTTACAGTTTTGGAAGTCGTGGCTGATCCGCAAACATTGAAGACTGAATAGCTGATAGTATCCACTCCTGAAGTAGCACCTGTTACAACGCTACCTGAAACAGTAGCGTCAGCATTGCTTCTTGTCCAGATGCCGCCTGAAACGGTTGGTGTTAAAGTAATTGATGAACCAGCGCATACAGATGAAGGTCCGCTTAGGGCACCAGCATAAGGATTTACGGTTATAGTGGTAACTGTTGTTGCTGTGCCACATATTGAAGTAACCGTATAGCTGATAGTGTCAGATCCCGCTGAGATGCCGGTTACAAGGCCTACTGCTACTGTTGCATTGCCGTTGCTGGCACTCCAGATACCACCCGCATCTGCATCGGTAAGGAGTATAGTTGATCCGATACAAACGCTTCCGGGGTCAGTAATAGTCCCTGCCGAAACACCAACTGTTATTGATTTAGTGGCAGAACAACTACCTGTCAGTGTGTATGAAATTATTGATAGGCCATCAGTTACACCAGTTACAATTCCTGTAGCTGATCCCACCGTTGCGTATGCAGGATTACTGCTGCTCCAGGTGCCCCCTAAGGTAGTATCAATAAGCGTAATTGAAGCGCCTGGGCATACACTGCCGGGTCCTGTTATTGCTGATGGCGCCGCATTCACTGTGAAAATTGCCGAACTGGTACAACCAGCTAATGTGGTATAAATAATACCGGCATTGCCTGCGGAAACACCTGTCGTGTTGCCCGAAACAGAATCAATCTTGGCAATGGTTGTATCGCTGCTCATCCATCTGCCTCCCGATGTGGCATCGGTAAGAACTGAAGATGCGCCCGGACAAGCATGCAATGTGCCTCCTATAGGAGGAGCAGCGCAGGCAGCGGCAGTAATTTCAACATAGCTTTGATTAATAGCTATAGCGCCATTAATAGTCATGGCCCTTCCGTTCAGAGTATCACCGGTTTCTAAAGAAATTGCTCCGGCTACTACCATTGTACCATTGAATACGGAGTTGAAATAAATATCTACAGCTCCGTCAACTTTCCAGTACACATTTTTTGCTTGTGCGCCATTCAGCAATACAATTTTTGAAATTGTGCTGGTTGTTAGGGAGCCGTTTATTTTAATAACAAAAACTGCATTGGCATCCCCTTCTGCATTCAGGTAAAGATTCCCGGTAAGTTGGGTTATTCCGGTTATTTGGTAAGAATGCGGTGTAAGCACTAGACCATGACCGAAATCCGCAGGATCCAAAAGCAATATATCTGCAGGCATCGCAACGAGATAATTGTAAACATTGGTAAGATCTCCTGCTGCTGCTGCGGTTGATGGATCCATGGAATGTATTGTTCCGGTTACATCTAATGGATTAAAGCCGGTAGGAGGTGTTGAATTTCCTCCAACATCTCCGATAACATAAGTTACAGGCGTACTCGTAACTGCACCTATACTTGAAAACACACCATAGGAAGCTGTTGTAGCAAGGGCCGGTGCCGAAGGCCCTGTGAGTAACGGGCTGCCGCATCCTATTGGCGTCCATGCTACCAACTGACTTTCCAGTACGGCCGCATTCATGGCGAGCGCTCTTCCTTCCAGTGTATCCAGTGTGCTGGTAAAATCTATCTGGCCGTTGGCCACTATTGTTCCCCGTATAGTACTTCCGGTACCTGCATTTGCGGCTCCGTTAATTTGCCAGAATACATTGCAGGCCAGAGCGCCGTTAATCAATGTTACTTTGGATAATGCATTAGTAGTAAGTACCCCACCAACCTGGAAAATAAACAGGGCGTTTGGATTTCCCTGCCCGTTAAGAATAAGATTCCCGGTAAGTGTTGATGCACCAATGGCATGGTACACGCCTGCAACCAGGGTATCACCCCCGCCAAACGGACTAGTCAGTGGGCCGGTGGGTATTGATGTACTTAACTGAGTATACAGACTCACAACATCCGGCGTGCATAGCCCGGTTGTTCCATCAGCTATGTGCATCACTCCATCTACATTACCAAAGCCGGTTACGCTGCCAGGCAAATCTGATCCTACATTGCCCGTTAGGTGGGTAAGGTACTTTGTTCCGGAACAGGTCACAGCTCCATTTGTAGTAAAAAGGACAAAACCTGCCGCATTACCCAATGTTGGCGCCGTTTGTCCATTAGACACTCCTGCAGTCATAAGCAGAATAAGCCCTGTAAACGCTTTAAGTAATTTATTTTTCACCTGATTTGTATTAATTGCGAAAGAATTTCCACAAGGCACAAAGGTATCGGCTGTATTCCCGTTAACCATTACACAACATTTGATAAGACTTACATGATTCACATGTAACAAACAATGACCGTTTAAACTAAAAAAAGAGTGCCACACATGTGCCACTCTTTGGGTAAGTTGTAATTCAGAAAATTAATAACGCAGGTAAAGGCAAGTTTTACCTGCCAGGATTAGCTGACTTACGTGCCGTGCGGCGATTTCTTCTCCGTTAGCTTGTTCAAGATATTTATATCTCAGAACATTACAAAACATTGCCTATAAGTCACATGATTTACACATTGGACATGGTACATCAACAACAGAAAAGAGTGCTACATATTGTGCAGCGCTCTTTTCTCTCAACGGAATTAACCAGGCAATAAACTTTCCGGAAGAATTATAAGGGAGGGTAGGCTACTAGTGAAAGAAATCACATCCTGTCCATATACCAGCTCAGCTCTTTTTCCATTTTTTTGTACTTAAAAATAGTGGTGATAATTTTCTGCAACCTTACAAAAGCGGTTTCGCTTTTTACCACATAGTCAAATGCCCTGTGGTGCATACAGTTGATGGCAACATCAATTTTGTCCTGCGAGGAAAGCATTATTACCGGTATTTCCGGGTTTACGGCTTTTATCCTGTCCAGTGTTTCAATACCATTAATCGCGGTCTTATCAATGCCATCCAGGTGATAATCTAAAATAATTACATCAGGATGTACAGAGAGATGTCCAAGGCAAAGTTCTCCTGTAGCAAATGTTTGTATCGTGAAATCTGCATGTTCCATAAATTCCATTTCCAGCAGTCTTAAAAACAATGCGTCATCATCTACCAGGAACAATTTAATCTTCTCGTTTTTCATGAGTTGGTATTTTTAATGGCCAGTAATTCGGTCTCCAGTTCTCTGCAGGCATCAGCACAAATGTTTTCTATCTGCATCACCAGACCGGGAATACCGTCTGTTTCTTGTTGTGTCCGGGCAAATTCCTGAATTTTTTTTGCCAGAGTCACGTAATTACTACTGATCCCAACTATAGAAAAAGAGGGTATCATTTTATGTATGGTGCCTTGCAATAAGGGCCAGTCTTTTTCAAGCAGGCTCTGTTTCATTATCTTTATTAGTGGTGGAGTTTGCTCCAGGTATAGGGAGATCATCTCCATCATCAGTGCTGGGTCAGACTTGGTCCTGTGTATCAGGTAGTCCAGGTCAATGCTTTTATACTTTTTATTGTCTTCCGGACCAGGTGGTGCGAAATTTATAGAAACCGGTTTTTTTACCAGGCTTACAATTTTGCTATACAGAAGTTTTTCATCAACAGGCTTGGCTATGTAGTCATTCATACCCACTGCTTTGCATTTTGCAAGATCCACTGTTGTTACATCGGCTGTTAATGCAATAATCGGTATGTTTGAATTCAGGGTGTTCCTTATATAGTCAGTAGCTTCAAATCCGTTCATTTCCGGCATCTGAAGGTCCATGAGTATAATATCAAAAGTATTTGTCAGCATTTTTTCAATAGCGATTTTGCCGTTCCCGGCTATATCGCGTTCAAATCCGTAATCATCCAGCAGTGTCTTCATCAGCAACTGGTTAAGTGCTATATCTTCAACTACAAGTACTTTTATACTTTTTATTTCCGAATCAAGTTCTATAATTTCAGCTATTGGTTCAGTGTCATTGGTTGTTTTTGCAAAATCCAGCCTGAAACTGAATACAGAACCTTCATCTACTTTACTGGTTACCGTTATGCTTCCTCCCTGGGGTTCCACCAGTTGCTTCACTATGGCCAGGCCCAGGCCTGTGCCGCCATATAGCCGCGAAGTTCCGCTGGATGCCTGCTGAAAGTTGTCAAAGATTCTTCCTATTTTATTTTCGGGGATGCCGATACCTGTATCAGTAACCGCAAATTCTAATTTTACTTTATCTTCAGTTTCTTCCAGCATACAAACGCTTACGGTAATTTTACCGGAAGCCGTAAACTTAACAGCGTTGCTTACCAGGTTAAGTATAATCTGGTGCAGCCTTACCGGATCGCCAACCAGTACTTCAGGTATGTTTTTGTCGTAAACCTTTACCAGTTCCAGGTTTTTTTCCAGGATCTTGGTTTCAAACATATGCAGCATTGCTGAAATAGATAAGGCCATTCTGAAAGGCACCTGCTCAAAGGTCATTTTACCTGCATCTACTTTAGCCAGGTCCAGAATATCGTTGATCAGCACTATCAATGCATCTCCGCTTATTTTTATAGCTGTAAGGTATTCTTTTTGTTTGGCCGTCAGTTCGGTTTTTAAAATTACTTTGGTAAATCCGATGATGGCATTCATAGGAGTCCTGATCTCATGACTCATGTTCGATAAAAACTGTTGTTTCGATTTCACCGAATCTTCAGCCAGTAGGGTTGCCGCTTCAGCTTTTATTTTTGCATCTTCTGCAAATTTTGTTGCCATCTCTGCAATCACTATAGCTTCTGTAAGTTCTTTCTCAATTCTTTTTTGCTCGGTAATATCTCTTGCTACTACTACAATACCCAGCACATTGCCCTTCGTGTCTCTGTACACAGAGCCGTTAAACAGTACATCTGTAAGTTTATGGTCCCTTATCGTCAGCGGATAGTCTGTTACAAATCCTTTCGCAAAAACTTCTTTGTAGCCTTCCCGTGCTTTTTCCGGTTCAGTGAAATAGTCGAAAAAATCAGTTCCCAGCAATTGTTCCCTGGTTTTACCGGTAATGTTAACCGAAGCATTATTCATGTCGGTTATTTTTCCTTCCGGGCTGATGGTGAATAAGGGGTCAAGGCTGGCTTCAATCAGGCTCCGGGCATATTGCGATGCTAATTTTACACTGTTGTTGTAAGCCTCCAGTTCCCTGCTGGCTATTTCTCTTTTTTCTTTTTCCTGGTGCTGAAAGTTGAGCTCCTTATCGGCAATCATCAGTTCCGCCGCCCGTTTTTCTTTTTCACCGGTCTGAAACAGCAATTCTTTATTGGCTATAAATAACTCTGCTGCCCGTTTTTCTTTTTCATCATTCTGGAAAGCAAGTTCCTTATTGGCAATGATCAGTTCATCTGCACGTTTACCCTTTTCTTCGTTCTGGAAGGCAAGTTCTTTATTGGCGATTATTAATTCAGCCGCCCGTTTTTCCTTTTCGTCATTCTGATAAGCAAGCTCTTTGTTGGCTATATGCAATTCGGCCGCCCGTTTTTCTTTTTCCGCGTTCTGAAATGCCAGTTCGCCGTTGGCAATGATCAGTTCAGCCGCCCTTTTTTCTTTTATATCGTTCTGGTGCTCCAGTTCTTTATTGGCTATAATCAGTTCAGCCGCCCTTTTTTCTTTTTCACCATTCTGAAAGCTGAGTTCTTTATTGGCAATACTTAATTCCCTTGCCACCACCACCAGGCCCAAAATATTTCCGCTGTCATCTTTATAAACCGAACCGTTGAAAATTAATTCTATCAGTAAGCCATCCTTATTCCTTAGCGACAGGGGGGCTTCTGTTACAGATCCATTTGTAAGTCCCTGCTCATAAAGTATAATCGCTTGTTGCGGGTTAGTAAAATAATCACTGAAATTGGTGTCAAAAAGGCTTTTCAGGCTGTAACCTGTAATATCAGATGCTGCATGGTTCAGGTCAATGATCTTTCCTGCATTGCTTATTACAAACAATGGATCCGGGCTCGCTTCTATCAAACTGCTCGCATACTGTGGTTCATGCGATCTTGTTCTTTCCATTTTCCTCCTTTTATATTAACTGACGCAGTTAATCTCTGTTTTTATTGTTGGTTTCCTATATCTTCAATCGGGCTACGCCTTTTATCTTTCAACTGCTTAAAATGGGTAGGTGTGAGTCCGGTAACTTTTTTAAACTGGTTGGAAAGGTGTGCTACACTGCTGTAGTTCATTTTCCAGGCAATCTCAGTAATGTTCAGTTCGTCATATATAATCAGTTCCTTTATCCGTTCTACCTTATGCGATATCATAAACTGCTCAATGGTTGTTCCCTGTACTTCAGAAAATAAATTGGCCAGGTAGGTATAATTATGATCCAGTTTTTTGCTCAGAAAATCAGAGAAGTTAACATTGCTTTCCCCATCTGAATGATGCACCATTTCAATAATAGTTGTTTTGATCCTTTCTATCAGTATTGCCCGTTTATCATCCATCAGCTCAAGCCCGGTACTCAGTAAAGCAAGTTTTAATTGCTCCAGTTGGTCTTTCGACAGGGTTTCCATAATATCCACCTCTCCCAGCTCTACCAGAATAAAGTGAAGACCGAGCTTTTTCAACTCTTCTTTTACTGCCAGTTTGCAACGGGCGCTTACCATGTATTTAATAAATATTTTCAATAAATTATTTTTTCGGGTAGATAAATGTAAAGGTGACCCTTTAAATCGGATAAACGTTACAATACTTCAGCGGTGATTTACATAATTCACACCTTTTGGATTATAGTTATCAGGAACTTTGTGCAAGTTTGATGATGTATATATATAATGGGTTCAGTTGATTTTTTTGATATTCAAATATTGTGAAAAATGAATATTAAAATGATTATTGCATGGCAGTTCTATCGGCATTCCGCTTGGGTTTGGGTTTTTACCTTGATAAGAGATGCAAGATTAATTTTGTTAAGAGAATTGTTGTCAATAGAATTATTATATTTATAAAGAACTATCATCCACCACAACTTTTTATATTCGAAATAAATCCGGATAAATAATGAATAAGGATACAAAATCAGGAAATTTCCCATAAATTTGCCGTCCTTAATAAAAAAATCATAATCAACAAGTAATGTCTGTCATACTAACTATCAGAAACAGGTTCGGTAAAATAGCCGGTGGATTAATTGCACTTGCCCTAGTAGGCTTTATAGTATCCGACGCCCGCAATGGCTCGATATCCAGTTTCTTCAGCGGCCATGATTCGAGTGTAATGAAAATCAATGGCACCAAAATTGACCCTAAAGATTATCAGCACCTGATGAAGGAATATGAAACGCTGTATGTCATGTTCAACAAGGGCCGTCCGCTGGATGAGGCTACCAGGGCGCAGATGGATGAGCAGGTAGCTCAGATGACGGTGTATGAAACCGTGGTGAATGAAGAGTGCGATAAGCTGGGAATCCTCACTACAGAAGAGGAGAAGAAAAACCTCATCTATGGCGAAAATGCCGACCCCCTGGTTCGCCAGTTCCAGATCGAAGGTCAGCAGGTTTTTGCCGACCCGCAAACCAATCAGTTCGACCCGCAGCGCGTAAAGTATTTTGAAAAACAATTCTCAGAAGACCCTGCGAAATATGACCCTACGGGCAAAGTAATGGAGCAGTGGAACACGGTAAAGGACTATGTACTGCGCATGAGCAGGGTAAATAAATTCAATGAACTGTTCGCCGGTTCTGTTTATTCGCCAACCTACCTGGCTAAAAAGAACGTTACCGAACAAAATTCCATGTGCTCACTGAGGTATATTAAGGTGCCTTTTTCCAGCGTGGCCGATAACGATATCAAGGTTACCGATGATGACCTGAAGGCTTATATAAAGGCTCATCCGGGTATGTATGAAAATGACCAGCCCACCAGGAGCATAGAGTATGTATCGTTCGATATTATTCCTTCTTCGGCTGATACTGCACGTTGCATTGAGCAACTGACCCAGATCAAAGATGAATTCACCAATGCCAAGGATAATAAGACTTTTGTAAACAATAAATCGGATGATGCCAATTCATTCAATGAGGCTTATGTAAATAAGCGCACTTTTATGTCGCGCTTTGCAGATACCATCAACAGCCTCCCGGTAGGTACCGTTTATGGTCCTTATTTTGAGAATGGTGCATACAGGATGACTAAAATTATAGACAGGAAAACATTGCCGGATAGTGCGAAAGCCAGGCATATATTAATAAGGACCCAGGATCGCGGTAAAGACATTGCTACCGACAGCGCAGCACAGATGAAAATGGACAGCGCATTGCATGAGCTGGCGGCAGGTGTTAGCTTTGATTCAGTTGTTGCTAAATATTCAGAAGATGAAGGAAGCAAGGCTAAGGGCGGCGAATATACCTTTACCCTCCGCGACCGGCCGGGTATATCAAAAGAATTTGGTGATTTTATTTTTGAAGGAAAAGTAGGAGAAAAGAAACAGGTGAAAGTTTCTAACGAGGCTTATCATGGAATTCACTATATAGAAATTCTGGAGCAAAAAGGAACAGGGCCATCAATTCAGATAGCTACTGTAGCCAAAAACCTGGCGCCGAGCGACAGCACAGTGAATGCAATTTATGGTAAAGCCAATGAGTTTGCAGGCAAAAACCCTACTGCGGCAGAATTTGATGCTACCATCAAAAAGCAGGGCCTGGATAAAAGGCTTGGTGAGAATGTGAAGATCAATAACTTTACTATTCCGGGCTTGGGAGCATCGCGCGAAGTGATCCGCTGGATGTATGACCATAAGCTGGGCGAAATATCTCCCGTGTTCCAGTTGGGCGATCAGCGCTATGTAGTTGCCAAGCTGGCTGCTATTCAGGACAAAGGCCTGGCCGAACTGAATGAATCGAATAAGCCAATGCTGGAACAGAAAGTTCGTGAAGAAAAGAAAGCAGAAGCTATCAGCAAGAAATACGGAAGTTCCGGCTCACTGGATGCTATTGCACAGGCCAGCGGCCAGCCGGTACAGCAGTCTGATTCGGCAACCCTGGGTAACGGTGTACCAGGTTTGGGTTTTGAGCCAAGGCTTACCGGTTATGCATTCAATACTGCATTCCAGCCCAATACGCTTTCTCCGGGCATAAAGGGCAATGGCGGTGTATATTTCATTACGGTATTGAACCGCAGCGCCAGCGCAGTGCCAGACAACCTGATGAATATGATTGCGCCACAGCAGCAGAGGTCGCAGCAGGGCCAGTTAAGGAACGCTATAAGCCAGCAATTGCAGCCAAGCGTAATACGCCAGGCAGATGTAAAATATAATGCCGGTAATTTTTAGTCGCCAGGCTTTATTGATAAAATTTAAACTATAAAAAGAAGTTGTCCTTTATTTTCAGGACAACTTCTTTTTTTTGTTATAAATCATTCATCTTTGCATAGAAATCTGTTTTACAACCCAAAGGAATGAGCGCTAAGATAATAACACTCTTTGGTGAAGAAGAAGTACCTGAACTGATAAAAGGTGTAGGCAACAGTCGTGCTAAAAAGAAGCAGGAAGAAGTGGCCCTGCCTGAAAATAATACCCCATCTGAACCAGAACCAGAGCCAGAACCTGAAACAACTCCTGTTCCGGAACCGGTGCCTGAAAAGGAAGAGGAGGTTAAAAATTTTGTATTTCCGGAAGACTGGAAAGGCGAAAAGAAATACTATTCGATAGGCGAGGTGGCAGCACTTTTTGGTGTAAAAACCTCTCACATAAGGTTCTGGACCAACGAATTTAAGCTGAACGTGCGGACAACACGAAAAGGCGACAGGCTTTATACCGCCGACCTGGTGCGGGAACTAAAGGCAATACACCACCTGGTTAAGGAGCGTGGTTTTACCCTGTCGGGAGCTAAAGCCAAACTGAAGGTGCAAAATAAAAGGGACGTGGAAACTATTGACCTGAAACAATCGTTGCTGCAACTGAGAAATAAACTGGTGATAATTAGGAATCAGATACAAAAGCAAAGCCATATCACTACACCTTAAAGATAGAACATGTATTGAGCTGTGGCGAAGATTTTAATTGTTTAGGACTGATTCTTAAGAATTCTTTTTCACCGGATTATGATAAATTTGGGAACCAGCGTGGAATAAAAAATCAGAAAATGAAAACGATATTTTTAACGATTGCAATGATAATAAGTATAACTGCAATGGGGCAGAAACTATACCGGGAAACGAAAGATACAGTGGATGGCGGATTGATATTTAACGGAGTTGTGAGCCTGGAGAACCTTGCCAAAGAACCTACTTTTGCCTGGTATAAGAAAGGGATTGAGGAGTATGTTCCGGGAGAGAAAGCTATGAACCTGCTGAAATTTTACCTGCGCCAATACAGGATGGTCGTATTCCTGGGCACCTGGTGCGATGACTCTCATGACCTGATACCAAAGCTGGCCAAGGTTCTGCAGGTTTCGCATTATCCCGAGGCATCGCTCACCATGTATGGGGTAGACCGCAACAAAGCCACTACGGGATATGAGCACAGAAGATATGAGATCACCAATGTGCCTACTATAATATTGTTTAAAGGGGATCTGGAAGCCGGCAGGATTACAGAAAGTGTTAAAACTACCATAGAGGGCGACCTGTCAGCCATTATTGAAAAAGATATGGCCGGGCAGGAACTGCATTGAATCGGTATATTGGCTTAGACCAAATATCCTGCCTTCATATAAGTATATGGTAATTAAGATAATTTACCCCTGGAAATAATTATCTTTGCAGCCCAAAATTTATTATGGAGTTACCTGAGCATCTTTCTATAGATCTTTTAAAGGAAAAAGGCAATCATCTTATTTCCCTGTCTGCACCGGCAATTGACCGGATTACTGCAAACAGGACTTACCTGGATAACAAACTTACAGACGGCAAAAGCTATTATGGTATAAATACCGGATTTGGCGCTTTGTGCAATGTGCGAATAGATAGTGAAGACCTTGCGCAATTGCAGGAAAACCTGGTATGTTCGCATGCCTGCGGAATGGGAGATGAAGTGCCGGATGAAATTGTGCGGCTGATGCTGTTGCTGAAAGTGCATGGGTTGAGCCAGGGCTACAGCGGTGTGCGATCAGAGATTACCGGCAGGCTGACGGACTTTTATAACCTGGGCATAACCCCTGTAGTGTATGAACTGGGATCGCTGGGTGCATCGGGCGACCTGGCACCTCTGGCGCATATGAGCCTGCCTTTGTTTGGTAAAGGATGGGTAAGGTATAAAGGGAGCAAAATGGCTGCCGCAGAGGCACTGAAACTGGCAGGATTGCAGCCGGTATCGCTGGCAGCCAAAGAGGGGCTGGCATTGCTTAACGGTACCCAGTTTATGGGGGCATACTCGGTATGGGCACTTATGGCTGCAAAACGGCTCATGCTTTGGGCAGATGTGATCAGTGCAATGTCGGCGGAGGCATTTATGGTAAAGGGGGAGCCATTTAATGCGGCTATACACAGGGTGCGGCCCCATAAAGGTCAGATTGCTGTAGCAGCGCGGATCAGGAAGCTGCTGACGGACAGCCAGATCCAGCAATTGCCCAAGGAGCAGGTACAAGACCCGTATTCTTTCAGGTGTATACCACAGGTGCATGGCGCTACCGCCGATGTGATTGATACAGTAACAGGAGTGGTTGAAACAGAGATTAACTCCGTTACAGACAACCCGATCATTTTCAGTGAGGAGGACGCTATAATGAGCGGAGGGAATTTTCACGGGCAGCCGCTGGCGCTCCATGCCGATTTTCTGGCGATAGCTATGGCAGAACTGGCCAATATATCGGAAAGAAGAACCTACCTTATGATCAGCGGGCAGAGGGGATTGCCTGCTTTTCTTACGCCCCATGCAGGCCTTAACAGCGGCTTTATGATTGCCCATTATACTGCGGCCGGAATAGTGAGCCAGAACAAGCAATACTGCACTCCGGCATCTGTAGACAGTATTGTGAGCAGCAACGGGCAGGAAGACCATGTGAGTATGGGCGCCAATGCAGTAACAAAGCTGAGAAGGGTGGTGATGAATGTGCAGCGGGTACTGGCAATAGAACTGCTTGCTGCCGCCCAGGCGCTGGAGCTGCGCAGGCCGCTTACCTCTTCGCCGGCGCTGGAAAATGTTTTCAATGCATTCAGAAAGGAAGTATCGTTTATGGCTCATGATGAGATTATGCATGAAAAACTAATGGCTGCAGAGCGGTTTCTGGACAGGGACCCGGATGAGCTAACTAAAATATAGCATTAGTAACAGGAGTGATTTTTATAATTCTTACAGGAAAACAGTGTTATTATATATATTTAAATAATCATTATAGGATAATCGATACTCTTTTTCCAGAAGGGTTTTGTTTTTCTTACATTTGCCATCATTTATGTCTTTGCTGCAATTTTACCCGCTGAAAGTTAAGGATGTTCGCCAGGAAACGGCTGACTGTGTATCGGTATCGCTGGAGGTTCCGGCTGAACTGGCTGAAAAATTCAGGTTCGTGCCGGGCCAGTATGTTACTTTTCGTCATAATGTGGATGGCGCTGAAATCCGCAGGTCTTATTCTATCTGCTCGAGCAAGGGCGAAAATGAATTGCGGGTAGCCATAAAAAAAGTAGAACAGGGTAAGTTTTCGACACATGCCAACGAGAAGCTGCAGAAAGGCGATGTGCTTGAAGTGATGCCCCCTATGGGTAATTTTGTGATTAAGCATAAAAAGGCCGGGCACAGAGAGTATCTGGCTTTTGTGGCGGGTAGTGGTATTACACCCGTTATGAGCATCATGAAAACAGTGCTGGAAGAAGAACCGGACAGTTGTTTTACACTGGTGTATGGCAACAAAAGCAAGAACAGCATCATCTTCAGGGAAGCTATTGAGGCCATGAAGAATAAATATATGCTGCGCCTTAGGGTTCACCACATCATCAGCCGGGAATATATGGATATACCCTTGCTGAACGGCCGTATAGATGCGCCAAAAGTGGCTGAATTCTGCAAATCGCTGATTGACATTCAAAATACTGATGAGGCTTTTATATGCGGGCCTGAAGAAATGATACTTTCCGTGCGCCAGCAATTGATTGATCTGGGTATGCCCCAGGCAAATGTGCATATCGAACTGTTTACCTCTCCCGACCAGCCCAAGGAGACCCACGAAAAATGGGTGGAAGGGCATAAAGACAGCGGAGAACATAAATGCAAGGTGAGCATTACACTGGATGGTGTGACCTTTGATATGGACGTGCCCTTTAACGGCGAAAGTATACTGGATGCCGCCTTAAAAAGCGGGGCCGACCTGCCATATGCCTGCAAGGGCGGAGTGTGCTGCACCTGCCGCGCCAAAGTGATGGAAGGCGAGGTGGAAATGGAAGTAAATTATGCCCTTGATGAACATGAAGTGCAGCAAGGATATGTGCTTACCTGCCAGAGCCACCCAAGGACCGAGCGGGTAGTTATAGATTTTGATGCGCGATAACTTTAAGCCACCCTCCGCAACCATTTTTAATTTCTTTCAACCTGATTGGCTTAACCAAAAATGAGGCGCTTATGGGCAGTGCGACTAAGCTTTCTTCAGGTTTTTATCCATCTCGGTGTCATACCATTCGTTGAGCTTTTTCCTGTTTTCATCCAGTTCTTTAAGCATGGCTGCCCTTACTTTTTTCAAATCCATTTCTTCCTGCTCTTCCTGTTTTTTGGGTAGCTTGTAAAGCGGTACTTTGCTGGCTATTCTTTTCCTTGTGGACATTTTTTTTTGTTGTAGTGATTGAATTATTTCGGCTGAGGGGGCCGGGATTTTTCAAAGGATAAAGCTAAAGGAATTTTCTGGTGTGAAAAAAATAAAAATAGTGTGTTACTGAAAATTAAAACTATACTATCAGAAATTTTCCATCTTTAAAGTTATCAGTTTGTGTAATAAACGTCAAAATGAAAGTTACTAATTTTAATGCCATCTTTTAAATTAGCCCCTTGTAAAAGGTCACTGTATCGATAACGAGACAGAGCCCGAGCCTGAATTATTGTCATCGTGCGATGCCGCTCCTGTGAAATAAACAGTTCCATTTACAGAATACCCATAAGAACAACTGGTCCAGTTGCTGCCTCCGCAACCCTCATTGGCTTTTTCTTCACCATAATGGATGTTGGTTATTTTGTAAACTCTTCCCGACGGCAAAATTGTAACCAGGTAGTCGTAAGCTGCATCTGAGAAGTCGTAGCCAATCGGGGCATAGTTATTGACTCCCGGGTTAGCTGCATAAATAGGTGTGGTTGTGGTATCCTTTACTTTTGAAAAGTTGGTGCCTTTTACACATTTTACAATGAAAGCGGTTGAGTCGGTAAGGGAGTCATATGTTGCCAGCAAACCCCTGTTCAGAAATATGGTAGTGCACTGCCGCTTGCAAGCATTGAACCAAAGGAACAACAAAGCAAGGAAGATGAAGTGCTTGTATTTCATGCCGGAATTTCTATATTTCATCATCAAATACCATGCCAGAATTTATCACTAATTGAAATACTGATTCAGGTGGAAATTAAGGCATTCGGAGGGGGGCATTTCAAATCTTCGCTCCACATATCCTATTCAACCCTTTCAGGGTTGCCATAAAACCCTATGACAATCTCCCGGGGTTTCACCCAGGGCTATTCAAGTTTAAGCCCGTTGGGCTTTAATCTCATTTGCTATTATGGAAATGTTTATGCGAAAATTTGAACTGCACCCATTCGGAGTTATTTTATTTATTGTATTTATTTTTTATTATAATTGCACCACTGAAATTTCCTGAATGAATAAATACCACATAATACCTAAAAACTATATTGTATGGCTGATGGTACTCACTATTGCAACTGCTGTAAGTGTGCAGACCTATGCTGCATTGCCACCCCATGCCAGGCATACGGAATGTAATGTGGTGCCAACGGGCGATGGCCAGAACACGGCAACAGCTGATGCTGCTGATGAGGATGACGCAGCAGCCGGGCACGGAGGGCACCACGGCGGTGGTCACCATCATAGCGGAGGCCATTATCATGGCGGGCACTCGCATCATTCCTATCATTCGCCGCGCGGGCATTACCATCATTATGCCGAGCATTACCACCATTACCACCATCATTATCATACCTACCATGATACCTGGTGGTGGGGTACCGATTATGCAGGCTGGTCTGTAATTTTTGATGTGCTGGGACTGATACCCATTTTTCTTTTTTCGGCGCTGGGGGTGGTGTTCGGCCTTATAGGTATGAACAGGGGGCACCGCAGGCGGCTGGCCACAGCCGGGCTGATCATTGGAATAGTTGAAATCGTAGCACTTGCAGCTCTGATCGCTATTCTGTAAGGCTTTCAGCCTTTTTGCAGTTACTATAAAAACAGGGTTACTATACACAAATCATAGTTTATGAAATTATTGATAACAGCGTTTATATTCATCACACTTGCTACTTACGGCAGGGTGCTTTATGCTGCGCCTAAGAACGACTGGAAGGGTAAAGTGAAGTCTATACTTGAAACAGAATATAAGGTGCAGGTAAAGAAAGGTGTTGAGCAGAAGAGGCTTGACAATACCGTTCTGTTCCGGTATGATGAAGGCGGCAATGAAACCGAATCGGTATACTATACCGCCGACAGCATTGTAGACAGCAAGATGAGCTATACCTATGATAATGCAGGCAAGCGCGTAACCGGTATTGAAACCGTAAGCGATAATGCCCAGGGCACAAAAAGCACCTATGCATACGATGCACAGGGCAACCAGGTGGAGCAGGATGATTATGACCTGGAAGGCAACCTGGTGAACAAGCATAAGTTTAAATATAACAGCGAAGGCCACCAGGTGGAGTTTGCCAGTTATTATGAAGACGACAGCCTGGAATTCAGGGTGGTGAATAAAGTGGATGCCAGCGGCAAGATACTTGAAGAGCATTATTTTGATCATAACGGGAAGCTTGAATTCAGGATAACCTATATCTATAACGACAATGGTGAAGAGACAGAGCTGGACTACTACAAGGCTGACGGATCGCTGGATCATAAGCTTACCTACAGCTATGAAAATCCCGATAAGGCAGGCAACTGGCTGAAGGAGACGACTTATGAAAACGGGAAGCCGGTAATGATCACTGAACGAAAGATTGAGTATTATTGATTGTTTATTTAACGTAAAAAAATTGGACATTGTTTTAGTGATTATCAAAGGATTGGGTTTTTAAAAGTGAACAAATTCTGAACAGTGTACCATTTATTTTACCCGATCAAAAGCAATCAGATTTATAGGGATGTCTTCTACTTGAAGGTTGTTGCCAGATATTTCGCCCCTTGCGCCACCGCTAAAGCAAAGGCAGCATGCGGCCAGAGCTTGCCAGTACAACATTATATACCGTGCGCGCCACCCACGGCTATTAGATTTCGCTCTTTCAGCGCTGCTTGAGTTTTCAATAATCCTTAACTTCAGAAATCCTTGCCCTTTCCTCAGCTTTGAACAATTATTTGCGGATTGGAACTACTAAAATATTAAAATAGTTACATCCCCCTTGCCCAATGTCGTTTGGTTAAGGATTTTTAGCGTTTCCAAACTTACATTCGACCCGCTATGGGGTCGGCAATTACGACAGATTACCGGTGGTGAAACCACCGGCTATTCACATTAAAGCCCTTTCGGGCTTTTTTAACTGAATGACATTGGATTATAAATGACCTATTCGCGGGTAGGATAGCCGCCTACGGGGCATCCATCGTTTTATCTATCCAAATTCTACAAACAGATAGCCTCTACGAGGCAGCACTTACTTCACAATACAATGCCGTTTAGCTAAGGTTTTTTAGCGTTTCCAAACTTACATTCGACCCGCTATGGGGTCGGCAATCAGGACAGATTACCGGTGGTTTCACCACCGGCTATTCACCTTAAAGCGCTTTCGGGCTTTCTTAACCAAATGACATTGCCCCTTGCCCCTCCCGATGGAAAACCAGGATAGACTTTTGCACACCCACAAAACCCTCGCGGCAAGGGGGAATACGGCATCAAGCTCATTTGACTTCATCCCTATTTTCAACAAAAAATGCTGCAATACAAACTGCGAGAAATCAGGAGTTCTGAACTTAATGAAATTGCCCTTCAGGGCATTATAAGGCAGGCGCATCTGGATTATGCGGCCTGTTTCTGCTGGTTTTTCTTTTTGGCTATTCTTTCGAGTTCGCGTCGTTGTGCACGATTGAGGTTGCCGGGATTGTTGTTTGAATGTTTGGGAATTTGGGGTTCGGGTGTGCTGGTGATTTCGGGATGTTCTGTCAAGTATTGTTCGGCCAGATCCCGGAATTTATTTATTGCTCCGAGGTCTTCCGGCTGCTCTGTTATATTGCCTGCCTGTTGTCCTGCCAGCCTGTTTTGAGAACGGGCTTTGATATCGTCAATAACCTGCAGCATTTCCTGATCATTGGGTGTTTTATTGGGTGATTGGGTTTTTACCGGCAGATATCCCATAGCTGGTTTTCCGGGTTTGGTTTTGGTGCGGGAGCGGATAAAGCCATCAATGAGTGGCTGCACAGCGGCGACCATGGCAGGCTCATGGGCCTTGACATAGTCCATGAAATGCATCCGGAGCTCCATGGTTTCATTGATAGTGCTGCGGTTGGTGTGCTTATGAACAGCATTAGTGAGTTTACAGATCATGCTCAGATCGTTGAGCGGGACGATTTTACCCATATTGCAGGCTGCCAGCACACTATTGAGCTTATGGCCGAGGAGGATGTACATGTTCTCGGCTATAAGCGTTGGCATATTCCTGGAATTTGATTTAAGTCGGTCCCAGTCGTTTTCCTGCGCCCAAGTGTAGAGCGTGGTTCGGCTGATGTTGAGTTGATCGGCGATTTCGGATTTGGCGAGGCTGGTCTGCATGTAGAGGGCCTCGGCTTGCAGCATTTGTTCGTGTTTCATTTTTTCAGTCTTTAGTAGTTAGTGTTAGTAGTTAGTCTAAAGTATTTAGTAGTTAGTTTATTTCAATATGAAGAATTATGTTTTCCAAAATAAATGGCTGTAAAATTATGCAATTTGGATATAATATCCAAATAAAAAGGAAATAATTTTGTATTTTCTTGTATTTATTTGATAATTGATTGAATGTCAAAATAATTGGCGTAGATGGCTGTGATAATTATAGAAAGGATTAGGGACGATTGGATTTCAAATGAGCATATTCGCGGGCTGGATAGCCACCTACGGGGCATGCCTCGTTTTGTAAATCCAAGTGCTACAAACAGATAGCCTCTTCTATGCATTAATCCGAAAATTCCCTATTATATGAAATCAGTAACCCTGCCTTTTCTCATAACACTGTTTTCTGTATATTCTATTGCAGAGAACGTACAAAATTACCATAAGGAGGTTTCGGTTTTATATAACTGGATGAAACAAATGGTACGACAGCAGGCGTTACCTTATATGCAACTGCAACAGATAGAACAAGAGTATAAACAAAATCATGACTGCATGACAAATCGGATTCTGGCATTATCCGGGAACAGATAAGCAATTTTTTTCAGCCAGAGGTCTAATAAAAACTAGTGTTTCAAATGAGGTCGTTTTGTATGCTGCAGACAGCACTATGACCCCTCATGATTCTGCCTGGGTTAGTGAGGAAATCAAAAAGAAACAGGAAGAAAATCAACATCAAAATAAGGGTAAATAGCCGCCTTACTTTTCAATCAAATAGCACTTCCTGTTCAGTTTCCCCTGAAAATCGAATGGAGTTGTAATGCCTGTAATATCCTTAACCGTCAGTGCGGGTATGCTATCCCTGTCCAGCACAAAATCGCGGTAGTTATTGCTGAAATATATTTTGCCGCCATCTGTGAGGCCCTTCAGCAGTTTTTTGAGCAGGAACACATGATCCCGCTGCACATCAAAGTTATCCTCCATCCGCTTGCTGTTACTGAATGTTGGTGGGTCGCAGATGATGAGATCATAGGCGTCAGATGGCATATACTCCAGCCACTCTATCACATCTCCATGAATGAAATCGTGCTGCGTATCTTTATACAGCTTGTTGTATTGCATATTGCGTTTAGCCCAGTTGAGGTATGTCTTCGAGAGGTCTACCGAAGTTACCGTACTTGCCCCGCCCGCAGCGGCATACACACTGAAGGAGCCTGTATAGCAAAACAGGTTGAGTACATTGAGCCCTTTGGCTTCTTCCTTAACCATTCCCCTGGTTATGCGGTGATCGAGAAACAAACCGGTATCAAGATAATCTGTAAGATTGATTATAAAACTCAAGCCACCTTCAGGCACAATCTTTTCCACCTTCTGCTCATCAAACTTTTCATACTGCCCCTGCCTGCCTGCTTTGCGTTGCCGCACCTTCATAAAGATATTTTCAGGGGCAATTTCAAGCACAGTGGCCAGCACCTCCTTACAGCTTAGCAGCCAGGCATCATGTTCTTCATCCTCCATGCCATGCCGGCGCTTATACTCAGCTGCATGTACCACGCCATTGTACCAGTCTATGGCAAAAGGAAATTCCGGCAGGTCGTGATCATAAAACCGGTAGCACGATATTTCCTGACGGCGCGCCAGCTTGCTGAAGTGCTTGTACACTTTAGTGAGGCGGTTTTGAAACATGGGGAGTTTGGATTCGGGCAAGATCAATGGATTTAATTATTGTTTAGTGGCGAGTTGCAAGATTTGTCAACTTTTAAAAAGTTGACAAATCTATATAAGATTGTAAAATAAATGCTGGTAATTATAACTAAATAATTTTGCCCC
Source organism: uncultured Bacteroidota bacterium (assembly GCA_903835005.1). Taxonomy (GTDB): domain Bacteria; phylum Bacteroidota; class Bacteroidia; order Chitinophagales; family Chitinophagaceae; genus Nemorincola. The sequence continues at coordinate 45,861 of CAILLK010000128.1, read as the reverse complement.
ACTCATTGCGGGCTTGTTTCAAATATTCATGGTAACTCCCAGCTTCTTCCTTGGTTAATATTCCTTTAAAACGGGCAGCGCTGCCTGATGGTATTTCATTCGAAAAACTTGACGCATTTTCCGGAATCTTCGGATTATCTGCATTCTTGTTTTTGTTTCTGATCATACCGAACTTTTTATTTCCCCTGCCTCACCAAAATATACCTACCCGCTGGCTTAATCTCCCGCAAAGCAGTATCCAGTTTTTGCAGATTACCATTTTTCATCCGCAGAAAATATTCAGTATTACCAGTGAGATCCAATTCCACAACAGTTGCATTCTCATCTTTGGCCGAACCTTTTATTACTGTCCACTGCCCTTTCCTGGTCAAGGTACCGCTTTTCGAAGTTTCTGATAAAGTAAAAGCCCCTATATCATAGTACTTCTGATGTTCCAGTATCAGCTCTGTGGTATTTTCATATCCATTGGCAGGTATATTTCCTCTGAAAATATCCTTCAGTATTACATCCTTTGGTTTTCCGGGCGACACTTTGCTCTGCCCAATTTGATTTTGCTGACCAAAACCTTTTGAACAAATAAAGATCATCAACATGGAAACTATTATCCATTTACGCATATTGTAAAACTACTTATTCCTAATCAAATCAGGAATTTAAAAAAACCAGAACTGAATTTTTCCTAAGCGTAACCTATCAGGCGCTTCTTAAATAATTCCTATACCATTCACCACCTGGTAAATCACCAGTTACCCACCAGATGATTATTCACCATCACCTGCCCATCTGCCGATTTCGAAATCACCAGTGCATTGGCAGGCCTGAGCAACAACTCATCAAGCGCGATGTAGGAAGGGTTTGGAAGATTCATAATTTTACAGTGTATTTCGTGGGTGTTGTGGTATATATAAAAGTATTTGCCCGCACGAAACCACATTCCCTTATTATCTGTGCCCTGCCGGGTGAGCACATCCGCAGTTGTAACATTTCGGCCAGAGCCATCCATCAGTTCCAGACTGAAATTTGGTGCGCGGGGGTCATCATTGTGCAGCAAAAACCAGCACGAGAATTCATAGAGTTCACTGTCTTTTGGAGGGCTGGTAATAGGAATTGTGGCTATTATAGCGCTGTCCTGCGCTATAGCTGGCATACAGCCAGTACCGAAGAGGTGAAATGAGGATGGAACATTATCGAAGTGATTTGTATAATAGTTTCCATTGCCGTTAATTACCGTATCGGGGCGGTGCATGAAAGGCAGGATGCGGTTTACACTATCGGCCATTTTTTTGTCGTGGGTGGCTATGCGATCCGGGTAGCAGGCATATACATAACACTGGGAGTAATGGCCCAGGTAATCGGATGCGGTCAGCAAGTATTTCTGGTCTTCATTCAAAGTGTCTTCATCGAAACACAACAGCAGGAAAGGCCTGTTGCTGCTGATATCTTTAAGCAGGGGTTTAGATGCAAATGGTCCTGCAGCTATTTTTACCTGTTTCTCTGCCTGCCCCCATGATGAGCGCGACATCATTACATTGACCATGGGCAGATGCAATTGCAACGATGCCTTGCTGCCCAATGTAATGAGCCAGTTTCCATAACCTACCCATAATTTTTCTGTTCCCACATGGAAATAGGGTAAAAGAAGCAGCGCCTGAAAATCGCTCTTCTTGTATTGGTGATCGCCCAGGAAACCTTCCCAGTTTTGCTCGTGGGTGGAGAACATCATATCGTAATTATAGGAGCCTGATTTTGCCAGCCGGCGGGAATATTCTACATATCCCGATGCCTCCCAGGTCCAGATTGCGAGAGCGGCTGCGATAACGGCATAAGCAGCTACAGCCTTGCCTGAGGCCAGCAAACGGGAGTAAGCAGTATAAATAACCACAGCACTGTAAACCGAAATGATATAGTAGAATATCCAGCTAAACCTGCCCAGCGAACGGAACTGCTTAAAAACTGACAGATAGCTCATCCACTCAATATGCCATATAAATGGTATGCCCATACCGAACAACAGTGTGCTGAAAGCCACGAACAACCAAACTGGAGAAAAACCAGTACCTAAATCTGTTGCTGCCTTTTTCTGCCTGAAACTTTTTACGAGTATGGCCAGCAGGCATAACCCAATAGTGAAGATGGTAACCACACCCATATAGGCATACCCCTCGCCACCATCGCTGATGCGGTAGAAAAAACGGGTATGCAACAGCGGCTTCCACACTGGTGAATTGAAGGAGGTAGCCAGTTGTTTGAGGCGCGTGCAGGTTTCATAAAGTGTATTGAAAGGTGTTACCGGGCGGTCGGTAACAGGGTCGGTAAGTTTCATTACTATTGCCACTACACCCAGTACCATTATAACACTGATAACCAGAGGAGCAGCAATTTTCAACTTATGAATGAAAGGCTGCCGGGTAAACAGGATAAAACCAGCCGCAAAGGCAAATACCCATACCAGCATCATTGCAGCATAATAGGGATGAATAAATGCTGCAATGCAGCCAAGGATAAAGAAGTAAATACAGTACCGCCAGTGTGGCCTGTCGGTATACAGAATGGTCCAGTAAAAAAGCATGGGGATAATGCAGGTATAAGAAAGCGCATAGTGGCCCTGCAACTTAAGCATCTGAGGAGTAAAAATCCCTATGAGGCCGGCAAAAAGCAGGGCGGCAAGCGGTGCCAGTTTGAACCGGGTGAGGATTTTATAGAGGAAAAGTATAGAAACCACATAACTTAAACCTATAAGCCACCAGAGAATACTCAGCGCCTGACCTATGGTTACACCTTTAATGGAAGACAACAGTACCGATAATACAGGCTGCCCGTCGGTATATACAATATGCTCGCCATAAGGATAATTCATACCACTGAACCAATAACCCGAACCCTGAGTGGACTGATAGAGATAGGTAAATATATTTTTTGCACCATCGCCTCCCAGCTCCGGTATTTCGTGCCACGGCTGCTTCACTATACCTGATAATGCATAGGTAACCAGGTAAACCGCAAATATTGTTGTTGCCAGAAACCAGAGGTTTCTCTGTATTTTTCCCATCAGGTGTTATTTGAACAGCAGCTTCATAAAGTTGAGCAATTCAGGCAATAATATACGATAATCCATTTTACGGAAATGAACATTTTCATTCAGCGCTACTGGTATAGGTTTTACCCGGAGGTTCCGACCTTTATAGCAGTTCCGTACAAATTCCAGATCAAATAGATACCTGTTGATGGTGGTTTGCAGGAAAATGGGCGCTACATTTTTTCTGAAACCCTTGAGGCCACATTGCGTATCGGTTACCGGCATAGACAGAAACAATCTTATCATGAACCGGAGGAAATGCGAAATGGCTTTTCGAAGAAAGGGCACATGGCTGTAATAACTGTCGTTTTTCACACCGATACAAACATCATACTCCTCATTTCTGAGGCCGTTATACACTGCAATAAGGCTATCTGCTGTGTAGGGAAAATCGACATCGGTATAAATGATGAGATCGCCCGAGGCTACCGCTACACCTTGCCTAATAGCATATCCTTTACCTCTGTTTTCATCATATGCTATCACCTTCAGATTCCCGATCGTGTTTTCAAGAAAAGTCAATGCATCTGTATAATCTCGGCTCCCCTTGCCATCCATAACTACAAGCAACTGGGCCTGCTCACCGGTAAGTTTGCAGAATTCGTAATAGCGCTCATATATAATCTGCTCCCAACCAGGAGGAGGATTATAGCAAGGTAAAACAATGGATACGAGCATCATGGCAAAGGTAACCTTTATTATAAAAGACGGTAGAGGGAAACTATTTTGCCCCGGCAAGTAACGCCTCATGATCTGTTTTATTACTTTTATACCGGATAAATTCACAGAACCGGCATTAAATGCAATTGAATAAAATAAATGCCAGAGGGAAACAGACTGATGAATAAATTTTTGAAAAGCAGATGGATACTTATAACAGTACTGCTGCTGTTTACACTATTTAAAATACCGCACTTGCTGCTCCCCTTCTATTGGGATGAGTCATGGCCTTATGCAAGTGCTGTGAGACAAATGTATCATAACGGAATAAGTCTGCTTCCTAATGCCATAGATCCCAATCTGTCGAGAGGCCATCCTATGTTTTTCCATTTTATGTACGGATTATGGATGAATATTTTCGGGAGTTCAAATTTTGCATTGCACTCTTTCGCCTTGCTTATTTCCCTGCTATTCCTGATTACAATTTATGAAACAGGCCTGCGGGTTTTCAATCAGCGGGTTGGTGTTCTGGGCCTGCTGCTGGTAGCTACCTATGTGCCGTTTTTTGTACAGTCATCGTTTGTTCTGCCTGAAATAATGGTGGCGTTCCTTGCTTTTTTAAGTATCGTGTTGTATGTGAGAGAGCGATATATTCTGGCAACAATATCACTTACAGCTTTGTTTTTTACCAAAGAAAGCGGTCTTATCGTGGGTTTCGTGCTGGGCACAGACGCGCTCATTTCATTATTTAACACGAAAACAGAAATCAGGAAGCGACTGCAAAAACTAATGCCTGCCACTGTAGGGTGTATTTTTATAGGCCTGTTTTTTATATTGCAGAAGCACATTACAGGCTGGTATGTACTACCACTTTATACAGATACTATCCTGGTAAAATGGGAAGCTATCTGGGACCGGTTTGGCACAGGAGTAATACATGCCGATTTCTGTATGGGTTTTGAGTACATACTATTCTTCACAATGTTTGCTTATTCCGTTGTCTTACTATTTACCCAAAAAAAGGTAAGGTATATTATCCCTTTGTTGCTCATAGTGCTGATAATTACAGCCTACTATCTGGAATACCCCCGTATTATCAATTTGTACGGGCAGGGATCCGGGATGTTTATTATTACCTATGTCGTATTTTTTGGTTTTATTGGCATCTATTTAAGCATATTATTTTTCTTTAAAAACAAAGAATTTAATCCTGCCCGGTCACAAAGACAACTGATACTTTTAACAGGCCTTTTTATTCTTGCTTTTTCCTTATTCTCGTCGGTAGCCTATTTTATTCCGCGGTATGTACTTGCAAGCGGTATTGCTGTATTATTTTTGGTTGCTGTGTTTTTTGAAATACTGATGAGGTATACCTGGAATCCGCTTTATTATGTGCTGATAATCATTATCTTATTTTCATCCATTCTTTCTTTTAAAAGCAGTACAGGCTGGGGAGATGAAGAGATGGGATTTGTGAAAGGTGTAAAAACCCAGGTGGCAGAAATTGAGTATATGGAAGCCAATAACTTTTATGACAAACATATTTACGTCAATTCTTTTATGGGTTATACCCACCTCAGGGACCCATATTGCGGTTTCTTAAAATCAGGGAAGATATTTAAGTATACTTTAATTGATCTATTGCCAACTACAGATCTGATTATGTATGATAATGTTGAAGATATTAAAGCTACCCCCGGTTACTACCTGTCAAACCCCGATTTTATGTTGATTCATAAAATCACTTATGGTGATAAATGGGCTGAATTTTACAAAAGAAAATAGCTTAAAACCATGAAGAAAGTTAGATAACTTAGCATTGTAGCTCAATTGCGTAATCGCAATTCTGCTGAAAATATAACAACCGTTATGGAAAGAAAGTTAGCCACAGTGCAGATCATCTCTGAAATTAACACCATTGAAGGCGCCGATATGATAGAGGTCGCCACCGTAAAATCGTGGAAGCTGGTATGTAAGAAAGGGGAATTTGCTGCAGGCACCAAAGCGGTTTATTGCGAGATAGACAGCTTTCTGCCCTTGAAGCCGGAGTTTGAATTCCTGCGCCGCACTTCATATAAGAAAATGGGCAACACCGAAGGTTTCCGGCTGCGCACCGTCAAGATGCGCGGGCAGGTATCTCAAGGTTTGCTGTTGCCAATGTCTGTACTGCCTGCAAACAGGAAATTTGAGCCGGGCGATGATGTAACCGAACTGCTGGGTATCCTTAAATATGAACCGCCGGTTCCAGCTCAGCTTGCAGGAATAATGAGGGGCGGGTTCCCGTCTTTTCTGCAGAAAACGGATGAGGAACGAATTCAGAACCTTACCGGGGAATATGAGGCATACAAGCTGAAGGGTGAAAAGTATTACGTAACCGAAAAACTGGATGGTTCATCAGTTACCTTTTATCTACAGAATGATTTATTCAGTGTTTGCAGCCGAAACCTGGATCTGCTGGAAACTGAGGACAATACACTGTGGAAGGTGGCCCGATCGCTGGATATTGAAAATAAGCTGAGAGGACTGAATAAAAATTTCGCCTTGCAGGGTGAGTGCATTGGCGAAGGCGTGCAGGGCAATCCTTACAAGCTAAGGGGCCAGACTGTGCACTTCTTTAATGCCTTTGATACCGATAAGCGTATGCATCTCGGTTTTGAAGAATTCATTGGCCTTGCCGCCAGCTTAAGTCTGCAGACAGTACCTGTGCTTGCAACTGCCTTTACGCTTCCTGCAACTATAGATGAATTATTGCAGATGGCAGATGGCAAGAGCGCTCTCAACTCTGCTACCGACCGGGAAGGGATAGTAATACGATCGCACAACAGGGATGTTTCGTTTAAGGTAATATCCAACAAATTTCTTCTTAACGAAAAATGACTCCACAAAAACTTTAGTTTTCGGGAGTGTTTTGAGGTGTTTTTAGTTGCAAATAGAGTAAAAAAGGAATTAATAAACGTATCCAAAGTTAAAATTTTTTACAATATGGGTTGCCTGCGTTATGTAACCTACCTTTGAGCCACAATGGAATTGATGACTTTCGACGATCTTAACCTGAATAAACCCCTGCTCACCGCTCTTGATGATCTGGGCCTGAAACACCCTACCACTATCCAGCGGAAGATATTTTCGGTCATCATGTCCGGGCGCGATGTGTGCGGTATTGCTCAGACCGGCACAGGGAAGACCTATGCCTACCTGCTACCCTGCCTGCGCCTGTGGAAATATTCGAAAGACCGCCTGCCGCAGATGCTCATTCTGGTCCCCACCCGCGAACTGGTGATACAGGTGGTGGAAGAAGTGAAAAAACTTTCTGCCTACCTTACGCTCGAAGTTGTGGGGGTATATGGCGGCGTCAACCTGAAACCTCAGGCGCTGGCTTTAGAGAATGGCTGTGATGTAGTAGTAGCCACCCCTGGCCGCCTGCTCGATCTGGCGCTCAATGGCTCCATGCGCATGAAAGGCATCAAGCGGCTCATTATAGATGAAGTAGATGAAATGCTCAATCTCGGCTTCCGGGTACAAATTACCCGCGTGCTGGAAATGCTTCCCGAAAAAAGACAGAATCTTATGTTCTCGGCCACAATTACCGATGATGTAGAAGCCCTTATGCAAGACTGGTTCACCGCTCCCGAAAGGGTAGAGGCTGCTCCAACAGGTACCCCGCTCGAAAATATTGACCAGGTACTCTCCAATGTACCCAACTTCTATACAAAGGTGAACCTGCTTGAGCTGATGCTGACCAATCATCCCGAAATGAATAAGGTGCTGATATTTGTAGCCACCAAATCGCTTGCCGATCAGTTGTTCGACGAACTCGACCCCAAGTTTCCCGGCATTGCCGGCGTCATCCACTCCAATAAATCACAGAACCACCGGTTCAATACGGTAAACCAGTTTCAGGCAGGTAATTTCCGGTTTATTATTGCCACCGATCTTATTGCCCGGGGCCTGGATATTGAAGATGTATCGCACGTTATCAACTTCGATGTGCCCGAAGTGCCCGAAGCATATATTCACCGCATTGGCCGGACCGGCAGGGCCGATAAAAAAGGCAATTCTATTACCCTGGTAACCCCGCGCGAAGCCGAAAACCTGGCACGTATAGAAACCCTCATGAACTACAAAGTGCCAGTAGCCGTGCTGCCTGATGACCTAATAATATCGGATGTGCTGACTGACGATGAAATGCCGAAGGTAAAGATGCGGGATACACTCATCCGCCTGCCCCGCTGGGATGAGTCGGGCCCTGCCTTTCATGAAAAGAAAGAGAAGAATAAAAAGGTAAACATAAAGGTGAGCCATAAAGACAAAATGATGGCCAAATACGGAAAACCCAAAACGAGGGGACAGAAGAAAAAGTAACACCTATAAAATTATATCAATTACACACCGCTCATTTTTCAATAGCTGTTTATAATTGTCTGTTTCCTGTGGTGATTTTATTTGTTTGAGAACAGTATGGTTTTGCTTCTTTAGTTCCTTACGGCGCAGGGCATCAGCAAATCGACGCACATCTTCCTTGGTCTCCAGTATCAGGCCCGGCACCTTTACACTGTGGTGGTTATCATCTTTGGCTACCATAGTAAAGTAGCTGGTATTGGTGTGCTTTATAGCTTGTGTTTTCACATTCTCGGAAGTGATGCGGATGCCCACAATGAGCGATGTGCTGCCTACATAATTTACCGATGCTTTGAGGGAAACCAGTTCACCCACTTCTATGGGTTGCAGAAAGTCTACATTATCAATGGAAGCTGTAACGCAATAAGTACCCGCATGTTTGGCGGCACACACATAAGCCACCTTATCCATCAGCCCCAGCAATATGCCCCCATGTATCTTTCCGCCGAAGTTGGCATATGAGGGTATCATCAGTTCGGTAATTGTAGTCCTGGAGTTGCGTACGGTTTTGAATCCTGAATTATCTGTTTGCATGGCTATAAAGTTAGGAAAATAAGCGGGTGTTATTATGTTGATTCACCAGGAGCACAGAATTGCTCCAATGTCCCGGGCTGGCTGAAGTTATTTTTACCGGCACAGAAGGTTTATAGATTTACCTGAAAAATATATTGTTATGGCAGCATATATGCCAGATATTTCCAAGAGAATCGGGGAAATTAAAAACAGGATACAATTACTTGCATCCTGCTCAAAATAAATATACCAAATTACTATCGAATGTTCAACTCAAGCACATAAGCCCAATACATAGTACCCCTTTAAGGGCGGGGTGACTGGGGCTTTTACTCCGGTACTACCAGCCTGAACCCGTTACCATGTATATTCACTATCTCCACGCTGCTGTCTTCTTTAAGGTATTTACGCAGCTTGGCTATGTAAACATCCATACTCCGGCCATTGAAGTAGGTATCGCTGCCCCATATCCGCTTCAATGCGGTTTCGCGTGGCAGCAGGTCGTTTTTATATTCACACAGCATCAGCAGCAGTTCATTCTCTTTTGGAGAAAGTGTACTTGAGCTGCCGCCATGTTTCAGGGTACGCAGCTTGCTGTTAAAGTGGTATGAACCTATGATAAATTCTATCTGTGAATGTTGTTTTTCCTGCAACTCCTGGTTGCGTTTCAAAACCGCCTTGATTTTCGACAACAGTACATCGCTATCGAAAGGCTTGGTTATATAATCGTCAGCGCCCAGTTTATAACCTGTCAGTATGTCATCTTTCATGCTTTTGGCAGACAGGAAAAATAATGGCACATCAGGGTCTACATTCCTGATCTCTTCTGCCAGTGTGAAGCCATCCATATTGGGCATCATCACATCCAGCAGGCATATGTCATACCGCTCGCGGCGGAAAGCGGCCAGTCCGAGGATGCCGTCACGCGCCAGCTCTACAATAAAATCATTCAGTTCCAGGTAGTTCTTAAGAACCTGCCCGAAGTTGGTATCATCTTCTACCAACAGTATCTTATTTTTTTGGTTTTCCATATTGAAATTTAGTAGATCAAATATAATACCGGGAAACGCTTTTACACCGAAATTATTTGTTAAAAGAACCGCGGACAGTTATAAGTCTTTTTTACACCTTTGTTTTTATCATATTTGCCGGTGTAGATCAGAGAAAATTCCAGGGCACCATAAGATGCATTATAGGGAGCCAGGGCCGACATAGTAAAGTCGTAGCTAACTGTAAACTGTATACCACCCACCTGAACACCTGCGACGCCAATTACTGCATCGTTAAGCCGGTCGTAAGCGCCGAGAATCAACTGGGTAATCATCGGATTCAATTGGTTTGTATTTGTAAGCACAGTACGGAACTGGGCTCCAGCCACCAATTCCTGTGCCCCGCTCTGTTGTGTATAATAGATAGAGGGATTCACGATGAGCACCGGCCCGGTTTTAAACAGCATATCCAGATTAATGATAGGCCGGTAATCCAGCGTATTTTTACCTGTACTGTAGAAGCTTTCGGTAGGTTTGTTGACGTTATCCACACAACTGCCCAGCTTCACATAAACATTATCATTTGGGAAATAAGAAAAATTAATTCCGGGGGCTGCGGTATAGTAAGATGTTTTAATGACACCTATCTTTTCATTGTTGGGGATGTTGCTGTTAAATGTCAGCCCGTCCCACTGAGAGTCGAAGGTAATTTTATCATAATCAACACTCCGCTCCACATAGCCGGCAGAGAAACCAAGTGACACCATAAATGTTTTGCTCAGTTGCAGATGATAGGCCAGGCTTGCCTGTATATCTGTAAGCGACAGGTTACCGTCACCTGCTTTATCGTCAAAGAAAGCCAGCCCTATACCCAGCCAGTTGTTGTGGTTCTCATTGTTTTTATTGCCACCTACTTTTATATCACCGAAGGCAGAAAAAGTATTATAAGGAACCGGAACCACAGCCCACTGGTTGCGGTAATTCAGCCCTACCCTGAAGTCATCATCAGGCATCAGGGCAGTGTTGGCTGGATTGAGCAGCATGGGCGCATTATAATACTGGCTGAAGTGCATACTCTGTCCGGCCGACTTAATGCCAATCAGTAATGCAACCATACCCATCATCCCTATTATCCTTTTCATCTGCACAAAATTTCTGTTCTTAAATAAATCTAATTCTTTCTGAATATTTTTCCAAATCGTCCTTCAAAATCATTCTGGTCCATCAACCCAACTCCCCAAAATCAGCGATAAAGCTAAAAAGCTTGTTCCCTTTCAGAGGTCAGGGGTTTATCTCAGCAATGTAATATTCCCCTTCAGCATTTTAGCTGTACCATCAATAAAGGTACAGTTGAGCACATAGGCATAAGCATCTATAGGCTGTGGCTGCCCGTTGAAGGTTCCGTCCCAACCTTTCTGCTGACTGGTGGTTTCAAATACCAGCTGACCCCAGCGGTTAAAAATCTTCAGGTCGAGATTGGCAATTGCCGCGCCACGAACATATAGCACATCGTTTTCACCATCTCCGTTCGGGCTGAACGCGGTGGGCAGCCCAAGCAGGGGTTCAATATCGGCAGGCGCTTCCTTGCAGGCTATTGAAGGGCAATTACTGCGATTATAAGCAGTAAGGCATGCCTTATATACACCTGTTTTCTGGTATTGATGTATTGGGTTTACCTCTGTACTTGTGGTATTATCGCCAAAATCCCACAGATACCTGGTTGCATTGACCGAAAGATTGGTAAATGTGGTAGGTATATTAGGTTCTGCTGTTATTGGTGCCAGGGAGAAGTTGGCGGTAGGCACCGGCAATACCTTAATGGTTTCGGAAATGGTATCACCGCCTCCGCAACCTGTGCTATTTAATGCTGTTAATGTAACTGTATAGCTGCCAACTGAATTATATGTATGTGAAGGATCGGTCTGAGTGGAGCTTTGCCCGTCGCCGAATGCCCATGTAATGTTATTGACATTGCTCAGCTTAACTATTGGTGAAAATGCGGAACCCAGGCAAATAGAATCGGGTATGGTATAAGAAGCTGAAGAGCTCTCTTTAAGAAAATGAACCACATGTATTATGGTATCCGGCGATTTGCAGGCGGCAGCATCGGTCATAACCATGGTTACAACATAGGTACCAGTATCGGGATAAGTATGCAAAGGAGGGTTCGCGCCGCTGAAGGTACTGCCATCGCCAAACCACCACTGGTATGCAGGCGTGCCTACGGTATCAGCCGATGTATTCGTAAATGTGGCTGTATAGGGTCCGCAACTGTCGTTATACACGAAGGTAAAACCGGGTGTTATCTGATTTGTACCCACAGAAATTACCAGCTTCATACTGTCGGCTACGCGGAAGCATGCATTGGAGTTGGCTGCATTCAGTGTCACGGTATAAACCCCTGCAGCAGTAAATGTATGGGTAGGAGAAAAGACAGTACTTGTAGTAGTACCATCACCAAAATTCCACACATAGGTCAGCACATTGGTAGAGAGATTGGTAAAGTTGACCGTAAGGGGCGCACATCCTGTTGTGCTTGGACCAGCAACAATATCCACTGTTACAGGGCCGATATTAAAAGCAATTTTCAGGGCCGCTTCATTGCAATTAGAGCTGGAATCAATCATGCTCCAAACTCCGGATGTTGTAGGGAATGGAGACGCACATGAGACACCAATCATGGTACCAGGGGCACCGCCGCAGTTGGCGCACATGGCCTGATAAATAATACCCTGCCTGCTGAAACGGCTCGTTCCTCCATCCACATGACAACCTTCCCATTCTTCACCAGGTGCGCCGCAATCTCTTCCGTAATAAGTAGCATAACGCAAAGTGGTCATACCTGAACCTAATACTATAAAATAAAAATCACGGCCAAGAGGAGATGTCAGCCTTATAGCATCGGTAGTTGTAGGCATTCCAACTGCCGTACCAGTAGCCAAATACTGACTACTCAGGCCCAGGTCGCCTCCCCAACCGGAGATATACACATTTTCGCAGGTATCAACAAGGAAGGCTACCGGGGAAATATTGGTTGAATCAGGATGGCCATTTCCAAAAACTGTAGAAACCAAATCAGTAGTCAGCAGATTATCCATCTTCATAACAAACTGGCAGGAATTCGGAGTAAAAACGGATACAGCCGGAACTGTAACCGGGAAAGTACCTCCCAGCGACTGCCCCATTACATATACATGGTCATCTCCGCTCACCTGGACACCATAAATCTGGTCATAATTGCTGGTACCTACATAGGTGCCAGCCTGCAAACTATATGGGGCACTGTTCTTGAATCTTAAAACAAATCCATCTGCCGGGCCACCCTGGTAGGTAGTATGCAAAGTACCCGGTGTTACAGGAAAGTTTGGACTATTGGTGCCACCTGCAACAAACAATGACGTCTGAGCAGTATCGAAAGCGAGCACATAACCGGCGTCTGAGCCAGAGCCACCAATATAGGTGCTCCAGATAAGATTGGTAAGTGTACTGTTCATTTTAAAAACCACTCCGTCCTGCATTCCTGATAGTGTAGTAGCCAACGCTGTTCCTGCAGTTACCGGAAAATCAGCTGAACTGGTAGAACCGGTCATATAAATATTCCCTGCTTTATCTATCTGCACTTCACTTCGTGCATCATCGCCATAATTGAATTTCAATTGCCCGAAAATAACTTCAGTTGAATCAAAATTGACCCCATCATTACCCGAACCTCCCATATAGGTAGATCCAATTAGCGCTGTACCTGCCGAATTGAATTTGGTCAGTATAATATCAGTTCCTCCGGAGTTTGTAGTGCGGTAAGCGCCAGGTGTTACCGGATAATCGGTAGAACGTGTCCTGCCAACAACAATAAGTTCATTCGAAGGATCTACTATCATACTGTGCGGACGTTCATTGCCGCTACCTCCAAGGTAAGTAGCATAAATACGGCTTACACCGGTCGGATCGTACTTGATAATAGAAATATCAGAAGCATAAGTAGAATCTATATAAGAAGTGGGATATAGTGTAACAGCGGTAAATCCTCCTCCAAAGGTAGTCTGAAAAGCCCCGGGACTAAACGGGAAATGACCTCCATACTGCAGCGTATTTACCAATCCTCCGTTATAGAAATTACCAGCATCGTCATAGGTAGCTGTAAAGCCCCAGTTATCAGCGGTAGAGCCTGTCATTGTACAAAAAACAACTGTCGGGTCAATAATCAGTTGCTGATTATGATCATAGCCATCAGGGAAATTATAGGTAAGAAGATTGCCCTCCAGTTGATATTCGCATGGCACTTCAACACGTTCGTCATTGATGTATTGGAATGCGACAGGTTTTAGTTCACTGACCTGACCGACTGTAGTATTAACATAAAGGTTATGGTTCTTTAAAAAAAGATCGTCCTGTCCTTCAAATTTCAATTTCACCTGAGATGCATCAGCATTGGGCTGCACTATAAATTCATACTCTACATTGCCTCTGGAGGATGTTACATGCATATTAATCCCATTATAGAGGCGCTTATAATTTACCGCCTGCATCGGATGAATACCTGATTTCCAACGGGCAGAATCATTGCCAAGAAAGTAATTGTAGTAAACTTTCAATGGTTTTTCTCCTGTTATTTCCGGCTTTAACGCCCCTTCAAAAGTTACCTTATAACAGTGAAATTTCAGCACTGGATTTTTTTTTGTTTTTCCATGATGAAACTCATCCATACTGATATTATTCTGATGATCGGCCATGATGTATCGGAATCCATCAGGCTCAAGGCATACATCTCCGCCTCCTGGGGTAGATGCTTTATATTTAAACCAATTCCCCCACTGTCCCCGGTTTTCTATAAACTCAGTAGGTGCCTGGCAGAATCCCTGCAAGGAAATAAGCATAAAAAAACAGTAAAAAATACTATAACGGGGTTTCATAATTATTTTTTTGAATTCCAATAGTAAATTTAAGATTTTTATCTTATAAACAGGCAAAATAATTGAAAAATAATTTCTGTGGCGATAAAAATAAATGGAGACAACGCCACTCAAGGGAGAATGCCCTTGTAAAAAGAAGAGAATATTAATTGGTGATTAATGAAATGTACGCACTGATAATTCAAAGCGCTCTAATTCACCATTTTATCGGCACAACAACTGCTGGCAAAAGCATCGGGCTTTGCTTTAAATGCATAACCCATGCCCAGTATGTAGCCCATAGCCTCGCGCAGCGCCTCATTACTTTTAAACTGAGGATTTGTATTGATATCGGCATGTACTTCCATGTCCACATCATACTGGTTGAAGAGGTCGCATAGCTCAAATGCTATCTCAATGCTTTTGGCCACCTCTACCAGCATCCGCTCCTTGATGGTGTAGGGCTGTTTTGTACGGTCATTGCTGATGAACATAAATCCGCCACGCTTTTCGCGCAGAAACACAATAACAGTTGCAAATTCTGTTTCTGTATTGCGCACCTGAGAGTCAGTTCCAATGCATACCTTGAGCTTGTAGCCGGCGCTGGTTTCCCTGATGATCGCCTCCTCTACCGCCTTTTTTACGGGGAGCCTCAATGGTTCCCCGCTGAATTTTCGCCATTCCATAATTAATATATTTAGTAATACTAAAGTTACGGATTATAGTATTACTAAATCATTACCTTCATAATAATAAAATGTGAAATGCACACGTTATGCACATTACTAATGCAATAGTTGTATGGAACATAGAGTAAATCAACTTATCAAACAGGTATTGCATCAACCAACTTCCTGGTATAGGCTTCTTTAGGCCGCTTCAGCACATCATCAGCACTGCCGGTTTCAATAATTTTTCCCTGGTGCATTACCATCACCCTGTCGCTGAAATAATGTACTACTGTAAGGTCGTGAGAGATAAAGAGGTAGGTAAGTCCAAACTCCCGCTGCAGTTCTTTCAGCAGGTTCAGTATCTGCGCCTGTATGCTTACATCCAGCGCCGATACACTTTCATCACATATCAGCAGTTGCGGCCGCATGGCCAGCGCCCTGGCTATACCTATGCGCTGCCGCTGCCCTCCTGAAAACTGGTGCGGGTATCTGCTCCCGGCTGCTGCAGGCAACTGCACAAGCTCAAGCAAACGCTTCACTTCCTTATCCATGTCTGAGGGAGGCACTGTATTATGTATCCTCAATGGCTCCCGCAGCATATCCCCTATCGTCATCCTGGGGTTCAGCGAAGAATAGGGATCCTGGAATATCATTTGAATATCCTTCCTCACTGCCCGCCACTCAGGCAAAGACAGCTTTGCCAGATCGCGTCCCTTAAACAACAATTCACCGCTATATACAGGTATTAATCCTGCCAGGCTGCGGCTCAGTGTACTTTTGCCGCATCCGCTCTCCCCTGCCAGCCCCAGCGTTTCCCCTTTCTTTATTGTGAATGATACATCATTCACTGCCTTAAAATAGCTGGTTGTTTTCCCAAGCATATTGGTGTGCTCCGGAAACCAAACCCGCAGGTTATTAACTTCAATCAAAGACCCTTGCTCAGCAGGCATGGCTATAACCTTCGGCGCTGCTATCACCTCACCTGTGCCGCTTTCTGCAGCCATATAATCAGCCACAACCGGCAGCGGCAGGCCCTTCTTCTCTGCCGATGGTTTGCAGGCTAAAAGCGCCCGGGTATAGAAGTTTTGCGGCAGCTGCAGCACCTGTTCAGCCGGTCCGTATTCCATCACCATGCCTTTATACATTACCAGAACATCATCGGCAATAGTTGCTGCCAGCGACAGGTCGTGAGTAATAAATATCATTGCGCTTCGATGCTCCTGCTGCAGATAATTCATAAGCCTTATTATCTCCTGCTGCACCGTTACATCAAGGGCAGTGGTTGGTTCATCGGCGATCAGCAGTGCGGGATGGTTGCACATGGCCATAGCTATCATAACCCTCTGCTTCTGCCCGCCCGATAGCTGGTGCGGATACCGGTTATATATTTTCTCAGGCTCCGGCAGTTGCACTTTTGCCAGCCACTCTTCAGCAAGTTCCTTTGCACTGCTGTTACTAAGGTCCTGGTGCACCAGTAGCGCTTCTTTCAGCTGTTTACCAATTCTCATCACCGGATTCAGAGAACTCATAGGTTCCTGAAAAACCATCCCGATATGCTTGCCTCTTATCAGCCGTATGTCGTAAGTCGCAAGTCTTAAGTCTCCTTTAAGTAATTTTTCATTTTGAGTTCCGGATGTAAAATTAATCCTTGCTTCAGATTCAGGAAGATTGAGCCGGACTTCTCCGGACTTCTCCGCCCCATTCGGCAGCAACCCCATCAGCGCCAGCGCCGTAAGCGATTTGCCTGAGCCGCTTTCGCCCACAATGGCCAGGGTTCTGCCCTTATCAATACTCAATGAGATTTTGTTTACCGCAGTAAATTTTTCCTTCCCTCCGAAAGCAATGCTCAGGTCATTAACTGCCAGTATAGTTTCCGGCCCCGGCATCAGAATTTCAGGTGTTTAACCGTCAGCCCGCCATTTATCAGTTGCTTAAGCGAATCAATACCTATTTTCAGGTGCATCTCTACATACGATTTGGTTACTTTATTATCACTAGCCTCAGTTTTTATGCCCTCAGGCACCATAGGCTGATCTGACACCAGCAACAATGCACCTGTAGGAATATGATTGAAAAAACCGGTGATGAAAATGGTTGCCGTTTCCATATCAATAGCCATAGCCCTGATCTTTCGCAGGTAGTCTTTGAACCCCTCGTCATGCTCCCATACCCGACGGTTGGTGGTATATACAGTGCCCGTCCAGTAGTCCTGCTTATAATCGCGTATGGTGGTAGAGATGGCTTTTTGCAGCGCAAATGCAGGAAGTGCAGGCACTTCTGGCGGAAAGTAATCATTGCTTGTACCGTCGCCCCTTATAGCTGCAATTGGCAGTATCAGGTCGCCTACTTTGTTTTTCTTTTTGAGCCCGCCGCACTTACCTAAAAATAAAACAGCTTTGGGTGATATAGCAGACAAAAGGTCCATCATAGTTGCAGCGCCGGGGCTGCCCATCCCGAAGTTGATAATGGTAATATCCGCGGCAGTAGCACATTGCATAGGCTTGTCCCGCCCCACCACTTTGACCTTGTGTATCTCGGCAAACCGGGTTACATAATTATCAAAATTACAAAGCAATATATACTCTCCGAAATCTTTCAGTTCAAGCCCGGTATACCTCGGCAGCCAGTTTTCTACTATTTCCTGCTTTGTTTTCATTACTTAAAGATAAATCAAAAACCATTTCTGCACTTACAATATATATGGTACCGGATGCTTACCTCCTCAATATTACCCTGAATGTAGTGCCCTTGCCTACCTCGCTCTGCTTCACGAAAATGGAGCCGTGATGGTATTTCTCTATAATGCGGCGGGAAAGGGAGAGGCCGAGGCCCCAGCCGCGTTTCTTGGTGGTGAAGCCGGGAGTGAACACCTTTTTCACCTGGTGGCCGGGTATGCCTTTGCCGTTGTCCTGTACATCTACCCATACCTGCTGGGGGGTATTGGTAACAGTAATGTCTATCTTGCCCTGGCCAGCCATTGCATCGAGTGCATTGCGGATAAGGTTTTCCATTACCCAGTCGAAAAGAGGCCCGCTGATATTGACGGGTATATCTGCCTCGGTTTTGTGCAGGGTGATATTTACTTTCTGTGGTGAGCGGCGTTGCATATATTCCACAATTCCTTCGAGGCGGCTAACAAGGTTTTCTTCTACCAACTGGGGGGCGCTGCCTACCTTGCTGAACCGGTCGGCTACCAGCTTGAGGCGGTCGAGGTCTTTCTGCATTTCCAGGGCGGCCTCACTGTCGGGGTTTTCTTCCCGCAGCAATTCGAGCCATGCCTCTATGGAGCTGAGGGGCGTGCCCAACTGGTGGGCTGTTTCTTTAGATAGCCCGACCCATACCTGGTTTTGCAGACTGCGATGGGCAGATGTTAATGCAAATAAAACTACCGCCAGGAAGATGAGAATAATGGCCAACTGGACATATGGGAAATACCGCAACTGTGTGAGCAGGTACGACTCGCCATAGTAAACATAGTCTTTGCCTGTGCCATAGTCGGCTATGATAACAGGGTGTATTTTTTTATATTCTTCCAGTTTTTCCTGAACAATCCGGTTTTTGGGTGTAAGAGAATGAATGGTATCAATATTAATAGAGCCCTGTATGATACCCGATTCGTTTGTATAAATGAGCGGGATAGTGGTATTCTGAAAAAGCAGGTTGGAGGCGCAACCCAGATCCTGCGTGTTGGACTTATCGTTGCTGAGTATTTTGATGGCATTGGCAACTTCCAGTACTTTTTTCTTTTCTTCATCGGCCAGTTTGCCAGCCAGTTGGTTGGTATAATAGAGTGAAGCGCTGACTATAAACAGAGCAATTAAAGATAAATAAGTTTTCCAATTCAGGTACTGTCGCATAGAAATACATCGGGATAACGAAGGAAAGGTAAAAATATTATGATTTTGAGGGAATTACTATTATTTTTGCCCCGGAAATCAAAATACTATCATGGATAGCCATACTAACGATCACGAAATTGAAATTGACAATCCGCATGATATAGAGCTGAATAAGCCTTCTAAATCGCGTTTTTTATTTGTACTGAGTTTCTTCGGCTTCTTTATTTTTGCCTGGGCCGGTTGCTACAACCTTTATGAGCACCACTACCAGCCCAATGACAAGACTGTAGCGCCCGATAATACTCTTTACGAACCCAAGTATCATTAATCAATAGCACCGCCCCGCTATGATCGTATGCCATAAGGATACAGCCGTTGTAATACTCAGCTACAACGGAACTAAGTGGCATGAACTTTTTTTGCCCAAAATTGTTGAAGAAGCCCATACCGGCTATGAGGTGATTGTGGTAGATAATGCATCGACCGACGATACGCTTAGCTATGTGCAGACCAACTTCCCGACCATACATACGCTGCAGATTGCTGTTAACTTCGGGTTTGCCAACGGCTATTACGAAGGACTGAAACAGATAAAGGCCAGGTACTTTGTGCTGCTCAGCGCCGATTTTGAGGTAACGGAGGGGTGGTTTCCGCCGTTGCATGCCGCTATGGAGCGCGATGAAATGCTGGCGGCCTGCCAGCCCAAAATACGCTACTGGAAAGACAAGCAATGTTTTGAGTATGCCGGAGCCGGGGGCGGATTTATGGATAACTTCGGGTACCTGTTTTGCCGCGGGCGCGTGTTCTTTGATATTGAGAAAGACAAGGGGCAGTATGATGATAATATTGAGGTGTTCTGGGCCTCGGGCGGGTGCTTTATGGTACGAGCCGACCTGTATGAAAAAGTGGGCGGACTTGATAAGGACCTGTATGCGCATATGGAGGAGGTAGATGTGTGCTGGAGGCTCAAGAATGCGGGTTATAAAATAGGCTACATTGGCAAATCGCTGGTGTATCATGTGGGTGGCAGTGTGATCAGCTACGGCAGCCCTGCCAAGCTGTATTACAACTTCAGGAATAACCTGATACTGCTGATAAAGAATGAAAAGACCAGCAAGCTGCTGTGGTTGTTTCCGCTAAGGCTGATACTGGATGGGGTGGCTGGCCTGAGGCTGCTGCTGACCGGGGAATACAAACAGACCGGCACTATACTTAAAGCTCATTTCCATTTTTACCGCGACCTGGGCAAATGGCTGCAGCGCCGGCGTGAGAACAAGCTACTTATCACGAAACGCAATGAGGAAGGTATATACCGTCGGAGTATTGTGTGGGACTACTTCCTGCTGAGGCGGAAGAAATTCTCGGATCTGGGGTGGAGGGCGAAGTCTTTGGAATAGTTTTTTTGTGGAATTGGGAATTTGGGATTGGGAAGGTTTTTCCTTTTAGATTCGGAAAAGCATCTATTCTTCATAGCGATAAATTGCGGGTGTAACTAAATTCACCAAATTTAATGATGTGATTATTTTAAGATCAATTACGGAATACTTCAATTTTAGTTCAAAACGCTTCAAAAACACTTCAATTTTCTTCAAAAACGCTTCAGAAATGCTTCAATTTTCTTCAAAAATTGCCTGTTTTTGCAATTTTTGAAATTTTAACCAACATATTTACAGCATGTTATACTTTATAAACCAGCTTTTCGGAAAAAATAACCAACGATATTGATTCATTTGTAGGCAGATGATGTATTATTCAGGCTTACTGCATGCATTTAGAAAACTTCCCACTTGCTGCACTAAATTGCCCACTTGCTTCCCACTATTGCCTGAAATTTCCCACTTTTGCAGATTGTAGCGGCGCAATTTATTGATTTTCAATAGTTTAATTTTTTCAAGCGAAAATTTTAAGCCTTAATTGTTTTATTGCGCGAATAATAATAATACCAGCGTTGCCTTTTAATACATTTTGATCCTCGCCTTCGCAATATGCTACTATAAAGCTCCAGCTACTAATCAAAACAATTTCGGCGGGAAGCCTCCTACACTGAAAAGCTTCGGCGGGCAGGCAAAGGTGGGAAGGGTTATTGGATTGGCAAAAAGAAGTTTTTATGACAGTACGAAAAGTGTACTATCATGTACCGTATATTGTACATCATGTCATTTTTTTCGGGGATAATTAGTTGTGGATTAGTGTGGTATATGTTATTTGATTCATCAGTTTTTTAGAAGCATCCAAATATCAGGTTTTTGTTATGATTTTTATTAGGCAATAGTACATATGCGTATATTATAAACTGACGAGAATGTGCATGCATGAGTCAGCTACGAACAATGCTTTGCTACAAACTGCGCGCCATTATTCATATATCTAATTATCATCTACGAACTGACCAGATTGATTAGACCTTAGTCAGGTAAACAAAAGGCTTTGCTAAAATCTCCCATCACTAATTGCCTTTCTTTTGATATGCATTTATTTTCCTATACCATTTATAAAACTCTCTATTATAAACATTTTTACTATCCTTAACAAAATCGGGAAATTCATTATAAAGTTGCCTAAGTGAAATATCTATTTCATCTGGCAACTTATTACCAAGAATAAAATTCTCAAGATTTGCTATACTTGAAATTATAGGCTTAATGTAATCTATTTTTTTACTTTCATCATTTTTGATGTATTTTCCATATAAATACCTTCCAACATAATCTAGAGCCAAATTCTTCTCCAATTTCATGTCACCATAATTCAAACCTTTCGCAATACCTTCATATTTAAAGAAATCAATCTTATTTTTATTATCACTAATTGGTGTTGTATAAAACATGAAAAAATCTGAAGATATGAAAGTATAATATGCAATATTATATCCATCCATTAATAATAACCAGTCTTTATAGATTAATGGTTTCTTGCTTAACGACGGATCTAAAATAAATGTATCCAATTTATCCTTTTCTTTAATTACCACTGCTGGCGCTGTATGGTAACCCCAATTAATTGTTTTAGTTGGATCATTTCTATCCTTTACATGTAACAAATCATAGTTGTTTTGCAAATATTTACTTGGTGCAAAAATCCAAATCCTAAAGTTTGGTATATGCATGCTATCTAACAATAAATACATTGCATATGCTCGACTTTCACATCCTCCTTGAGAATACTTAAATGGGATTCCAAATTTCAGTACAGTATTAAATGCCTCCTCGAATTGGACATTTGTAATACTACCTTTTTCATTATTTGCAACGTCATACTGATTTTCTGTATAAAAATAATTCTGAGATTTAACATTATTTATGCATGCAGTTATAAATAAGATAATAAATATGCATTTTTTTTGTAAATTTTTCATTGTTTATTTTTTAAATTTTATATGGATAAATTTTATTTATAAAATAAGATATACTATATACTATAATGTTAATTATTATTTTATTCATTTCTTATTCTAGCATTGATTGAACATCAAGAGTTTGTGGCGATGCCGGAGTAGTTTGTTGCGATGATTTATCCTTCTTAAAGAAACTTAAAGTTTTAGAACCAATGCCAAGAACAAACATACTACCTGGATCTGTTCCACCAGATTCAAGATTCTTACCATATGCATAACCTATAGATATGATATCACTAAAATCTATCAAAATGCCTCCGGTTAATCCTTGTAAATTGAATGAACTATTTGTACTGGTGGAACTTGAACTTGATGGCTGAGAATAGATTAACCAATTAGCCATAGCGGATACACCAATATATCCTACTCCTTTCCCATAAAATTTCCATCCATATGCAATACCAATAGGTAAAGTTGCGAAAGGTACTCCCGTACTAGTTGATTTAAAATTAGTTGAATAGAGCAAAGTCGGAATCCAAAAACCACCCAAATCCTGGCCTAAAGATTGATAATGTTGTATTTTATTATAATATTTAGTATCTAATTCTGTATTTAATATTTCATAATTTTTATTTGTTGTAGTAACAACAATTCTGATGTTACTATTATCTGGAATTATATCTCCATTGAAAAGCTGTGAAAAGTTTATATTCAAATCAGTCATTTTCAATTCACCTTGTGAGATATTTCTTGTATAAGTTTTACTATTAACAATTACCTCAACAGTCATTGCCGCATCTAATTGACCAATCTGTAATAATCCTTTGGTCTTTAAATCACGAAATCTAATAATATATTCACTGTTTTTATTTACTATTGGGTTGTTTACCTTCATATTTTCCATGGGAGCATTAGTAGGAATCTGTGGAATTTGCTCCAAAGTAGCTGGATCAATTTTAGATAATTTCGACTTATCTAATGCTGGCCTAATGATAACTGCTATAGTATCTTGCGCATTACTAGTGCAAACATTTAAAAGCAAATAAAAGAAAATTATTTTTTTCATAATTTATATAATATTAGCCTACTCTAAATCCGTTTTCGGCAATCCGTTTTTTCTTTAAATATATTCATTATGTCTTATTGTCAATTTACTGCTCTTAGAAAATAACTAGTTGGTGAATAGCTTTGAGATGGGTCACCTACAACTAATCTTGTGTGAAATGAACTTTGGTCATTATCAGCAATCATTGGATTTGGCTGGTCTGTTGCATCAATAACCAAATAAATATGGTGTATACTAGCACTAACTAATACTACTCCTACATCTCCTGTATTTATTTGATCACCTATATTTATGTGTGACCACCCTCTCCTGTTTTCCAAATCATATGCCAATGAAGGTACCCATGGCTCTAAATCACCCTGACCTGTTCCACCACCTACCGGATAAATTCCTGCAAAAACTAATAGGGCACTTAATGTAGCAGCGCAATGATTAGCCGGACCATCTACAATAGCTGTTGCTATATTTCTTGCATAATTCAAAATTGCTGGATTTGCCTTAAGATCGGTTACAATATCCATTACTAAATCATTTTGTGTGGCCATAATTTGTTTGTTTCCGCCTACTCTAAATCCGTTTTCAGCTTCCCGTTATTTATGATGTAAAATTCTACCTTATACCTCACTCAAAAAATAGTCATTTATGACTATTTTTTATGCCAGAATTAATTTGTATTGAGATTTAAGTAGTCTGAACAGTTGGGTCAGTAGCAGCAGGCGGTGTTGGTATGGCTGCTACAGAATTGCCTGCTCCGGTTCCACCTCCGGAGCCTGGCCCTGTGACCGGATCAGTGTTATTTGTGTTGGTTGGGGTAGTTTTATTTTCAGTGGTCTTGAGGGCGGCATAGGTGCCGGCGCTGAGGCCAATGAGGATGAGGTTATTGTTGCTGATATCGGGTATGAGGCTGTCTATTCCTTTTTTGGTTACATCGAGCACACAGTCGAGGCAGGCAGGGAAATGGCAGTCGGAGCAAACAACATTGCACTGATGAAAGCCTTTGAGATTGCAGAGAAACTGCTGTACAAACCAGAAGCCTATAATGACATTGAATACCACTGCCTGGAAACGGTGAATGCTGATGCCGTTTTCATCGGATAATATATCGCTCATAAAACCCTTGCTTTCATCATCCTGAGAGCGGGTAATATTCGGATTGGCCGCGTCGGAATTGTCTGTGAGCTTAGCTGTAGCCAGAGTACCTGCGCTGATGCCCAGCAGGATAAGCGTGGAATCGTAGAAAGTGGGTATGTAGCCGGTATTGAAATATACAGCTATAAAGCAAGAGAGTACTATAATTGTCCACCAAACAAGCTGGGTGCGGGCGTAACTATATGGCCTGTTCTTTGCCGCACTGGCGTCTTTCAAAATTGAGTTACGAAGCAAAAAAGTAAGTAATAACAGAAAGATGAAGGGTATCCAGAACCAGACCTGGTGTGTTTCGAATGGCTTTACATCCAATAATAAATAGTTCATTCTGTGTGATTTAATGCCTACTCTGAATCCGTTTTCGGCCTCCCGTTGTTAGTGCCGTAATGATCCGGAAATTTTGCCACTAATAAAATAGTCATAAATGACTATTTTATTTTTCGCGTAAACGATTATATTATGGCTTGATTATGTCTCAAATAGGAGCAGCAAAGAGGCAGAGGCGAAAGGATTTCAACCAGAATAAGGGGACAAAAAACAAGTAGTTGAAGTTTTCAAAATAATTCCTGCAATATTGCGAAGTTATTTTTCTTTTTTATGAGGCATGCCTGCAAGGGCGCGAGCGAAGCTCATCTGCGGATAATGCATTATTTACTTTTATAACGAAGAGAGGCTGGAAAAGAACGAGCAAGAGGTGGAAGTTATTTTGTCAGCGTTCCTTAGCTGCCCAATCCCAGTTTTTTCATTGCATTGTTGAGGGCTGTGAAGTTGGCTTTTATGCTGAGATAACCAAATACCTTGCCGCTTGCAGGATCCCAGGTGATGGAGACCGGCACCCAGATATCCTGGTATATACGGAGCCGCAACTCGCCGTTGATGGTGTTGTCATCTGCTTTCTGACCGGGGGCGAGGGCGGAAAAAATGTGGTAGTAACTGCCGCTGATCTTGAATTCGAGGTAAGGTTTTGAAGCTTCTGATGAAGTTGTGCCACTTGATTTTAATACAAAATTGAAACCCGGCCTGAACTCAAATTTATGCACTTCAATATTTTGCCGGGTCAGCGTGCTGTCTGAGACCATACTATAAGAAGCCAGCACATCCAGATCCCACTTTATTTTGCATTTAGGGTTATTCAGCCCTGCAAGGAATTCGGAGTATACCATTACATTGTCCGGACTGATGGCTTTAAGGTTTCCCGAGCCTTCGGCTGAAAATGAACTGTTGGCGGCTACAATCCATAACGGTTTATTCTGCCATCTACCTTCCAGTTCTTTATAGATACCATCTGATGTTTTTTTGAAAATAAGGTTGGGGTCATCCTTCATCAATTTAGCCATTGTATCCAGCCCGTTATCCGGATTATTGATGATGGCCAAAACCGTATCTCTTACATCGGCGGGCATCATGCTGAATGAAAAAGTGTCGTTGTTTTCCCATAGATTCACTTTTGTATTGAGCAGTTCGGCAAAAGCGGCATCCCTGGCGATGTTCCGGGACAACCATATGGCTACCTGCCGGTTGAAATTTTTGAGCTGGCTTGTGTTGCGGATATTCCCGCCAATAAATTTGTGCGAGATACTGACATCCCGCTTATTGACAATAGCATATTTAAGGCCTGCACTAAACCCATTAAGATGCCATAAAGAATCGACAGACAAACCAATATTGAAATTGAGATCTCGCAGATGGCGGTATTTAACATAGTTGGTATCAACCAGCAAGGCGGGGTTTGACTTGGACATCATAGCATAGGGATTGGATGCGAATGCAATACCCTTGCCAGGGCCGGCTATATCATTGAAAGCCAGCTGGAAAAAACTGGTAAAGACATCCTTGTAGTTACCAGATGCCAGGGAATCGGCTGTAATAAGAAATGGCCTCCTTGTTGTATCACCAGATATCTGGGCCCAGCTGCCAAGTACCGACAGAAGTGCTGCTGAGGCTAATAAGAATCTTTTCAAAATCACGAGCGTGCTATTTACCAACGATGAAATTAAGAAAGAAATTACCGGCCTGAATATTGACAGGTGAAGGGGGAAGTACAGGAATATCAATTATTATTTCGCCATTACCGGTACAGGCACCATTAAGAGAAATAATATCCTCATCCAGAACCTCGGGAAACTGCAGAGTCCCGGTTTTGTCGGTAGCCCGCATGTCGATACTGTTACCATTACGGATCAGTTCAGCTTCAACCTGCCCCACCCCATTTAAAAACACGATACTTACATTGGCCTGCATAATTCTATCTTTAGCTGTTTCTTTTTCAGAAAACAGCTAAAGATAGAAAAAATAACTTCAGATGGCATACTGAAAGGAATTATAGCTTACCAGCTCGGCGCTGCTTTTTGCGCCCCGTTTGCGCAGCATATTCCTGCGGTGATTGGCCACCGTATTGGTGCTGATGGAAAGCCGGTCGGCAATCTGTTTGGAGCTGAACCCTTTTGCAATGAAATCCAGAATTTCAATTTCGCGCAATGTTAGTTTTGGTCCGTTTAGTTTAATAGTGTTCTCCATGTCTTTCTGTTTAAGTCATGTAAAGATTGCAAAGATTCCTTAATAAGGCAACGGGAAAAATACGGTATTTGAGAGGGTATTAATACGGCAGGTGCCTCTGTGCCCTCCCTTAAGAGAGACGACAATTTAGCTGCCGGCCAGGATATTACGTTTTGGAAAATAAATAAGCACAATTATTCTCAAAAAAGGAGAAACGTGGGGAATGAATTGAAAAAATCAGAAGCATACATACAATAGTTCTCTACTACTGAAATGAAAACATAAGTGGGGGAGTATTTTCTGAGTAGCTGCATTAACATTCAGGCAAGCTTATCGGCAACTGCAAGGCAAGGCCGCCCTCGGCTGTTTCTTTGTATTTATGATCCATATCCAGTGCGGTTTCCCACATGGTATTGACCACATCATCGAGCGAAACCCGGGCTTTTTCAGGGTTACTCTGCAAAGCAAGCTGGCTCGCCGTAATAGCTTTTATGGCGCCCATGGTATTGCGTTCAATGCAAGGCACCTGCACGAGACCGCCTATGGGGTCGCAGGTAAGACCCAGATGGTGCTCCATAGCAATCTCGGCGGCCATGAGGCATTGCTGCGGGGTGCCCCCCATTGCTTCGGTAAGGGCAGCGGCGGCCATAGAAGAAGACACGCCTATTTCTGCCTGGCATCCGCCCATAGCGGCCGAAAGTGTGGCGCCTTTTTTGAAAATACTGCCTATTTCGGAGGCCGTGAGCAGGAAACGGATTATTCTTTCTTTATCATTGCCCTGACAAAAAGCTATAAAGTAAAGCAATACAGCAGGAACCACGCCGGCAGCGCCATTGGTAGGTGCCGTAACCACACGGCTGAAGGATGCATTCTCCTCATTGACTGCAAGGGCAAAGCAGCTCACCCAATCCAGTGTGGATTTAAATGACTGACCGCCACTCATAATTACATACAGCCATTCGTTGAAATCGCGGTAAGTTTTACCTGCCGTCAGCGATTTATTCAATTCGAAAGCCCTGCGGGTTACGTTGAGGCCACCGGGCAGTACTCCACCAATATGGCAACCCCTGAAAATACAATCGCGCATAGTTTCCCATATCTGCCAAACCCCTTCTTTCACATCAGCCTCGTTGCGCCAGGTTTTTTCATTCTCCATTACCAGGCTCGAAATATCCATCCCCGTTTGCTCGCATGCAGCCAGCAGGTAACCAGCCTTCTCTATGGGGTATGGCAACTGTACATGATTATCGGCCAGATCTTCCTCACCCTCCTTTACCACAAATCCACCACCGATAGAATACCATGTTTCAGCAATCTGATTACCATTGCGCAGCGTACATAAAAAAGTCAATGCATTGGGGTGGTAGGGCAGGCTTTCATCGTAAAGGAAAATTATATCCTTATCGGGAGTAAATGCCACTTCAGCAGAACCCCCAAGGAGCATCTTTTCAGAAGCTGTAATTTGAGCCATACGCGGCGATACCTCATTCACATCAAAAGTTACGGGGTCTTCGCCGCAAAGGCCAAGTACAACAGCCACATTGGTACCATGCCCTATACCGGTTTTTGCAAGCGAACCATAAAGCATCACCTTTACATTAATCACATTTTCAAGCCCGAGGTTATTTAATGTGCCGAGAAAACGCAATGCAGCCCGCCAGGGGCCCAAAGTATGAGAACTGCTGGGGCCAATACCTATCTTGAAAATATCAAATACCGATATGCTTTCCTGTTTTAAACTACGCATGGTTCAATGAAAAAAGGGGAAATAAATTTCCCCTCAAAGGTATGCCATATGTGAAATGACAAAAGTTAAATATAGCCTCTGCCCTGCGAAAATAATCAGAAACTATTAGGGCATCAATACCTTATCTACTACATGTATTACGCCGTTTTTCTGGTATACATCCTTAATAGTAATCATAGCAATGTTTCCCTTGGTATCTTTCACTTCCAGGTGGGTACCTTTTTGCATAATGGTCAGTTGCTCGCCCTGAACGGTAGTTAGCATTGCCATTCCCTTGCCAGCTTTAATTTTATCCATAAGTGCTTTGGAATCAAGGCTCCCCGGAACTACATGATAAGTGAGCACACTGGTGAGCTTGGGTTTGTTTTCAGGTTTAAGGAGATTATCAACGGTTCCGGACGGAAGCTTACCGAAAGCCTCATTGGTAGGTGCAAATACAGTGAAAGGGCCAGCACCTTCCAGTGTTTCCACAAGGCCTGCAGCCTTTACTGCAGCTACCAATGTTGTGTGATCTTTGGAATTGACTGCATTTTCGATGATGTTTTTTGCGGGATACATTGCAGCGCCTCCCACCATAACCGTTTTTTGTGCATAAATGTGCGTTGCATTTCCTGCTATTATGCTTAATGCGATAACCGGGATAATGAAAATCTTTTTCATACTTTACCTGTTTAGATTGGTTAAAAATTGTTTTACCCAATGATTTACGACAGATATTCTGATTTGGTTTTTCAACCCGTCAATAAACTGATAAAAACAGATGCTTTTCTGCATACAAAAAAACCGGAAATGCAGGCATAAAAAAATCCGGCATCAGCCGGATTCTTCTTATATCAAAATAGCAATTTCTTTTACCTGATAAGTGTCAGATTCCCCTCCCTCCGGATGACAATACCGGAACTGGTAATTGCCTCCAGGTCATAAACATATACGCCATAAGGTTGCGGCTTGCCATTATACATACCATCCCATCCGGAATTGATATTAGTGGTTTCAAAAACTTTATTGCCCCAACGGTCGAAGATGCGGAAATAATTGATGCCAACAGCTCCCTGATTGATAATTTTAAATACCGTATTGACCGGCCCTTCGGGTGTAAATGCATTGGGAATCGCAACTACCATTCCAAGATCTACATGCACCCTGAAGGAATCATACACAACGCATCCGTCGGGGGTGGTAGCAACTACAGAATAGGTGGTGCTTGTGGGTGGCGTAATTGTTGGGTCGGAAGAATGTATATTATCCATGCCTAACGGAGGATACCATAAGAAAGTTTCGCAATTGGTTTGCGGCTGAATATGGTATGATTGTCCCAAAGATAATACTACAGAATCACCATTATCAATATTGAGAATAGCAGCGGGATTGACCTGAACTTTGATTGATTGGGTATCCCTGCATCCATAAATACTGGTTGCTATAAGGCGGTAGGCAACAGATGTAACCGGATGAGTCCAGGGGTTATTACCCAATGAGTCATTCAGATAGACGCCCGGGCTATACCAGTATGATGCTATTCCCATGCCTGGTATTGTACTTGTATCTGCAGGCATAAATTGTATGGAATCGCCGGGGCAGATGGAGAAAGAGGTATCGTAATTCAAGAAGCGGCTGGGATGAACGTAAATAGCAGCAGAATCCATTGCGTAACAGAAGGAATCGCCCGGGTTTGTGAGATAAACAGGCGGATATACTTTAACAATAAGGATTTCAGAATCGTGAATAGTATTTGCAGTATATACGACAGTAGAACCATCTATAGTATCCAGATTTGAAGTAGGCGGATTCCAGATAGAAATATAGTGACTATACCATGGCTGGCCGGTAACGGCGGTAATATGCAGTGTATCTCCCTGGCATAAATCTTTATTACCTCCGATGCTGACAGTTGGAATAGGCTGCACATCAATGTGGAAGGAATCGACAATATCCGGGCAACCAGGGAAGCTTACCGTAACATAGTATTCAGCCGAAGTATCGGCGATAATGGTTGCAGATGGAAGATTGGAAACTGATATACCAGCAGTAGGCGTCCATTGGTAGGTAACGGCCGGATTATTGGTGGCTATGGCCTGCACTTTATCGGTATAGCATACAGCGGTATCATGATTTAATAAAGTTACCGCCTCATTAATTATAACGGCATGGCCTGTATCTGACCTTACACAGCCACTGTCGGTAACCTGCAGATAATAACTGCCGGAACTGGCGAGGAAAGTACTGTCGCCAAAATATCCGTTGCTCCATATATAGGTATAACCCGATCCTGCGTAAGTATAAATCTGGGCAGGGTTGCCGGCACAATTAATTACCGAAGTGGGCATAGTAATTATGGGCACAATGGACGCATGCAGATAAACCGTATCGCGGCCCACACAAACAGCGCTGTCGCCGGAACCAAGATGGATGATACTATCCACCGTGACATAATATGTTCCAGTGGTAGTTACCTGTATAGAATGAGAAGTATCGCCGGTACTCCAGGTAAACGTAGATCCCGGATTATGGCTTGAAAGCGTAATGGTATCTCCCTTACAGAAATTCCTTGATGCCGGCCCGAGATTAACATTGATGGGGCTTTTATAAACCTCTATAGTATCGGCGGCAGAACAGCCATAAGGCTTGGATATTGTAAGTGCATAAGAATTACCTATTATACCCGATTGAGGGTAAACGACGATTGACGTATCGGCAGTATCTGTAACTACATATCCCGTACCGGTAACAAAGGTGGTCCAGGTATACTGGCCGCCAATGGTCTGAGGATTGGGCGCCAGCTTCATATTATCCGAGCAGATAGTAGTATCGTGTGTGCCAAAGGAAAAATGCTTGGCATCGGGATTGAAATTGTAAATGGAAGTCCTTTCGACAAGACTAAGTTGCCTGGTGATATAGGCCACATCATCAATGTCGCCGGTAAAGCCCATACTGCCAAGCGTGTTGCCCGGAGCGGTAATGGAAGCATTGCCCCCTAAAGCAAATACGGAACCGATAGAAGGAATATTATAAGAAGCGATAAAAAATAATGCCGGCCCGTCATCCACATAAAAGTGATAGCTGCCTCCATTTTTTACCAATACCAGGTTATGCCAGCCACCTATACCTAAAGGGGTAAGATCAGTTGTTGAGAACATCCCAACACCACCAAAAAGCACAGAGGCCTGGTAACCAGCCACACCAGGGAAACCAGAAAGGCCATCATTTATTACAAATCCAAATCCATCAGTGTTTGGATTTCCATTATATAATATAATAGAAGACTGAGCAACACTATTAAGATTTACCCAGCAGGACAAAGTGAAATCGGGAGGAAGTCCGGGATCGGTAAAATAGGTACTGAACTGCATGATGCCATTGCCACCGGCAAAAAAGTAAGCGTTATTGGCATTACCGAAACGGTCGGCAGCTAAAGTAGGCCTTGCACCTACCGGCGCACCAGTATAAAAAGTAAAAAGGTCGCGCCCGTTGCCGCTATGGTCGGTAGTGTCGCCGCAAAACGGATACCAGGCATATAGGTTGGTAGTACCGGGAAGGGGGTTTACATCGACCCTGTAAGTTGCGGCGCAACCCGATGATGGTATCTGATAAGAAATGAGTACCAGACCAGAGGTAACACCGGTTACCACACCAGATACATCTACCGTTGCCAGAGAGGCATCACTGGTGCTCCATGTACCCCCGGGAGATACATCGGTGAGTGTGGTACTGGTAGCGGTATAACAATAGCTGGTACCGGTTATCGGCAAAGGAATCGGGTTTACAGTAATAGTAGCTGAAGAAATACAACCAGCAGATGACGTATAGGTAATTGTGGCAGTGCCTGTGCCTGTGGCCAGCACTGCACCCGCATAGTTTACTGTAGCTACGCTGGGGGTGCTTGTAGTCCAGCCGCCACCCGAAGGATCGGGGGTGAGGTAATAAGTGCTACCAACGCAGGCCTTAATAGTATCTGGTGTAATAACAGGTAACGCCCAAACCGAGAATATTTTTGTAACACTATGTGTTCCAACAGTATAAGTAACATTAACAACGCCGGCCGAAATACCTGAGATAAAGCCTGTAGCAGGGTTAATATAAGCAACTGCAGTGCTGCTGCTGCTCCAGATACCTCCGGGAGTAGCATCACTTAGTGCGGTGCCAGAGCCAAGACACACTGCAGAAGCGCCTGTGATAGGGGCCGGCGTCTGCGCATGGGTAACGGAGGTTATCCAAAATATTGTAACGAGTATAAGTAATATTCTTTTCATAAACACTTTATCAGGCAATAATAAAAATACAAACACAAATATATCAAAATTCAGCAGAAAGTTTTCTTATTTAAATTTTCCGAGCCAAATTATAAAAATTATTCGATAAACCCCAGAACCGGAATTAACTGCCGGTTATATTCTTACAGATTTAAAGGCAAATACTGCGTAATTATTAATAAGACACTCAAATTTACTCCAGGGGTTGGCAATTCTTAAACATTTTAATAGGAAAACGGATTTGCAGCGGTTAGTTTAAATTCCTTCCATACATCATTTACAATTTCACCGGCGGGTTTTATTTCATTGATTGATGCACTTACCTGGCCTATCTCCAGTTCGCCTTCTGCCAGGTTGCCTTCAAACATACCCTGCTTTGCCCGGCCCCGCCCTAAAAGGCTTTCCAACTCATTAAGTGGCACACATTGGTTTTCGGCATCATGAACCCTGTTATAAAAATCATTTCTGATAAGCCTTACAGGAGTCAGTTTTTTCAATGTGAGTACCGTATCTCCTTCTTTTGCGGCTATAACCGCTTGTTTAAAATGCTTGTGCCCTGAAGCTTCGGGGGAGCAAACAAAACGGCTGCCCATCTGAACAGCTTCTGCCCCCAAAGCCATCATAGCATACATGGCCCTGCCCGTAGCTATTCCGCCGGCGGCTATGAGCGGTATTTTAATAGCATCCCTTACGGCCGGAATGAGGCAAAGTGTGGTAGTCTCTTCGCGGCCATTGTGCCCGCCTGCTTCAAACCCCTCTGCCACCACGGCATCGCATCCGGCCTCTTCGCATTTCCTGGCAAACTTAGCGCTCGATACCACATGCACTACAATGATACCGTTTTCTTTAAGTTTAGCCGTCCACGCTTTGGGATTACCGGCTGAGGTAAATACTATGTGTACTTTTTCGGATACAATATGCGCAATATGCTTATCAATATCGGGGTACAGCAGTGGCAGGTTTACAGCAAACGGCTTGTTCGTAGCCGCTTTACATTTCTGAATATGCTCCATCAGCACATCGGGGTACATACTACCCGCCCCTATTATGCCTAAGCCGCCTGCATTGCTCACTGCCGAGGCCAGCCGCCAGCCCGAGTTCCAGATCATACCGGCCTGTATAATGGGATATTGAATTCCAAACAATTGTGTGATGCGGTTGTCGAAACCGTCTGTTGTAAATTTCCCCTGGAAAAGCATTTAAAGGACTGTTTTAGAATGAGGGCCTAATATTAGTGTGTTTTCGCCGGATTGCGAATGATCTTGCTTCCACTTTAATCCATTTTTTCGGCGCAACAAATACTGCCAGGAATACAACATTAGTATTACGTAAATTTGATTTATGAAAACATTAGTCATTGAAATTAAATCTCCAGCTAAAGCAAAAGAACTTTCGTCCATGCTATCATCCATGGATTTTGTATAGAAGGTATTTCCGGTAATAAAACATAAAGCAATGATACAGGCTTTACAGGAACATGAAGAAATTAAAGCGGCAATTGTAAAAAATAAGAATAAGGCAATCACTAAATATTTATTATGAAAATAGAATAAAGGGATATTGCGGAACTCAACGTTGAATAACCCCATGGGAAGTTAAAAACGCACCCTGTACTCGTTATATACATCTAATAATGTCCATTTTCCTGGTTCTTCATGTTCATCAATTTCAATCCGGGCTTTTAACCCTTACTCTCTTATTCCATTCTCCAAATCCCGAACATTGATATCCTGGTCACTGTACCTGAAATTCTGACATAATATCCCATAATACTAAATATCACTTTTAAGGATCTCAAGAATTTTCAATACAAAAATACACCATATTTAATTCCATTATTCTTAAAATAAATAATGACCCATCACCTGGTGGATCATCATTTAATCAATTTTCTTCACTTTAATATTTAATTGCTAAAACTGAACCAATCCGATTGCTCTCTAAACAATAACAAAATAGATGGTCAGCCTAATGTCAGAATCAAATAACTGCTATTTCTTTGGCACAACCTCAGGGCTGGCAGGTATCACCACTGTCCGGTCATACTTCCTTTCGGCATGACAGCCCGGTGCACATGAACCTCCGGTGGCGGTTGACTGGTATTTCAATGGCATTTCCCATCCGCCAAACTGAGTTTTCTCATTGATCAGGTGGTCATTGGGCGAGCCGTGCGGATTATGACATAATACACAACTTCTGCCTTTCTCACCGTTAATATGCACCATATGCAGGTTTTTATCGCCGTTGCGGAAACCGGTAGCAGTGGTTGTTGCGGCCTTTTCAATGATCTCACTCTTATGGCAGGTGAAACACAATGCGAAATTCTCCTTTACTGCCGGTGTATACGATCCCGACGGGAAGGTCTTATTGAGCAGGAACGGATTGGATGAGGCATGAGGGTCATGACAGCCTGAGCAGCCCACTTTCTCAATGGCAGCATGTACCGATTTGCTCTTCTGCAAGGTCTGGGCAATATTGTTGATTTTCCGGGTGCCGCTTACATAGGTACGGTCGTGGCAGCTCAGGCATAATGTTTTAGTATCCTTGATCAGAAATCTTTTCTGGTTGGATGCATGGGGTGAGTGGCAGTTGATGCAGGACCTCTTTTCGGTAATGGCGCCATGCACCAGGGTAGCTTTGTCTATCTTCTTCTGCATATCATCGTGGCAATAGAGACACAGGTTCTGAGGGGTCAGGTCGAGCAGTTTTTCTTCATTTGAGCTGTGCTGGTTATGACAATTGAGGCAGTTATTCTGAAAAGGCGGATGTACATAATCCATCTTCAGTTCTTCGGCCTGTGGCTTGTGGCATTTGGTGCAAAGTGCAGGGATGTCGCGTACCAGCAGCCTGTCTGTTTCAGACTGGTGCGGATCATGGCATTTCACACATTCGCCCTTGGCAACAGGCTCATGCTTGAACTTTTTCTTAGCCGATTCCAATGTATGGCATTTGGCACATAAATCACCTGTCGGGTTTATTTTGAGAATATAAGCTTCCGGGCCACCGTGCGGATTATGGCACTCCAGGCAATTGCCCTTCTGCACTGGCGGATGCACCACCCTCATGGTATTGTTCTCATCATGGCATTTGTAGCATAGCTGGGGAATATTGGTCACCAGTGAAAATGTCTTCACATTTTTCTGCGGATGCTGCTGGCCATTGCTCTGGTGGCATTTATCGCATCCTCTTTTCAGTGCATCATGCACCACCTCCTGGGCTACCAGATTGCCATGGCAACCGGTACTGGCACAACTTCCCTTGCTGGTATCTATCTGCCCGCTGGCGCTGAAATAAACGCCAGCCAGTATTACCAATATTATACTTATTCTGAAGCGCATAAATGCTAATATTTAAATCTTTTTATGACCTGAACATATATACCTGCATAATTGGTTTTCTGGGTTTCGAGATACACACGGTTGTATGCATCGGCCCCAACTACACAGGTGAGTTTCCTTATTATTGTTGAATATTTAGCTCTTAAAGAAAGATAATCCAGATTGATCTGCTGACCCTGCTGGGACTGGTAGCCCAGAGTAAGGTCAAATTTTGATTTTGCATTTATGGCATAGGAAGCCATTCCGTTCAGGTCTCCGAACAGCCGGTGTTCCGTCTCGGTGGGCATTTTGTAATCGCGGTAGTTGGCATTGATGGCAAATACCAGGTGATTATTATAAGTGCCTTGCCAGGAGAAGAAATACCGCATCATGGTATAGGGAACCAGGGTGCTCTGGTAATTATCATATTCAGCGCCAAGTGTAGCAGATTTATATTTCAAATTACCACCCACAAGGTCATCGGTGAGGTAATCAAGCAGCAGGTTATCGGCGCGGTGTATCTGAGTAAAATCTGTGCGCACAGTACGGTAATAAACATCAATGAGCCCTTTAAAGACTGAGAAATTGATTGAAAAATTATTCTGGTTGATATTATAGCTGTATGATCCCGGCTGGGTGGCTGTATAAAATGCATATACCCGCCCGTTATCGGGAATAAGCCCGCCCGGTATGCGCTGGATTTCCAGAAAACTTCCTATCAGATTCAGGGTATAATCAACTCCCGACTGGTATATTATGGTTTGGGTAGAATCTTTGAGTATAAATGTACCCTGATCTACATAGGGCCTTTTGAGCAGCACCCTGTCAGACAGGATATAGAGTTCATTCTGGATAAGAAGCAATGCATCAGAGCTCGACCTCTTTTCTGCAATGCGGTAATAACTGTATTGCATATTCAGCAGGCCATCGGCAAATGTTTTCTTGGTATAGTTCAGTTCCAGACCAACCTTATTATTTGTCTCATTATAAGAAGACTCCAGGGCACCATTGTACTCATACAAAACTCCCGAATGAAGGCTTTGGAACAACTGGTGGCCCAGCAAGGTGTTAAATGTATTCTGCTGCAGTTTTTCGGGGAATTGCTGCAGGTAATAAAAGGTATAGCCGGAATTTAACGTAAGCAGGTAAGGCAACCTTAAGAACAGGTTTTCATTGGCCCTGAACTGGTTGAAACTGTCGTTGCCGCGTTGTGCTGTACCCAGGATATTTGAATTAAACATTGACCTGCGGGCAGAATCGAGAAAGAAGCCATCCTGAAGCATCAGGTTGTCCGACCGGTTGTTTATTGTAGCTGCTGTATACTGCCTGGTTGTATAATCGTAATGCGTATAAGACCAGTTATTATTATCCTTTCTTGTAAAAGACTTATTTATACGGGCCTCAAAATTATTCTGATCATAACTAAAATCACGGCCTGTGAGTACTTCCCTGCTGTCCCATTTACTCTGATTATAATTCATGGTCAGTGGCAGGAATTTATTCCTGAAAGACAATGAGCCGCCATAAGTTTTGCTGTTGGTTCGTATATCGGTTAGGTTCTCCCTGTTATCATAGCTGTCATCCCAGTTGATGTGGCCGCTCAGGCTGATTATTTTCCGGGGAAAGAGAGTGGCTCCGATATGGAGTTTTTGAGTATTTACCACATTGTACAGGTCGGGCGAAACAAGGTAAAGGTCCTGTCTTGATTCAGGATAATAACCGCCATCCACATCAACCGTAAGGAAGCTGGGATTCCATATAAAGCTGCTTGTTTTCACGTAAAGCCCGCCGTAATAGTTTGTTTCCGTCAGTTTATTATTGATGCCATAAGTATTAATATCGCCACCTCCGTACAAGCCCCCCAGTTTCAGTTCTCCCGATAGTGCGCTGATATTCCACAAGCCAAGCGATAACAAGCTTTGCTGGGCAAAGCTGACAACCGGCAAGAGCAGAAAAAGTGAAGTAAATATTTTTTTCAGTTGGCGCATTCCAGTTACTTTAATCTATAAAAATCTCTTTTGTTACAATTTTATATACACATCTACTCTCCGGTTTTTCTGGTCTTCTTCGGCCGAACCGAGCGTTGTTTCAAATTCTCCGACCACTCCGTTTTTCCTGCTTCCTTTAAGCTTTATCCTGTTCAGTTTTACTCCTTTTGAAGTCAGATAATTTATTGCAGCCTCTGAACGTTTTTCAGCAAGCTGCCTGTTGAATCCGGAAGTACCCATAGAAAGGGCATGAGCCAGCAAATAAATATCAGCGTTCGGGTTCTGCAGAAGGTAATCAACTACTTTATCGAGCGCCTTGATTCCCTCCTTTGTAATTGCTGACCGGCCTTCTTCGAAATAAACTGATGAAAACAAAACGGCATTGTCTTTATTGGTGTATATTTTCACAACTGCTCTGTTGGCAGGTTGTTCCTTACTGTTGGCTACATATATATAATGTCCGTTGACCAGTCTTTTATTTATAGTTTCTATGACCTCCATCTTATCATTGATGTATATTGTCTGACTGATGATACCCTGTTTCTTTTCCGGAAGGAGTAACCTGTAATACAGGAAATCGTAGAGGTAGAATTCACCCTTTGCATTTACAGGAGTCACTTCAATCAGGTCGCCTGCGGCGTTAATTACACATATTACGTTGCCATCCAGGTAGTTGGCCAGTTGGGAAGTAAGATCTGTCAGCTTCATACCTCCTGCCTCCAGTTTATGTACCACTTCCTGAGCTCCGGCCATAGTCCGGAAACGGTCCATTGCCTTTACTTCAATTGTATCGGGCAGTGTGGTAACCACTATTTTGCTTTGTTTAGCATTTCCCTCCTGTGGTTTCTGATCCGGCAACCATGCTTTCTGTACTACCGCCCCCTGCGATAAAGTACTGTCTTGTGCAATACTATTTGTGACCCTGCCTGCAGCCTTATTTGAATCAATAAGCTGCTGCAAAGGCACATTACCGGGAAGTTCTTTAACAACAATCTTTCCTTTATAAGCTGCTGTATCGTTTACTTTATTTATTGAAGTCTGGTCGCCTTTGGCAGCAGCATTACCTGGTTCTTTATGCAGCAATTCCTCCGGGGGCACATCACCGGGAAGTTCTTTAACCACAATCTTTCCTTTATAAGCAGCGGTATCGGTCACTTTGTTTACAGCCGGTTGTGGTACAGCAGTCACAATAGTATCTGGCCCTTTATTTATTGATTCCTTAGTATCGTCATTCCCGGGCAGCGATGTAACGATAATCTTACCCCTTTGCACGGCAGTTACCGGTTCTGCATTCGCGGGATGACCAGAGGTATCGGCTAACTGTTTGGTACCAAACGTGAGCGGGCCAGCAGTATCTCTGAGCGTATTTTCCGCTACCGGCGCTACATTTGCCAGTCCGGCATGCAGCAAAGAGGTATCGCCCAGGTAATGGGCATCATTCAGCGCATTGTGCACGGTTTCGTAAGCATTCTTATCGAACGCATAATTGCCTTTCTTGTTTTTCTGGATCACATAGAGCAGTGATCCATTGTTATCCGTAACATTAATCCTGCAATCCGGGAAATCCTTTTTAAATCTGAAAGTATAATTCTGGTCGGGATGCAGATTAGTGAGGAAGAATTTACCGGCGGCATCCGGATGAACAGTAGCCACAGTATTACCCTTCTCGTCCAAAATGTATATCTCCATGATGTGATTCACATCTCCGGGTGTTTTACAGTATATCTGGCCATACAGATGCCTGTAGGTCAGTTCGTCCATCAGCGCTATCCGGTTGGCATCTTTCGAAATGTTGTCCTTAAGCATATACCTGCTCTTGCCCCCATGCGGATTATGGCACATTGTGCATTCTGCATCTTCAATATCCCTGTGCACCTTTGAAGCAAAAACAAGTGATGGGTTGTGACAGTAAACGCATATCTGCTGCCCTTGCCTGATAAGTAGTTTCGGGTATTTTGATGAATGCTGGTTGTGGCAGTTAAGGCATGCTCCTGCCGCTACCGGACCATGCACAACAGCGTATGTTTTGGCAAAACTGGTATGGCATTTAAAGCACAGATCCGGCATTGGCATAATGAGGCGCTTGTCGGGTGTGTGGCACTCTTCACATTTCTTCTCTTTATAGGGTTTATGCACACACATATCGGGCCTGTTCTTTTTAAGTAAAGCCTCTCTTTTGGCGGCTGCTATCTGCCCCAGTGAATCATGCGACAGGTAGTCGTTGTGAAAAATAACCTGATCTACGCCGTCAAAAAAGAATACAAGAGTCTTATGTGTTTGTTCTACAGTGCAACCAAAGAACAATGTAATCAGTATTATACTTATGGTATAAGCTACACTATTATTTGGCTTTTTCTTCATCTTATCAGTTTAGTTCTTCACCGGTGATATCGCTCCGTAAATATTGATCTTGTCGGGCCCGTATTGATTGGATACAATTACCAGGTAGTTGAGACTATATTTAGGGTCGACATACTTTCTGAAATAATCCAGGTTATCATAATCAACAATAACCTTTGCCGGCAGCCACATGTCGCCGGGACCCTTGTAGGGCCCTCCGAAATACATGAGCAACTGCCCTTTTTCATTGAACATCTGGGCGTTTTCAAAACCCGCATCTACCACATAAAGAATACCATCCCTGTCGCAGGCTATTCCCTTGGGCCTTACAAACTGACCTACACCGGTGCCATAACTGCCTATTGAAGACAGGAATTTACCCGACCGGTCGAATTTCTTGATTTTAAAATCTCCAAAATCGGTTATATATATTATATCGGCAGTAATAAAAATGTTGTAGGGCGAGTATAAAAAACCATCATCACCGGGGCCGTAGTCCTCGGCAAAATAGCGCAACAACTGTTTGGTA
Organism: uncultured Bacteroidota bacterium; assembly: GCA_903835005.1. Classification (GTDB taxonomy): domain Bacteria; phylum Bacteroidota; class Bacteroidia; order Chitinophagales; family Chitinophagaceae; genus Nemorincola. The sequence continues at coordinate 4,613 of CAILLK010000128.1, read as the reverse complement.
TGTTTATCATAGATATTAAGCCTGTGGTTGTCCGGATTGGTTACCCACAGTTCATCACCATCAATCATTACATCGGTTGGCTTGAAGTTTCCGGTATCTGTAATTTTCCCGGTATAATTTCCCAGGCTGTCGTAAAGCACCAGCTCATGCCTGCCCGGATCAGCTACATATAGAAAGTCATTTTTATCAACAAAGCAGTTGAGCGGCGACTTCAGCTGCCCGGTACTTCCCGGAGTGAAGTTGCTGTACTTGTTGTTTTTGAAATCTATTACTTCAAGCCCTCCTATTCCGGGGTCGCATATATACAGCTTTCCGTTGCTGATGTTCATTCCGTATGGCTTTACCATATTCGAAACATCTTCAGCCCCCATAATAAAGGTGGCAAATTTTGTGCGCTTGCCCATAAAGTCACTGCCACTTATGCTGGTGAGATATTGCAGGTGCGCGGTATCGGGCAGCGGCGGGTAAAATATGGCCTCTGTCTTTTTTATTTTTGCTTTCTTGTGCATAAAACTGGCACATGAAGTAGCAAAAACAGAAAAGACACCCAGCAGGAATATTATTATAATTGTACTACCTCTTGTATTTCTCATCCGTTCGGTTTTTACTTTTAGAATATAGTTTTTAGCCTGGCAACCGGGTAGTTGTTTAATTATGTTTCGCTTAATTATTCCCGGCAATGATTCATTTTTTCTTGTAAAACAGGTGTAAAAGTATCTATGGCGGAGCCTGCAAATAATGACCTTAATCATCAAAAAACATGACATTTTTCATCCATGAAATATAGATGCCGATGTAATATTGTACCGGGAAAAGATCAATTCCGGTAGTTCCTTTAAATACTCATATAATGAAGATCATATCATTTTTAACAGTCGTTATACCATTAGTTGTTTTAACGACCCAGGCCTCCGTGGCAAGAATACCTGATGGCAAACACATCGCCAGCCATAAAGTAGTTGTTACGGAGGTAATACAGACATCCAACTATACTTACCTGCATGTAAAAGAATCAGATTCATTGAAATGGCTGGCGGTGCCATCTATGCAGGCGCTGGCCGGCGATACTTATTATTACTCGGAAGGCCTGCCCATGCAGCAGTTTGAAAGTAAGGAGCTGCACCGCACTTTTGATTTAGTACTGTTTCTGGGTGGTGTGAGCACCGAACCAATAGGCGGCAAACCCGCTGTTGCCGCTAATCCTCATGGCGGGCAAACAGGTTCGCAGCCTTACACGCGCAAAGCGGCACCAGAAGTGAAAAAGGATATCAAAATAGTCGTTCCGAAAGATTGCATTACCATTGCGGAACTGTTTTCCAGGAAGGATTCTTATGCTGGTAAAACTGTGAAAATAAAAGGCCAGGTAACCAAATTCAGCGCTGAGATCATGAACAAAAACTGGATACACCTGCAGGATGGCACAGAAAATAACGGAAAATTCGATCTTACAATAACTTCGGCAGCTACGGTTAAAAACGGCGATATAGTAACCCTTGAGGGTAAAGTCGTTTTGAATAAGGACTTCGGTTATGGTTACTTATTCGAAGTATTGATTGAAGATGCGGAACTGAAATAAATTACATCCAAAATTATAACCTCATATCTGATACCTGGATTATTCCAGGTATTTTTTTATTCTTTATTAAAGCAGATTAACTGATTACTTTGTAGGAATTTCACACCTTGTGGCAACGGTGGTGCAAGAGGCGCATGGCGGCTCATTGAAGTAAGTAAGCGCCGGAGCATTAGTAGTATGGTCGTTTTGATAGGTATTGGCATCCTTTGATGTAAAATCGCATTTCATAACAGTATCAATAGTATTGACGGTATAACCTACCGACGTAGTAGTAATACACATATAGCAATTTTTGGGCGCACAGGATGCAAACATTACCACAACAAACAAAAGTACCAGCAGTCTCATATCAACAATATTTTTCGTACTACAATTATACAACAACAATTCTGTTTAAACAAGAAATTGCAAACTTTGGTAGTGTTTCAGTTTAAATTTTTATCTGTTGATAGAAGCAAACCTGTAATACGCCACTAACGAAGTCATTATCAGGACCGTAGTTAGCATAGGCAACATTTTATATTCCTTCTTTATCGTGTGGTTGATGATAGCCACTATCATTATCAGGGAATAACCAACTGCTGTGGCAGGTGTAAGAATTGGTGCAATCCCTGTCAGCCAAGGTACAATGATACCGATGCATCCCAGCAGCTCCAGTAAGCCGAGCACACGAACAGGAACCAAATTCCCGTCTGGTTTAATATGTCCGTCAGCAATGTGGCTTTCTCTGCTACCGCTAATTTTACCTGCACCAGGCATAATAAAAAAGGCGGCTAAAATACCCTGTAAGACCCACAAAAAAGTGTTCATTAATTGCCATTGGATTTTTGGAATGATAAAGATAATTGGAAAATGAGTATTGAGAATGGGTATTGCTCAAACCGGGACACTACCCAAACTTTACATCTTCTTAGCCTGTATCATCATTATCCTTTCAGGTAAATCATGATTGGCCTGCCAGCAAATCTTTTTATCCTGATTCTATATTTTCCCCTGCTGCTTTTTACACAAATCTGGCACATTCCCACTTTTTCAAATTCCTGTTATTCTAATTACCCGCCTTTTTTTAAGGTAAAGCAAAACCGGAAAATGATCACTGTATCCGTTTAGCCAAAAATTGCCCAGCCAGCTCCTGAAAGGTTCTCCTTCATGCCCCTTGTGGTGGTCAGTAAGGAAATCTGGCTTATAAATCCCCGCACTGTCATAGCTAAGTTGGTTTGCACTGGTGGTTAATAGCCCTTTAGAAATAATTACCTGGTCGAATAAATTCCACCTATGGTTAAACAATTCTGTGCCTTCACCCGTTTTATATATCGCTTTAAATGGATCAAAAAGTCCGCTGTTTCTACTTTCTGATGCGCCCAATACATTTGCAATGCTGCTGTCTGCAGGGTTATCATTAAAATCACCCATAATTATAATATTCGTTAACGAATCAGCAAGCCTCAGTTTGCCTATGGCTCCTTTTAATACCCGTGCAGCTGCCATTCGTTTGGGACTGCTCTCAGAATCGCCATCTGTTCGTGACGGCCAGTGATTGATGAATATATTCACTGTATCGCCCAATAGAATACCGCATACATAAAGAATATCCCTTGTATTCATTTTACTTCCTTCTGCTACAGGCTTTACCGAATCCAGGATCACATGCAACGACTCAGACTTCAGAGGTTTAAAATACTCCGGATTGTAGATCATAGCCACATTAATACCTCTTTCATCGTGCCCGCTGTACCAAATATACCCGTAATGGAAACCTGCTATTTCGGGCTGTGCTATAAGATCTTTAAGCACAAAATCATTTTCTACTTCGGCAAGCCCTATCACAGCCGGGCGGGTCTTTTCACTTATACTCTGAATGACGGTTGCAATATTGCGTAGCTTCTGCTCGTAGATTTTCTGAGTGTAATGGTATTTCCCGGATGGGGTAAACCCGGTGTCATCAACAGCAGGGTTGTGAATAGTATCAAAGAAATTTTCGCAGTTGTAGAAAGCAACCATTACCCTGGTGGCAACATTACGTGACCGGCAGCTGAAAAGTGCTGCAAATGCCGGCAAAATCAGCAGGAATGTTAATTTTCTGGTCTTCATCAGAAATTTCTTTAAGAACCCAAATAATTTGCCCGTTTTTTTAGCTAATTTTCACAAAAATACGATCATATATGTCAATGAAAAGAGCCTTAATTGCAGAGCTGCAAATGGAAGCCGCATCATCGCGCAAGATGCTGGAACGAGTACCAACAGAAAAAAACGACTGGCAGCCACATGAAAAATCAATGAAACTGGGCCGCCTCTCCACACATGTAGCCGAGCTGCCGGGATGGGTTGCTTTTACTTTAAAAGCCGATGAACTTGATTTCCTCAAAATGGAGTTCAAGCCGCTGACAAACCCGACCGCGGAAGAATTGCTGGAGCTGCATGATACAAATGTAAAGCATGCTATCGAAGCGCTTGAAAACGCCACCGACGAAGACTTTGAAAAGATGTGGACGCTGCGCCGTGGCGAGCATATAATATTTACTATGCCCAAGAAGGTAGTTATCCGCTCTATGGCATACAATCACCTGGTGCATCATCGCGGCCAGCTGAGCGTATACCTGCGCCTGCTGGACGTGCCGGTACCTGGTATGTATGGTCCTAGCCATGACGAACGTCCTGCCGCAGTACCAGTAGCTGATGAGGCTTTAGGAAATTAACCGGAATAAAAAGACCGGCTCAAAAAAAATGATGATTCAGAATTTATTCAGAAGCCCTGCCGTATTTATTGGCAGGGCTTCTGGTATAAAACCAAATAACTAAATTAGCTTTTGATCCTTCAGGATAAATACAGCTTACCTGAGTGTTGGTTGCTGCAAATACCCAACTGTAAGTAACTTATTCTCCCGTTTCGCCGATTTCCTGTTTTCCGCACTGGGACACCCAGTTTTAAAAACCGAATAAATTGGCCAGGAGGCGCTGCTCCTCAGTTGTAATGATGACCCTGGCAACCTGTTCACGGGTCTTAGGCTTGGTTGCATTGATACGATATATGGTCTTG
>CAILLK010000127.1 GCA_903835005.1 uncultured Bacteroidota bacterium | reverse complement strand
TCAGAGTCGAAAAAATGCCAATTTGACTATCAGTATGATAGACATAAATAAAATAAATATAAGACAAAATTTTTACCCCATTTTAACAAATCAACCACTATTTTTAACATATTGAAGAAATAAAAAAGCAATGTGGGTTAAAAAAGGCAGACTCCGGATAAAAGCTTTTTGATTGAATTATCCCAAGTCCCTTAAAAAACGAAATGGGATAATGTTAAACGCTGAAATCCTTTCTGGTGGCTGATATAAACTAATTTACGATTATCTCGCCTTATCTCATTGTATCCTACTGATTAATGTAAAAATGTTTTCAGTTGCATAACTATATTAAATATGCATGATTTTCATTTGCCTAAATTAGCGGAAATGTTTTGTTTATCCCGGATTGATTTATACCGGGCAAGGGATAAATATGTGGTTTTAACTATTGGTACATACCCTAACAAAACATCGTCTGACCGCTGAAAAAGCGGTACTGACTATTTTAGTATTCTGCTCATCTGAATCTCCCATTTTAACACTTGCCAAGTATAGAATAAATATCTATAACTGAATTTCAGCGCGTTTTTTTGGTACACCTTCCTTCGCATATCCTTTGCTGTAGCCTTCGCTGTAGCTATGGCTACTGATAAAATAGCAATGGCGGTACAAAATTCATTCAGATATCTGGATTGGTAAAAAGAAGTTTTAATGACAGTACGTTTTTCGTACCATCATGTGCCGTATACGGTACATGATGTAAGTTTTTCAGAGGATAATAGATTGATGTTTAATTGGATATATGTTATATTTACCTAGCGTTTTTCGCAAGTGCCCAAATGGGTGGTTTTTGTTATGGGTTTTGATAGATATTAAGGAGGAAGTTTATGGGTTTATTCTTGTGTTGCAAACGCACTGCCCACTTCGACTATTGCTCAGAGCAGGCTCAAGGCATTCAGGTATATACGCGAACGAGTGCTAAGACATCACCTGCGACGCAAGCGCGATCTCAGCTATTTTGCCCTGATGTGCCGAGTCCTCCACCTACGCACAAGTTGGCTTTGCGATGGAGAGACATCGGCTGCGACAGTGGGATATTTGGGCAGAAACATAATACAGACATTTTAAACTAAAGAGTATGCAACTTCAGCTACAGAGCCCCGGAGCGCCTCCGCTGGCGCACAGGCTGGCTTTGCAATGGAGAGACATCGGCCATGGGGAGGAGCGTCGGCGCAGACTTAATGTAGCCGGTCTGCCTCCCTGAGTTTACTACCTTAAGATCAAAGGCTGTGAAATGAAAATGTTTGTAAAGGAATTATTACTGCTTTACAAATTTTCTGACTTCCAGGTTATTAATTCTGATGAAGTAAACGCCTGCAGGGAATTGGGTAGTATTGATACTTACAAGTCGGTTATTGTAATTACCGGAAAATAGTTCTTTACCCGTAAGGTCTGTAATTTTTAACTGCCGTATCCGTTCATCCGACGCTACATTGAGTTCGCCGCTGGCAGGGTCGGGATATACTTTAAGATAGTGATTAGTAGTATTGCTGAGGGTGTTGATACCTGTATGGCAGGCATCATACGATTTTACAGTTACAGCAAACCATGCCGTTGCAGTTCCGCAGGAGTTGGCGACGGTATATATAACAGTATCCGCGCCTGTCAATAAGCCGGTAACTATACCATCCGTTGTTATTCCTGCATACACGGTACTACTTAAATTCCAGTTGCCTCCTGTTGCTGATTCGTTCAGTGTGTCGGTTTGTCCCGGACAGATACTGTCTGTTCCGGCTATAAGGCCAGCCGAAGGATTGGAAGATAATGTAACATTTACAGTTATAGTGTCTGTAAGGGTACCATCCTTAGCGCATATCCTGAATACATCAGTACCAATGAACAGGCTTGAAGGAGTATAAGTAAATCCGGACGGGGTAATAATCCCCCCTGTTGATGTCATTGAGTAGGGGCCTGTGACAGTGCCATGCACAGGGGCAAGTACCACACTCCAGGTAACCGAATGGCCGCTGTTGAGATCATATACACTCAGTAAAGTATCCATATTGACCGGCGCCGGTACTTCAGTATTACATATCAACAGTGTTCTTGCGTCTCCACCAGTATAATAAAAAAGCGATGGGGCAGTTGTTAATGTCCGTATCCGGTTGTTTAAAACATCTGCTATAAAGAACTGACCTGAAGAGTTTATGGCGAGACCGTTTACATTATAAAGCTGAGCAGCAGTAGCTGGCCCACCATCACCACTGAAACCGGGAATACCTGTACCGATAATAGTTGTAATAATACCTGAAGTACTGATCTTACGTACACGGTTGTTCAGGTTATCGGCAATATATACATTACCTGCAGCATCGGTAATCACATCATTGCTGGTGTTGAAAGTAGCATCCGTGGCAGGGCCGCCATCGCCGCTAAATCCGGCCGCACCTGTACCTGCTATTGTGGTAATAATTCCCGAACTGTTTACTTTCCGGGTCACATTATTCAACCCATCGCCGATATACAGATTGCCAAGATTATCGGGATAGACCCCAACCGGATAATTTAACTGAGCATTGGTAGCCGGCCCGCCATCACCACTGTACCCGACAATACCATTCCCTGCTATTGTTGTGATAATACCAGAGGTATTGATCATTCTTACTACCTGGTTGGAGTTATCGGCAAAATAAATATTTCCCGTAACATCTGTCCTTATAAAGGTTGTACCGCCAATTTTCGCAGCAGTGGCCGGCCCGCCGTCGCCGCTGTAGCCCGGAATACCGGTACCGGCTATAGTAGTAACAATTCCACTGGTATTCACCTTCCGTATCACCCAATTTCCATTATCAGTAATATAGATATTCCCTGTATGATCTACACATACGCCATATACGCCATTGAACTGCGCTGCCGTTGCTGGTCCGCCATCGCCGCTGTACCCGGGACTTCCTGTTCCTGCTGCTGTGGTTATTATGCCTGAGGTGTTTATTTTTCTTACACAGTTATTGTAATAATCGGCAATCAGCAGATTGCCTGCCAGGTCGCAATTAATTTCTATCGGATGGTTGAGGCCGGCGCTGATTGCGGGTCCGCCGTCGCCGGTATGTGCTGCTGATCCGTTTCCGCCATATGTATTAATAATCTGGCTCTGTGCAGTTTGCCAGACTGATAAGGCAGCGATCAGCAGCAGGCAATTATTGAATATTATCTTTTTCATAAAGCGGTATATTTGGGTATGGATATAAATAGTACACAAATTAACCGAAAATATTTCAATAATTAAAATTATTCTAAACTATTCCTGTTAACCATCATGCCAGATCATTAATTAACTGGTATAATAAGCGTATTTATCAAGCCGGTTAAACCCTGTTACTTTACCAACTGCTCCAGATCGCCCTTCATGGTTTTCAGCTCAATAATCAATTTTTCCAGAGATGTCATCTGGGCATCATTAAGCGCATAGGGCGCAGTAAATGAGCGGTCGGGCTGAAGGGTCATCACAGGGTTATCTGTTGCCATTGCAGGCAGTAATTGGAATACATCCTTCCAGGCTTCATTGCACTCATTAATCCTGCTTAGCTGGCGGGGCGTTACAGGTAGGCTCGTGTCTGTTCTTTTCTCTTCCTGCTCCAGATGCAGGTTATTGAGGTTGCGGGTGATGCGCACATTGGTAGTTATCAGACTGTAATACAGTTCCGTCTTATCATGGTCCGGTTCATCCACATAGCGGTTAAACGAGTCGAAAACATCGCTGTTTTTGCCTTCCGCCCGCCTCTTCAATTTGGTCCAGCTGGCCAGACGGGCTGATGTATAAAAAGTAGTCGTAAAATAGCCGTAATTGCAGATGATAGCCTTGGCAAGATGCGATGGCAACCACTTTTTATCCCAGTTGGGCAACAATACAAATCCCGAAACTATAGCCAGCAGCGCCCCGCCTATAGTGCTTATGGCGCGCGATACAATGATCATATTGCTGAATGCCGATTCGATATTGAACAGCAGCACCAGATTCAGTGTGATAAGAAATACAGATACTGCGTAATGCTTCCTGTTGTAGTACACCATAAACAGGAAAGTGAGGAAAAGAATGATCTCTTTAAGGTGCAGCCCCACCGGAAAATACAACAGCAGCCCACCGGACAGTCCACCCAGAAGGGTTCCGATAATGCGGTCTATTGACTTTTTCAATGTGGCGCCGAAGTAGGGTTGTATAATGATCATCAGACTGAAGGGCATCCAGTAGCCATGATCTACATTGTACCACTTATAAATAAACAGGGCCAGAGAAACGGCAATTGCGGATCGTATAGCATACCGGTTGGTCAGCGTTTTAAAATTGAACAGTACCTGAAGATTCCGGAGCAGGTATTTAGGCCGGAGCACAAATGCCGTTTTAATGAATGAGTAGGACCGGTATACCCGGACATCCTTGCCCATCAGCTCCGTGCGCTGAATTGCGCTTTCCAGCAGCTTTACAGTGCGGTCGGTAAGCTGTATCATCCGGTTAATAGCGGGGGCCTCTTTGTAACCTTGCGGAAGCGGATATTGCCTGATGAGCTCATTGAATTTCTTCATCCGGTTGATGTGCGATACAGCCAGCAGCTTCTCTTCCGGCCTCAGGGTAATTACATACACCGAAATGCGGTTGATTGCCTCCTGCATTATATTCATCAGGGTGCCTGCTTTAATGCGCAGCGATTCATCAAGCCCTGCAAAGGTGATGTTGTCAATTTCTTCACCCATAGACAGGATGTTGACTGATACCAGGCCTGCAGTTTTGCGCAACAGCGACAGCTGGTAACGGGTATTGTCTTTTTGCTGCACCTGATGCGCCATCTTTCCATAAAACTGGTAGGAATTATCGATGGCGGTGCGCACATTTTTCTCCTTTACATAAACATCATTGTGCTTATCAACTCCTGTAGAGGATACAGCCACTGTAAGCTCTGAAATGGCCCTCCAGATAAGGGCTATCTGCCGCCTGAACGGCTCTTCAGCAGGCATTATCAATGAAATGAAAATTCCCACCATTAAAGGCCATGCAGCGCCAAGAGCTACGAGCATAAGCCGGTGCTGCATCCCGGCGATACCGGATGTGGGAAATGCATTGCAGATGATAAACATCATGTACACACATAAGGCAAGCCCGCTGGCCCTGTCGCCTATGCTCTTGAGCAATGTAGCCAGGAAACCGGTGATAAACATGCATAGCACACTGAGCCAGATAATGTTTCCGGTTACCGACCCAAGCATAGAAAAAGTGATGGCAAGGAGCGCGCCAATTACCAATGTGCGCACCCGCCAGGCAAAAGACCCCTTCATCTCTACCCAGGTTATTGCCTCAGCGGTCAGTGTTACCCACACCATATCATTGAGCCTGCCGGTGGCAAGGCCCCAAACTATGGGCAGGGTACCTGCCATAGCCATACGCAACCCCCAACTGATCATAGGTTCAAAACTTTCGTTCCGGATCAGGTTGGCAAGCCTCTTGTATGAATCTATATAGGACACTTTATTGAGTCGAAAGTCGTTAGTCTTCAGTCTAAAGTAGTGGTTTTAATTCAGGTACATTGTATCTTCAGTTCAGCAGGGGGGTTACAATCTTACGGATCTCTTTTTCAGTTATGGTGCCTTCCATAAACTTTTTAAACTGCTTACCCGGCTGCACTATAAGTGTTGCGGGGATTGAGCCCTGCCACGAGTTATCAATTTTCGGGATGAATTTATTGGGGTCGGTATCCGAAAGCCATGCCACCTGTGGCTCAAGGCCTTTGCGTTGCACAAAACTGGTAAGGCGGGCCGGATAATCTTCTTTAAAGTCGAGGCTTATCAGCAGCACTTTTACCGGCTTTCCTTTATAAAATTCAAATAGCTTATTGAATTCCGGCAGTTCATGCACACATGGCGAGCACCAGGTGGCCCAGAAGTTGATGATGTATACGGTGTCTTTACTGCTGGTGTGTGCTATAATATCCTCCGCATTATAAGCAGGAATCTGCTGGGCAACTGCTGCAGAAGAGATACAAAAGAGGCAGAATAATAAAAGGTTGTTTTTCATGTTATGGCTTGCGAATACGGGTGCAAATTACAAAAGTAAGTGTTGCCTGTATTGTTAAATGAAGTGCAGATTCAACACTGGCATCAGCTATCAATATACCTTTATTAATACTCTAAGAAGGGATTACTTAAATTACATGTAAAATATCAACACTGTAATTGGAATTACTACCCCTAACTGTTTTCCCCTTTTTGCAGTAAGTTTGTTCTCATTATGGATAAGATAGCCTTATTAAAGCATAAGAATGAGCAGGCATTGACGGGTGGCGGCGAGAAACGCATAGCTGACCAGCATAAAAAAGGAAAACTGACAGCCCGCGAGCGGTTGCAACTGCTTCTGGACGAAGGTTCGTTTGAAGAAATAGGCAAACTTGTTACTCACCGCAATAAGGATTTCGGTATGGAGAAAGAGATCTATCCGGGAGATGGGGTGGTAACAGGTTATGGCACTGTAAACGGCAGGCTCACTTATGTTTTCTCTCAGGATTTTACGGTATTTGGCGGCAGCCTCAGTGAGACCCATGCCGAAAAGATAGTAAAGATCATGGACCTGGCTATACAGAACGGCGCACCGGTTATTGGCCTTAATGATAGTGGCGGCGCACGTATTCAGGAAGGGGTGGTAAGCCTGGGCGGCTATGCCGATATTTTTTACCGCAATGTAAAATCATCGGGGGTTATACCACAGTTATCGGCTATTATGGGCCCCTGTGCCGGTGGCGCAGTTTATTCGCCGGCAATTACCGATTTCATACTGATGGTAGAGCATACTTCTTATATGTTTGTGACCGGGCCCAATGTGGTTAAAACAGTAACCCACGAAAACGTAACCAGCGAAGAGCTGGGCGGCGCACATACGCACGCGTCAAAATCGGGTGTAACCCATTTTGCCTGTGCCAATGAAGTGGAGTGTATAGAGCAGATAAAAAAACTGCTCAGCTATATGCCCCAGAACTGTGAGGAAGATGCACCGGTATATGCTTATGAAGCAGGCAATGAATCGCGGCCTCAACTGAACAACATTATCCCTGCCAACCCCAACCAGCCCTATGATATTAAAGAAGTAATAGAAGAACTTGCCGATGCAGATTCATTTCTTGAAGTGCATAAAGAATATGCCGAGAATATAGTAGTTGGTTTTGCCCGAATCGGCGGAAGAAGTATAGGTGTTGTGGCCAATCAGCCTGCCTACCTTGCCGGTGTACTCGATATTAACTCCAGCCGCAAGGGCGCGCGGTTTGTGCGTTTCTGCGATGCTTTCAATATACCACTTCTGGTATTGGTAGATGTACCTGGCTTCCTGCCCGGCACCGACCAGGAGTGGCACGGCATTATCATCAATGGTGCAAAGCTGCTATATGCCCTCAGCGAGGCTACAGTGCCCAAGGTAACAGTCATCACCCGCAAAGCCTATGGCGGCGCATATGATGTGATGAACTCCAAGCACATTGGCGCTGACCTTAACTATGCCTGGCCTACAGCCGAGATTGCCGTAATGGGCGCCAAGGGCGCTGCCGAGATCATCTTCAAAAAAGAAATCTCAGAAGCCGATGACCATGAAGGTAAGCTGAAAGAAAAAGAAGCCGAATACATTGATAAGTTTGCCAACCCTTATGGCGCCGCTTCCCGTGGTTTTATTGATGAAGTGATCATGCCCGATGAGACCCGTGCCAAGCTGATTAAAGGCTTTAAAATGCTGGAGAATAAGGTAGCGAAAATGCCCAAGCGGAAGCATGGAAATATACCTCTTTAAGGAGTATTTAGTCGAAAGTATTAAGTCTTTAGTTGGTGGTACAGGTTATTTCATAATTACCAGCTTCTTCGTAACCGGGTTATTCCCGCCTGCAAAAATCCTGCACTGATACATGCCGGGTGGGATATTGGCTGTTGAAATTACTGTGTTGTTGCCAGTTAAGGGATAGGTATTGATGAGCCTGCCGACGAGGTTATAGAGTTCTTCTTTGGAGGCCGGAGGGAATGGGGTTTCGGAATGGATGGTGAAATCGGTGGTGGCGGGGTTGGGAAATAAATTATAATTTGCTGCTTCTACTGAACCTGCAACAGCCAGAGAAATGCAGGATGCTCCGGTATAATTATACTTCCCGGCCAATAAACTGTTTGTGCCGGTAGCTGAGTAAAGTGTATCACTACCTAAAATCAGGGAATCAGCCTGGTAACTGGTAGCAGCATATAAGCTACCATTATTGCCAATTGCAATAAAACTCCAGAAGGTATTCAGTACAGGTAATGTTGTATCAGCAATACAATCTCCTGCGGTGTTAAAATCAGCAATAAACATTACATCGGTGAGGTATGAGGGTTTATAAATGGTTCTGCCACCAAAATTAATATTATCCTGAACCTGACCGCACACCCATGCATTCTCACAAGAATCTACTGCAATTGAAAAACCATAATTATAGTATGCGCCACCGGTGGCATTATGCGCCCAGAGAATGGCTCCATTGTGATTATATTTTACTATAAATGGATTACTGTCTCCGGATTTAATCATTTTAATGCCACCAAAAGATAAGCTATCGGAATATAAAGTTCCGGAAAAATATATATTACCCGAAATGTCGGTAGTGACTCCGAAAATCACGTCATTTGAGTCGGTTGATTGTGCGGTTCTCCCCCAGAGTTCATTTCCCAGACTGTCGAACTTAAATATGTATTGCGCATCTAAGGCTGTAGTAAAAGTAGTTCCTCCAAATACAATTGATGGAGAAGAAAAATTACCGGATATATATACTTCCCCCCCGGACGATACAGCAATGTTATTCACATAGTCCATTTTTACACCCCCAATGCTTTTTGCCCAGAGTGGCGTACCCCCGGTATTGAATTTAGCCACAAAAATATCTGTAGTACCAGGTGATGCATTCGTTAAAGTAGTTGTACCTATTCTGATCGAATCTCCTGAATACATTCCGGAAACATAAATGTTACCCTGGTTGTCTGTTCTAAGCCCACAGGCCTTTCTAAGACTTGGGGGAGAATAATTGCCGGGACCTATATTCCGGGCCCATAATACAGATCCATTTGAGTCTGATTTTGCAATAAAATAGACTTCGCCACCAGTACTATCGGTTAATACTGAACTACCTAAGCGCATAGGCCCAATGGAGTATGTGCCCAATACATATACATTGCCAGATTCATCTGTTGTCATATCAACCGGCGATACGTATGTACCCTGGGTGCCAATAACCCATTTATAATTGCCTTCGGAATTAGTTTTGATAATTGCCATCTGTGACAATCCGCCCGTATCTGTCAAAGGCAATGTTCCATAATTACTGGTAAAGGTTGATCCTGTAGGTACCGGAAAAACATTTGCTATTATATAAAAATTGCCGGAATGATCCGTCGCTGCTGCTGCCGGATAACATTCACCACCCGGGTTGGAACTTCCCAGCCCCCATTGCCACCCCTGAGCATTAATATTAACGCAACAGAGAACCAGGTAACAGAGCAATAAAAAAGTAAACTTATTCATTACACAGGTTTGAGCAAATAAAGGCAGGATTCTTCACTAAATATAAAAAGATAAAAAACTGAAAAATAAACCACATACCCAAACTTCCCCAAACTCCATTACTCAAATTCCTATGCAGCAATAGTAAGCGAGATGATCAGCAGGTAGAGCGCGATTAATACGATGAAGGTTTTCATAACTGTATGTTTTTTGCGTGAAATACAATCCTGCTTTAGTTACTGCAATAATTATGCCATTTTATTAATTTCTTCACATATTGTTTTTCAGTTAGTATTTTTGCCGCCTGTTTTAACCAAAAGCAACATATATATTGCTATAATAAAAGTAATTATACCTGTAGACAAAAACAATATCAAAGAACCAAACTGAAACCATACCAACCCTGCAAGCGTACTGGCCGCAAGACTGCATATACTCTGAAAACCAGTATAGGCGCCTATAGCTGTACCAGTATCTTTTTTATCTGTAATGTTGGATATCCATGCCTTGCTGATACCATCTGTAGCAGCGGCATAAACACCGTAAAGAAAGAATAACGCAAATAAAAGATAAATATTGCTGTTGAAAGCCATTCCTGTATAAACTCCTGCAAAAAGTAATAATCCGGTAACAAACACTTTTTTGAAACCAATGCGGTCGCTCAGGCCGCCCAGGGGGTAAGAGCATAAGGCATAAACAAGATTATAAAAAATGTATACCCCTATTGCAGCCGAATCGCTGAACCCCACAGCCTTAATTCTCAGTATCAGGAACATATCCGAGCTGTTGATGAGTGCAAACAGCAAGAGCCCGGCAACCAATTTGCGGTATGCCGGCGGACTGGCCTTCCAGTATTTTATAAAATCGAAAAAGCGGGTTTTAATAATACCGGCCTTGGGCTCAGATCTTTTTTCCTTAACCAGAAAGGTGAACCCGATAGAAATAATTCCCGGTATAAAAGCTATATAAAAAAGTGTTTTGTACTGTGCCGGGTAAAAGAACAGGAATAAGAGGGCAGAAGCCGGGCCTATTACCGCTCCAAGCGTATCCATGCCCCGGTGAAAACCAAATACACGGCCCTTGGTTTCTGGTGTGGCTTCAGATGAAAGCATAGCATCCCTTGCTCCGGTCCTTATGCCTTTCCCCAGCCTGTCGAGCGAGCGGGACGTAAATATCCAGAGCGGAAAAGTAAAAAAGGCCATCATGGGCTTCGACAATGCGCTCTGAGAATAGCCCAGTCTTACAAACGGCATACGCCGGCCCAGGTTGTCGCTCAGCTTGCCGAAATAGCCCTTGGTAAGGCCAGCGGTGGCTTCCGCTATGCCCTCCAGCATACCAATAAAGAGCACAGAAAAATGGATGGTTTGCAAGTAAATGGGAATGACCGGGTACAGCATCTCGCTGGATACATCGGTAAACAGGCTTACCATGGAGAGCAGCAACACCGTGCGGGTAATGATCTTCATTCTTTTTTATTGAGAAATAAAGGTATTGAATCTTTTAACCGGCGCAAGAATTGCTGCCGCATTTCAAACTGCCGGAAAATTAAATTTACCCGCTCATCTTGGATGTTACTCATAATATGGGTTATTTTGAGCACAAATCCAATTTAAGTAAAGAGAAACTAATGAAACAGCTTGCTATGTACCTGTTTCAAATTTATTGAATAATTTAAACTTATACCATATGGAGTACAAAACAGCTGATCTATGCGATGCTTTTCATGAAAAGATAATAATTACCGAGCCTGTCGGGTTCAGGGACTATGGCGGCAGGAAGATGTTCAGCGGTAAAATACATACCCTTAAAACATTTGAAGATCATGCCCATGTAGAAAAAATACTGAATACTGATGGCACCGGAAAAGTGCTGGTTGTGGATGGCGGGGCCTCTATGCGCTGCGCCCTCACCGGCGACCGGCTGGGTGGTATAGCCGTAAAAAACAACTGGAACGGGATAATTATTAACGGCTGTATCCGCGATTCGGCAGGCCTGGGTCAGCTCGATCTGGGTGTGAAAGCACTTAATACTTACCCTATATCGAGAGTTACGGATATAGTATGGGAAGAAAATATACCGGTAATGTTTGCAGGTAGCACCTTTATGCCCGGCCATTATGTGTATTGCGATGAAGATGGTATAATAACAGCCAGCGAAACACTTACGCTTAACAACTGATTGCAAAAGCAAAAAGTAATAACTATGACCAATAACAACATTCCGGCACAAGAATGCGATGTGGCGCTGATAGGCGCCGGCATTATGAGCGCCACTCTCGGGGCATTGCTGAAGGAATTACAGCCTGAACTGACTATTCAGATATTTGAACGACTGGATAAGGTGGCGGGCGAAAGTTCGGATGCCTGGAACAATGCGGGAACCGGCCACTCCGGCTTTTGCGAACTGAACTATGCCCCCCAAATGCCCGACGGATCGGTAGCTGTGTCAAAAGCCGAAAAAATAGCTGGCCAGTTTGAAATATCCAGGCAATTCTGGTCCTATATGGTGGAGCACGGCTATTTCTGCGAGCCTGGTGATTTCATCAATAGCTGCCCGCACATGAGCATGGTGTGGGGCGATGAAAATGTAACCTACCTCAGAAAGCGCTTTGAAGCCATGCAGGCCAGCCCCCTGTTTCAGGGTATCCTTTATTCCGATGATCACCGGCAACTTTCGGAATGGGTGCCGCTCATTATGAAAGGCCGGGACGTGAATCAAAAAATAGCGGCAACGCGGATTGAAACCGGTACCGATGTAAATTTCGGTGCGCTTACCCGCAACCTGTTCAGTCATTTAGTTTCAAAAGATGGCGTGGCTCTTTTTTTGCAGCACGAAGTGCATCACCTGCAACAGGAGCATGGCGAGTGGATTATTGAGATGAAGAATCTAGCTGATTCCTCCCATAAGAAGGTGAAGGCTAAATTTGTATTTATAGGCGCCGGCGGAGGCTCTTTGCCCCTGCTCGAGAAATCTAAAATCAACGAGGGCAAGGGATTTGCCGGTTTTCCGGTAAGCGGCCAATGGCTGAAATGCAATAATAAAGAGATTATAGAGCAGCATCATGCCAAAGTTTATGGCAAGGCCGGGACAGGCACGCCACCCATGTCGGTTCCCCACCTCGACACCCGGATTATAGACGGCGAAAAACAGTTGCTGTTCGGACCATTTGCCGGTTTCAGTACCAAATTCCTCAAGGAAGGTTCATTGCTCGACCTGCCGGGTTCCATACATTCCGATAACCTGATTCCGCTGCTTGGCGCGGGCATCCATAATATTCCGCTTACCGAATATCTCATTAAGCAGGTACTCCAGAAACCGGAAGACAGAATACACGCCTTGCAGGAATTTTTCCCTGATGCAAAAATGGAAGACTGGGAACTCGTAGTAGCCGGACAACGGGTGCAGGTAATCAAAAAAGATGCTAAAGAAGGCGGGATACTGGAATTCGGAACAGAAGTAGTAAGCCATTCCGATGGTTCAATAGCTGCATTACTTGGCGCTTCCCCCGGCGCTTCTACCTCAGTAGCCATCATGCTCGATCTGCTCAACCAATGCTTTAAAGACCAGATGAACTCACCACAATGGCAGCAAAAACTTAAGGTAATGATCCCTGCTTTTGGCCATGACCTTGGACTGGACGGAGCGCTGTGCGGGGATACCAGGGCCAGGACAAATAAAATTCTGAAATTGAACAGTCAACAGGTGTAGCAGAATACCCGGAAAATTTTATTTTTATACAGACTTTAACCCGGTACACACTGTAAAAAAATAAACAACCCACTAATAGCTGCAGGGCATAACAGCGTCTTTTTGCGTGGATACACCTAATTTTACCATGTGAAACTGTTCCACCGCTTTACCGACCTGTTTTTATGCACCAGCCTGTTTACTGCCTGCTGCGCCACGGGCCTGTGTATGGCCACCGAGCGTTTCATTAATAACACCCTACCTGCACTGATAAGCCCCCTTCATCTGGCAATATTTGGTGGCACTTTGATGGTTTACAATGCCCCCCGCCTGTTTTTCCGAAAGATAACCACCCCACAGCCTTACCGCAGCTGGTTCCGGTTGTTTTTCATTGCAGGCACGCTATTGATTTTACTTTCTGTTTTCTGGCTTCCGTTACGCATCATCTGGTTCGGAGTTGGGCTGGCTTTGCTCACCTTTTCTTATTCGCTACCCTTCCTGCCCTTTAAAAACAAAAAGCGGCTACGCGAATATGGCTGGCTCAAAATACTTGTCCTGGCCGGCGTCTGGACCATTGCCACTGCCTTGTTGCCCATGATGTACTGGAACAAATCATTTACAAATTATCCGTTTGAACTGCTCAACCGGTTTGTTTTTATATTCGCCCTATGCATTGTATTCGATATCCGGGATATCCGCACAGATATGCGCAACAACATTGATACGCTGCCCCTCAAGCTGGGCCTCAGAAACAGTTATCTGACCATAAATATTGCTTTGCTTTTTTTTGCCGCCCTCAATGCGGTACAATATTTCAGGCACCCGGCACCCGAAAGGCTGATAGCAGCATGGACAACTGCAATCATTACCTGGCTTGTAGTTGTTTACCTCCGGAAGAAACCCTCCGAAATCGGGTATATGGGCCTGGCCGATGGAATGATGCTGCTATATGCCGCTATAATACTCATCTTTTGAAAAGCCCGGTGTCGTGGCTTTTCAAAAGATGAAGTTATCAATTTTTATAGCAGATTAATGATTGAGGTGCTGAAAGAAATCCTGCGGATGGCTTAATCCGGCAAACCCGATAGCAGCAATAATCACAATCACAAAAATAAGATACAGCGAAGAGATGATCAACCCGATAATAGCGCATACACGCCCGCCTCTCAGATTGCTGTAAGATGCAGGAGTGAACAAGTGCGGTGTGGCCATATAGCGGGCATTATCCTTCGATGCCAGTACCAGCGCTATAATACCGCATATAGTACCCACAAGGCCATAACAAAAACAGCCAACAATAGATATAATACCCAATACCAGCACGGCTGTAGCATTGGGAAGACTCTGCTGAGGGCCGTTATTATCAAATACAGAGCTGTTTGTTGTTTGATTTTCCATTACTTAAAAAATTTTGTGAGTAACAATTTTGTAAATATAAAAAACCATAGTGATAATTGCAACAGACAACTGTAGTATAACGATAATTTTTGCTCCCTTACTGAACCTGAAAATAAAATGTAACAGAGCAAAAACAACCAGGCCCAGCGTAGGTATAGTAGCCGGGTGCATGGATATGCTTTTCACCAGGTCGCCTTTGAGCAGATAAATAAAACTGCGCTGCATACCACAACCCGGGCAATCGAAATGCACCAATGCCTTTGATGGGCAAGGCAGGCTGTGCGACTCCAGGAAGTGGATTATGTTCACGAAATCAAATTATGCTTCATCTAAGTAAATCACTATTTTTCTTATAACCAAACAACAGATTAAAATTTATAAAAAAACCATCCCAGATAGTGGATGGCTTTTTTATATAATACAGCTTAATACACATTTATTGTTTCACTACAAGCACGCTCTTCTTATTACCGTCCTTTTCTATAACCACGTTATATAACCCGCTGGCCCAGTTGCTAGTATTAATGGTGGCTGATTCAATGGCATTGTTAACCTCAATATTCTGTGTAGTGATTACACTTCCAATCATATTGAATATCTGTATAGTATATGTTCCAGATTGGGCATTATCCAGTTGCATGTTGAAATTGCCGGTAACCGGATTCGGGTAGGCGCTCAAGCCGGTTTCGCTTACGGCAGAGACAACAGATGCAGAAGTAATTGGTGTAAGTACCAGAGAAGTATTGCCTGATGCATCTGATGCCGATACGGAACCCGAGGTACCAACAACAGCATTAAGCGTGCAGTATAAGGTAATATTTCCCACATTTGTTGCCGGCGCTGTCCATTGCACCGCTACATCGTAGGTTCCGGCCGGAGCACCCAGCCATGGAGCTCCTTGCTCAAATATATGCAACCCTGTACCGGCGCACGAGTCCACATAAGTATGAGTCGGTATAGTAGTGGAAAATGCCCCTGCCTGCACCTGCCCTGAGCCTGTGCCGCTCACTGTTGAAAGTTCCCAGCCGAAATCAGGCAATGAGGCAGTATTTGTGCCATGTATTTTGATGGTATAGGTATACCCAGGTATGTAGTGGGTAGTGGCAGTGGTAGTGGCGCCCGAATCTACTGTCAGCAATACGCTTGTGCCGGTACCGGCGCCGTGGCAGCCGGTGCCACTCACAGAGCCGCTGCAATTGGTAACTGTTGATTGTGAGCCTGTACGGTTGATACCATAATAGGCGGGGCCGCTTGCATAGCTGGAGAAAAGCACATAGGCCAATCCTGCAAGTATAGGGAGAAGTAAAGCTTTTTTCTTCATCGTATGTATTAGTTTTGGTTACTACAGGATTCGTTTTTAACTTTTTTGTGCGTATAATTTCATCGGTAAAAGTAGATACATCAAAAAAAGCAGGCGTTACCGTTGAATTAAGTTTAGGTAACTAAATTATTAGATCGAGGCTGCGCCCTGCAAAAAAAATGCCACCCTTTTTCCAAAGGATGGCAGTCAAATATTACTTACTATGGTTATTGTTTCACAATAATCAGGCTCTTCTTATTACCGTCTTTTTCTATTACCACATTATACAATCCGCTGGCCCAGTTGCTGGTATTAATGCCGGCAGATTCTATGGCATTGTTCACCTCAATGGGCCTGGTGATTACTGCACTCCCGTTCATACTGAAGATCTGCAGTGCATAAGTTCCCGGCTCTGCATTGAGCAGTTGCAGATTACAACTGGTTGTTGCCGGATTAGGGTAAACTTTTATGGTCAATTCATTACCAATGCTTGCTACGCCGGCATTCGATACAATTTCTGTTGCCGTGATATGGGTGGTATTCCACAGATCGCCCGCATCCTGAACACCGTTGCCATTTACAAAATTAGCTGCACCCCAGAATGACACACTGCCTGTACCGGCAGCAGGTGCTGTCCAGGTGAACGACTGAGTAAATGAAGTACCGCTGAGTGCAATAGCCGAGCTTTGCTCAGCAATGCTTAACTGCACATAAGTATAGGGTGCCACTGCTGCCGTGATATGGGTACCTGCCGGTGCACCTGACAAGGTGCCTGCATCATGTTCCGTAGCAGCAGAAGTGGTTCCTTTAAGAGCAGCTATCTGGAAACCATACTTTGGCAATGTATTGCCTGTAGTATTGGTACCTGTGATTTTAACCGTATAGGTATGGCCTGCCTTCCAGTAGGTAGTAGGAGTTCCTGCCGAATCCAGCTCCATTGCAACTGTAATTCCTGTAGTAGCAGATGTAGCGTGGCAGCCACTACCCGATGCGGCACAACCCGTGGGATTTGCCTGCATACCTGTGCCAGCCGATTCCGCACCCGTACAGTCATAACCGCTTATTGCAGCCCCACCATGATAGCTGCTGAATACCACAGATCCCAATCCTGCAACTAATGTAAATAGTAAAATTCTTTTCTTCATAAAACTTTTTGAATGCTAAAAAATTGATTTTTAATAAATTCGAGAAATGCGAATGTAGGTACATTCATAAAAATAAACAAATTCAGGACCATCTTATCCCCTTTTACTTAAACAACCAATCATACAATAAAAAATGCCACCCGGCTAATCCGAATGGCATTTGATTAATGTTTATTATAATTATTGCTTCACCACAATCAAACTCTTCTTATTACCATCTTTTTCAACAACTACATTATACAACCCTGCGGGCCAGTTGCTGGTATTTATGCTTGCAGTTTCTATAGCATTATTTACTGCTACATTCTGGCTGGTAATAACACTTCCGTTCATGTTGAATATTTGCAGTGTGTAAATGCCTTGCTGAGCATTCTCAAGCTGCAAGTTGAAGTTGGATATTGCCGGGTTAGGGAAGGCAGTTACAGAAAGATCAGTTATAACACTGGAGACGCTTGTAACTGAGGGCCAAACAGCAATAGTAACATGATTAGTATTCCACTGATCACCAGAATAATTTATAGTACTACCATTTGTAAAATTAACTCCTGCCCATATAGATATGCTGCCAACGTTTGTCGAAGGGGCAGTCCATACAAAGGATTGTGTAAAGGTTGTACCGGTAACAGCAAGCGCCGTACTATGTTCTGCAATAGTTAAAGCTGTATGTGCGCCCGGAGCCTGAATATGTGTATTTGTGGGCAGACTAGTTGTAGCAAAGGCTCCGGCATCAGTATTTGTTCCAGCTGATGCAGTTCCTTTTAGAACAGCAATCTGGAAACCATAATCCGGATAAGATGTCGCCGTTCCGTTAGTTCCGGTAAGTTTTATGGTGTATGTTACTCCGGGCCTGTAGTGAGTAGTTGCTATACCGGCAGAGTCAAGCTCTATGCCTGCAGTAATTGTTGTAGTGGCAGAAGATGAGTGGCATCCAGATCCTATTGTGCAGCCTGTAGGGTTAGTAAAAGCACCTGTACCTGCTGATTCAGCTCCGGTGCAGTCATAACCCATAGATGCAGGACCGGCAAGGTAACTGCTTAAAGTAAGGGTACACATACCTGCAGCAATGGTAAATAGTAAAATTCTTTTCTTCATTTTTTGTGTGGTTTTTGTTGTTTATGAAATAGTTATTGAATATTTGGCAAAAATCAAATGTAGGTACTTAAATAAATAGAACCAAAATTAAGTTAATAAAAAACCATACCCGGCAACAAACCTTACAGGCCCTCTTTTGCAGCTGCTGAACCGGGAAAAACTGCAACCGAATAGTTTGCAGCAAAAACCAGGCCAAACTTTATTTTTGTTGTCGAAATTATTCTAAAAACCACTCAGGGGAGCAGGATTAGGAGTAAGAGCACATATCTGTACAAAAGAAAGAATTCGATTTCCACCAGTCCGTTAGACGCAGATGCATTATTAATATTTATAATTCTAAAATTACGAAAGGGCCAATTACAAATTGGCCCAATCAACTTTTATCCTGTTTTATTAAAAATACCTGATTATTCTTAGTCAGCCTGGATACCCTAATCAGTCCTTCAAAAACTTCGCAGAAACACGATTATTTATTAATACATAATAAAGGCCGGATGGCAGATCACTTATTTTAATAGCAGGGTTTACTGAATTATTCTTTGAACAATAAACTGTTTGCCCCAAAAAATTCAGAATTGCAATGTCGGTTATTTTTTCGTTATATGCTATATTAATCTGGTTCCTTGCAGGGTTAGGGTAAACAGCTATTTCATTACCGGCCGATTGAGTGGGAGCCACGGATGTTGTTACATTTTGATATATGGTTACTACGGGTGCCGCATTCGGGTAGTCACCTGAGCTCGCACTGTTTCCGTTTACTGCATTCAACAGAGAAAAGAACGATACACTGTCGCTTGTACCTGTGGGCGCTGTCCAGTAAAATTGTGTGGCATAAGTATTCGTCCCGGTAGTTATTTGCCTCAACGTTATTGAATGTTCCACCACCGTTGTACCTCCGCAGGGATAAGTATGTATATAACTTGCCAATGCCGTTGGGATACTATATGTTCCGGAATATGTATGGCTGCCAGATACAGCCGATACCATAAATCCAAATCCGGGAAGATTGGTAGAAACTGCCGTTGCATCTCCGTTCAGTGTAACCAGGTAGGTCTGGCCCGGATTATAATTAGTTACCGGAAGCATTGATGATGAATCCAAGACCTGAAGCTTAACGACTGTCAATACATTATTACTTCCATGGCAACTGCTTGTCTGGCAATGGCCAGCCACTCCTGATGGGGCTCCGGTAACATCTCCATGTCCATGATGAGCAGCGCCATCTATATCGCTGGAAAGCGTAATATAAATCAGAGCAGCAGCTGCTACCAATATTAATGAATTTTTTTTCATAATTAATTGCTGTTATTATATTGTGTTTTATCTTAAACTTAAAAGCGCAAAAGTAGTTGGCTATGTATCATAGTCGTCAATTTGTAAGTTAATTTACCATTAATTCATCTAACTAAAATTCAAAACAATATACATACATCATATTATCTACATGGAAATTCTCATGCTAGCTTTTACAATGAATCCGGCTATCTTTTAATCAGTTTATTTAAAACCCAGGCTCAAAAGCACCAGAAATTCCGTAAAACGTACCTTTGCTACTCATGGGACATAAAAAACTGATCAAATTCCAGGCTATTGATACTTACAAAAATGTGCTGCAGTACCCCGAAAACATGCCGGGCAACTGGAAAACTTTTTTTCGCAACGACCACCCTATTACCCTCGAGCTGGCTTGTGGCAAGGGTGAGTATAGCGTGGGCCTGGGCCGTGAACATAAAGAGAAGAACTACATTGGAGTAGATATAAAAGGCAACCGAATATACAGGGGAGCAACTACAGCGCTCACCGAAGGCCTGGATAATGTTGGTTTTCTGCGCATACACATCGGGCAGATAACCAATTATTTTGCCCCCGGCGAGGTAGCACAAATCTGGATTATATTTCCTGATCCCTTCCTTAAAAAAGCCAAGAACCGCCTCACCCATCCCCGCTTCCTGCATCTGTACCAGCAGATCCTGAAACCCGGAGCAACCATAAACCTCAAAACCGACTCAAAAGAACTCTATGATTTTACACTCGAAACCATTGCGGAGGAAGGCTGCATTATTCACGAAAATATAGCCGATATTTACGGAAAAGGCCTTGCCACAGGTTCCCTCGCCATCCAGACTTTTTACGAGAAAATGCACCTCGCCGAAGGCCGGACCATTTATTTCATCAGTTTTTCCCTGCCCGAAGCGCCTATAGTTTTAACCGGCCGTTTTGGAAAACATGAAGAGGAAGAAAATGAGCCGGAACAACCGGAGGATACGGATGAATGATTCATTTGCTTCTTTAAAAATATACCTATTTATTACTATAGCAGAGATTTATTACTATAGCAGAGACGTTGCACTGCAACGTCTCTACCGGGCACCTTATAAACTTACACATAAACATATTATATTAATTTTTTAACCTGCCAACTTATCCCTCTATCAACCGATTAACCTATCACCCAATCCCCCTACCTTTGCAGTATGTCTTTTTTCAAAAAAGCCAAACCATTTATTATTGCCGGCCCCTGCAGTGCTGAGACCCGGGAGCAGGTAATGACCACTGCACAAGCCTTATCGGCTATAAGCGTAAATTTATTCCGCGCGGGTGTCTGGAAACCCCGCACCCGGCCCGGTTCATTTGAGGGCAATGGAGAACAGGCACTGCAGTGGCTTGCAGAAGCTAAAGCAACATACAATATTCCTATATCAGTAGAAGTAGCAGAACCTGCCCACATTGATCTGGCCCTGAAATATGGTGCTGATGTATTTTGGATAGGAGCCCGCACTACTGTCAACCCCTTCCAGGTGCAGCACCTGGCCGATGCATTAAAGGGGGTAAATATTCCGGTAATGGTCAAAAACCCGGTCAATGCCGATGTTGATCTATGGCAAGGCGCCATTGAGCGATTCGAGGTCTCGGGCACCCGCGAGGTAGCCGCAATACACCGGGGCTTTTCCGGATATACTTCGGCGGTGGGCTATCGCAACCAGCCTAACTGGCCCATACCTATAGAACTGAAACGCCGCCGCCCTGAATTAACCCTGATCTGTGACCCCAGCCATATCACCGGCAACAGGAACCGCATTGCCGAAATAGCCCAGAAGGCACTGGATATGCATTTCGACGGCCTCATGATAGAAACGCACCCTGATCCTGATAATGCATGGACGGATGCCGCCCAGCAGGTAACCCCGGCAGCCCTGAAACTGATATTGCAAAGCCTAATTGTCCGCGAAGAATTCACTGACGATATGAGCGGACTGGTGCAACTGGAATACCTCCGCCAGCTGATGGACAGCCTGGATGCCGAGATAATAGACCTGATAGGCAAGCGAATGGAGCTGAGTGAAAAAATGGGAATCATAAAGCGCGAATGCAACCTAACCGCCTATCAGCCCGGCCGCTGGCGCGAAATAGTAGATACCCGGGCAGAAAGGGCAGCACTACATCAGTTGCCCAAAGATTTTATAGTAGAGGTTTACGAAAAAATACACCACGAGAGTATCAGGCGCCAGTTGGCAGTATTGGAACAGAATAATAAAGTACTGAAAGGTGATGAATAGTTATACCTCCAACAACAATTAATAATAATGTTCCAGGCTGAATTTCAAGTGTTCTCTTTTATTTATTTAGTAGTGTGGCCGGAGCCGCACTTGTAAAATAAATACTTGCCGGCAACAATATGAATTGCACCTATGTGCATAACCCGGTAATTCAGCTCTCAGATTAATTTGTTAATATTGCCGTTTAACTTTTTTCATTTATAAAAATACAGCAATACCAGGTGGCATATCCTCAAGGGCATTTAGTAGCAGTAGGTGGGGCGGAAGATAAAGGAACAGATCTTGAAAAGGGAATCCTTCAGCGCAACAGGCTCAACTTCATGGAGCTGGGCATACTTAAAAATATTGTGAGTCTTATAGATGGGCCGGAGCCTCATGTAGAGGTTGTTACTACAGCATCATCCATACCAGATGAAGTAGCCCAGAATTACATCGACGCATTTCATAAACTGGGTTGCAACAACATTGGCCATCTGCGCATACGCAACCGAGAAGATGCCGGAAAGCCAGAATTCCTGGACCGCCTTAAGGCCTGCAATTGTGTTATGATTTCGGGGGGCAACCAGCTGCGGTTGTCGTCTATTTTTGGCGGCACCGAATTCCTTGATATTCTTACAGACCGGTTCAAGCACGAGAATTTTGTAGTAGCGGGCACCAGCGCCGGAGCCATGGCAATGGGTCAAACCATGATCTATGAAGGCAACGCCAGCCTTGCGCACCTTAAGGGCGAAGTAAAAATAACCACAGGCCTTGGCCTGCTCAGATATGCGATCATAGATACCCATTTCGATAAGCGGGGCCGTTTCAACAGGCTGGCTCAGGCAGTAGCACAGCAGCCGGGCGCAATAGGCGTAGGCCTTGGCGAGGATACAGGAATCATAGTTTCCAAAGGAATTATTCTGGAAGCAATAGGTTCAGGCAGTGTGGTTATCATTGACGGAAAAAACATTGAGTATAACAACATAGCCGATATCGAATTCGGCAAGCCCATTTCGGTAGAGAATATCATTGTACACATCATGTCTAAAGGCGATCAGTACAACATGGAAACCCGCAAGTTTCATGGCGCCGAGATCGTAATTCCGGAAGATTAAAGGTCATTAGTTGTCCCGCACCTGTGAGGTGCTGGACAACTGAATTTATTGCCCTATACCCACCAAAAGAAACATATGCGCATCGCACTTTGTTCCTGTTAGCGAACTACATCAGAAACTATAAATACGCCCCACCATAGCCTGCCCTTAGTGATAGAATAAGGGGCTGCCCTGCTGGAGTTGGTTCAGATATTAGCCGGGGCAGATCAAACGGTAAAATGTCAACTGCCAATTGTCAACTGCAAACTGGAAACCACCTATTGGTTCATCGCGCCAAACAAATCTTCACGTTTAGCCCTCAACCCTTTCGACTGCCCGATAGGCGCCTCCAGAATATCATTCTTCAGCGCATCCATAGCCTCCGTAAGAAATTCCTGTATTGGTATTCCGCCATGAGTCTGGGTCTTATCTTCCCTGCGCTGGTGTCCAAGTTCGGTATCCACGGATGGCGGGGCTATCTCGAAAACCTTGACAGGCGTATTTTTCAACTGGTGCCGCAGAGATAATGTAAGCGAATGAATAGCAGCCTTGGTAGCGCAATATACCGGCATAAAAGCTATTGGCACAAAGGCCAGTCCCGATGATATATTGATAATGGCAGGGTCTCTGGCCGTTTTAAGATGCTCAGCAAATAACGACGCAAGGTGCACCGGCGCTATAAAGTTGGTTTCCATTTCCATCCGCACCAGGTCAATGTCTACAGGCTTGGTCAGGTCGGTAACCAGTTGTATCCCGGCATTGTTGATGAGCACATTCACAGCAGGATAATTGGTTATAACCCAGTCGTGCAGTTCAGCCCTCTGGTGTTCGCTGGTAATATCACAAACCCGGGTAATGATGCCCGGATGTTTATCTTTGATTTCAGCAAGCCTGTCTGCCCTGCGGCCACAAATGATAACGGTATTGCCCTCATGCACAAACTGCTCTGCAAAAGCCAGCCCTATGCCCGATGTAGCGCCAGTAATAAGAATCGTATTTCCAGAAGTGTTCATAAAATAATAAGTTGATCCAAATAATCTATGTCGAAATGCCTTAGCTCCATCTTTGCAAAACCTTAGCCCCTGTTGCGGTTGAACTTATTTACTCCAATGCCCGCATCGATTCCAGGATACGCCCAGCTGCCTTACCATCCCCATAAGGGTTCGATCTGCCCGACATAGCCTCATAAGCCTCCTTATTGGTAAGCAGGTGCATCGCTTCTTTATATATCAGTTCTGTATCGCTGCCCACTTTTACCACGGTGCCTGCCTGCAGCGCTTCCGGCCGCTCGGTGGTATCTCTCAGCAGCAATACCGGCTTTCCCAGCGACGGCGCTTCTTCCTGCACACCTCCGCTGTCGGTCAGTATCAGCCTGGAGTTGTCCAGCAGCCACAGAAATTCAGGATAAGCAAACGGCGGAGTAAGGTGTATCAGTGGGTGGTTGCCCAACAGTTCATGTACCACATTCTTCACATTAGGGTTCAGGTGCACAGGGAATATTACCGGTATATTGGCATCCTCTGCTATCCTTTTCAGGGCAATGCATATGTTTCTGATTCCTTCACCGTGGTTCTCGCGGCGGTGCATAGTAATGAGAATGTAGTTTTTAATATTCTGCAGGTTCAGATCCGTAATTCCGGCAGGTATGCTGTTCTCAATTTTCTTTAACCCCAGAAAGAGCGCATCTATTACCGTATTTCCGGTCACCAATACCTTATCGGCTGGTATACCCTCAGACAGCAGATTCTGCCGCGATTGCTCTGTGGGCGGATAATGGAAGTCGGCAACCCTTGTAGTCATCACCCTGTTAATCTCTTCAGGGAATGGTGAGAACTTATTGAAGGTACGCAAACCGGCCTCTACATGCAGCACTTTTATCTTGTTGTAAAAGGCAGCCAGCGATGCGGCAAATGTGGTGGTGGTATCGCCCTGCACAATGATGTAATCAGGCTTTTCCTGAAGCAATAGCTCATTGATCTTCACCAGGAGCTTTGCGGTAAGCCCGGCCAGTTGCTGGTTGGGCTCCATTACATCAAGTGTATAGTGGACTGGGATTTTAAAAAAATCAATCACCTGCTGCAGCATTTCTTTATGCTGGCCCGAAGAGCATACGATCGTTTCAAAATGATCATCCGCCATCAATACATCTAACACAGGTGCCAGCTTTATGGCCTCGGGCCGTGTACCTAAAAAAATAATTACTTTCTTCTTCATGTTGCGCTATTCGTCGTTTCTGATAACCGGAATTTTAGTTATCCCCTCAGCTTTATAAACAGTAAATTCAGTAGCTGCCGGGTTGCGAAAATAATCTATTTTATACCCATCAGGCAAAAGTGCATTTATCAGAAAGGCATCGCGCCATTGGGGTACTTCAATTTTATTATATCCCGAAGCTGTTATAATTCCTGCGACATCAGTAAAGTTATATTTTTGTACAGGCTTTGTATTTTTAACCCATTGAACAAACAACAGAACGGAAGGCAAAATAATTACAACTGCAATTCCTGATGCAATGGCATTTTTAATCCTGGGCGACGTAAAAAACAAGTAAAGCAGATAGGCAACAAACAGGCAACAGAATGGCAGACAAAACGAAAAATACCGGTAATAAAGCGCCGTATAATGGTGCGACTTTGCACACAATAAAGCCAGGAAAATACTGCTGCCTGCACTGAGGGCAAGCAGAAGATGAAGGGTGCTTTTCTGCTCTTTATCTTTTGCCAGTTTTATTCCTGCCCCATAAAGTGCAACCGCCAAAAGGAAAGACATAATGATTACCTGCCTGCTGCCCATAAAAGAAGGGAATACCAGCTTGAGGTTCACAGCCGTAAACTTCATGGCCCGGCTCATTACTTCAAGGTTGCTGAAACCGGCAGCAAGAGCTCTTTCCTGTATTTCATGGTTCTGACGGCTCATGGTTTGCAGGCCGGAATAAGTACCCAAAAAGTAAGCGGCAATCATCAGCACAGGCATTACAATTGCAATTATATTTTTAGTGGCAAACAATGCCCGCCCCTTATTATATATCAGCGCCACCAGGAATACAACTACCACATACACACTCAGGAAATGGCACAGCACAGCAGCCACCGAAAATAGGCCTGTAAGGAAAAGCCATACAGGCTTCTCTGCGCGGTACATGAATTTATAAAAATTGACAGCAGCCAATGTTATAAACAAAATGCCCATAGCATAAGCCCGTATCTCATGGCTCATGGCTACGAAGTCAATATCGGTGGAAAGTAACAGAATGGCTACAGAAGTAAAAATGTTGTTATTGAAAAACAACTTGCAAAGAAACCAGAATGCAATCAGGGTGGCTATGGCTATCAGCTTAGAAAACCACATATATCCGGCAATAGTATTGCCGCACAATTGAGTATACCAGTGCAAAGCCAGATTATAGATAAAGCTGTTGGCATTGTCGCTTACAGTTGCTTCAAATACATGAGGAATGGTATTGAACTGATGAAGCGTAGCTGATGAAACCGGTGTATTATCAGCAAACAACTGCTTTGTATCCGGGCTGATGCCTTTTGAGATCAGTATGGAAACGGTTTCATCATACCATATCTCCTTTTTCAAAGGAAGCAGAATGATTATAAAAATACCGGTAATCAGGCAGACAAGATTAATGATTTCAGTTAATCCTCTTTTCCTGAATATTCCCTGCATTGCCATTATTATGGATTGATTCTGCCCAGTTTATAGTCCAGTAAAAGCTTCAGGGTCTGCTTCATGGTTTTCTGCACATTCATTTTGGATACACCCTGCTTCAGGTCGTATCGCAGTATCATAGGCACCTCGTTCATAGTAGCGCTCTGGCTGGCCACTTTCAGCAGCACTTCAACCATGCAGCCAAAACCTTTTTGCGTAATGAATTTATCGCCGTAATATTTGATGGTTTTCCGCAGCATATCTACCCGGTATGCCCTGAATCCGCAGGTATAGTCCTTTATACCTTCAAAGCCCACAAAAACCCGGAACAGCATACCTGCTGCCCAGCTGAATAATTTCCTTGATGCCTTAAGCCCTTTTATTCTTGCCCCAGGCTGGTATCGTGATGCTATAACCAGGTCACTTCCCTCGGCTATCTGCTGCATCATACGTTGAATCAGAAAGGGGTTTTGGCTGTCATCAGCATCCAGCGTTACTACTATATCCGTATCTTTCAATCCCTCTATAGCTTTACGCATACCCTGGTTTATGGCATTGGCCAGACCGCTGTTGGGTTGTATGTCCAGCACTTCTACTTTGATATCGCCTTTAAAGCCACGGGCAACACCAAGTGTATTATCCTTGCTGCCGTCATTTACCACAAGTACGCTGGCATCCCATTTAAAAAGGTTGTAAGCCTCATTGATCCTTTGCAATAAAGGAGGCAATGAATCTTCTTCATTGTATGCAGGTAATACTATAGTTATGTGCATATTCCGGATGTTAGTTCAATGTTTTGCATGAGTGCAATTCATATATTAACAGTGTAATTTCTGAAAGTGCTAAAGTAAGCTATTTTGGTGTTTATAGGCCGGTCAGATTAAAAAAGCTATTAAAAAATCATTAACCAACTTGAGTTCCATCTCAGAATTGAATCGCATCATAGCCGTAAATTTATCCATTTGTGATCATAATCCAGATGGATTACTATATTTCTGGTAAAGCCTGCAGAAGGCTTATAATGGCTGATCTGTAAATTCTCTATTAAATGAGCGGCAACAGTGAATTGAAAATTGGTATTATTTCCATAATTACGGTAGTTTTGAGGTGAAAATTCAGTTATGAAAAGTCTTTACGGCCTCACTTTAATTTGTTTGATCCTCTCCGCCTGCGACAGTGCCAACAGCTCGCACCCATCTGCACAGTATGAGGAGAAAAAGAAATCATTAAAGGAATCTGAAACAGACAATCCACTGAAATTCCTTAAGGTCAAAGGTTCGCTGCGCAACAACATAATAGGCCAGACGGTAGTAGAAGGTGAGATAGCAAATAATGCCACATTGGTAAGCTATAAAAACATGAAACTGCAGATTATTTTCAAGGACGCTGATGGATCTGTAATAGAAAAAGACAGTAAGGTAATTGATGATGTGGTGAAACCTAATTCTTCAGACAATTTTAAGGTAAAACTCAGCCATGTAAAAGGTGCCAGTACAGTACTGGTTGATATTACCGGGGCCGAAGTTGATTAAAGGCCCTCATGTAATTTTAGGGTATGTAAAATAGCTCTGCACTTTGATGTTGCGGCATAAACTAAATATTAATTTACCCATTCATCCACAATTCTCCCGTCCTGCATAGACAAAGTCCGGTCAGTCAGTTTCGCCAGTGCATCATTATGGGTAATCATTATAAACGTCTGGCCGAATTTATCGCGAAGATGCAAGAACAGGTTGTGCAGGGCATGGGCGTTCGCCGTATCCAGGTTACCTGTAGGTTCATCCGCCATTACCACCGATGGCCTGTTTACCAGGGCCCTTGCTATTGCCACCCTCTGTTGTTCACCACCCGACAGTTCTGAAGGTTTATTGTTTAGCCTGTTTTCAAGACCAACCTCCTTAAGCATTTCAACTGCAAGATCAGCAGCTTCTTTTTTTCCAAGCCCTTTTATCCATAATGGCACGCATACATTTTCAATGGCGCTGAATTCTGGCAGAAGATGATGAAACTGGAACACAAACCCAAGGCGGGAATTACGGAATTTAGCCTGCTTGCCCGATGGTAATTTCAGAATATCGGTATCTTCAATCAATACGCTGCCGCTGTCTGGTTTATCCAATGCACCCACCAGGTGCAGTAAGGTACTCTTTCCCGCTCCCGACGGGCCTATAATAGACACAATTTCACCTTTGCCAACTGTGAGTGAAACATCATTTACCACCGTCAAACCGGAATATTTCCTGACCAGGTTTTTTGCAACCAGCATATTGAAAAATTGAACAGAATTATTGTGTAAATATCAGGCAATATTGTAAAATTAACAGGATTATTTTCAGGCAGTTAAACTTTACGGGTGCCAGCTTATCTATTAGTGGTCTGGAAATTCAATATGCGGTTAGTTTCTGATTAGTTTTTTCTTGCATGAAAATATATCTTTTGAATTTTGGCTTTTGAATTTTGAATTTTCCCTTACATTTGCGAAAAATATAACAAAATAAATCTGATTATAATATGTTTTGGACACTTGAATTAGCCTCTCATCTCGAAGATGCCCCATGGCCTGCCACCAAAGATGAGCTGATTGATTACGCAATACGCTCGGGCGCGCCACTTGAAGTGGTTGAAAACCTGCAGGAACTGGATGATGAAGGAGAAATATACGAAGGCATTGAAGACATATGGCCAGATTACCCAACCCAGGAAGACTTTTTCTTCAACGAGGATGAGTATTGATCAATTCGGTTTTTATTCGCCTCTATACACTGAATAAAATTATTCTTATTTACCGGTCCGTTGGTAATTCCAACTTCAGAATCCCGCCTGTGCGGGATTTTTATCATAAAATAATACTGATAATAAAGATAATTACCTCTACATCTGTTATATTTGATCAGTAAAAAAATAATATGAAAAGTATTGTTGTTTTTTGTGGGTCAGGTGAGGGATATAATGACTGCTACCGGGAGGCTGCTTACGAACTCGGTAAAACGCTCGCCTATATGAATATACGGGTAGTGTATGGCGGCGCAAAAGTAGGCCTCATGGGGGCTCTTGCCGAAGGTGTATTACAACACAATGGTAAAATAACAGGGGTTATCCCCTACTTTTTACAGACAAAAGAAGTAGTTCACGACGGATTGACAGATCTGATTACCGTGAACACAATGCATGACCGCAAAATGAAAATGCATGACCTGTGCGATGGTATTATTGCCATGCCTGGTGGCTGGGGTACAATGGAAGAATTGTTCGAAATGCTCACCTGGGGACAGCTTGGCCTACACAGCAAACCAGTAGGCCTGCTCAACATTAATGGATTCTATGATGCCCTGATAGCCCTTTGCGACAATATGGTTCAGGAGGGTTTTCTGAATGAGCAGATAAAATGCATGTTGCTTACAAGCGGGTCTATCAGTGATTTGATAGATCAGATGAATAACTATTCGGCTCCGGAAACCGCGAAATGGATCACAAAACAAACTACATAAAATGATGAGCAATAAACTAATTTATTGCAAGATCATGAACAAATTATATTTACATAAAACAACACAGCCTATGAAGCGCTATTTACTTTCGACGATATTGTCTTTTCTTATTTACAATTCTGCAGTATCCCAGATTGTAATAGTAAAGAGCAACCCGTCAAATGCATATGCTGCAGCTGTAGCATCTCCTGCTCCCACTGCCAGCGGACCAAATCCCCTGGATTTATGCGGACAGGCCTGGACAGAAGGTGGTGTACCCGGCGGCTGGAGAACATTTTTCATACTCAATGACAGTGCACTCGCAGGTATTACTATAGATTCTGCCATCATGCAGCTATGGGCCGATCCTACAACCGGATGGGGGTATTATGGCACCCCAATGTATGGAACAAACAATACATGCGTTCTATACCGGATTACCAGCCCGTGGGCTACAACGATTAACTGGCTAACAATGCCATCCTATACTTCTGTTGATTCAGTTATTTTGCCACAAAGCACTTCAACAACAGAAAACTATCTGCATATCAATGTTACTAACCTGCTTAATGATATAGTTGCAAGCGGATATAACTATGGCTTTATGCTGAAATCGAGGCAGGAAACAACGCCTTATAATTCAATGATGTTCCATTCATCTTCAGCTCCTGATTCATCAGTAAGGCCACAGATACTGATATATGGTCATGGTTCAGATCATGTATATTTTACCAATGGCCATAGTCAGAGCTTAACAATTTGTGTCAGTGAAGCCACTGCTACAGTGCCTGTAAATACACAGTTGGCAGCCATTGATTCAGTTTCCGGACTAACAGAAACCTGGAGTTTAATTACTCCCCCATCTCATGGCACTGCACTAACTTCTTATACCACTTTATCAACAGGGAGTATTCTTATTCCTGTTGGTTTAACTTATACGCCTGTCAGTGGTTATACGGGTACTGATCTGTTTAAAACGGTTGTTTCAAACGGTGCTTATTCTGATACCACAACCATTAATATTATTATCAATCCCTATCCAGATCCGGGAATAATTTCAGGGGTTGATAGTGTCTGCCCCGGAGAAAGTGTCAATCTGTTTGAATCGTCTTCAGATGGATTCTGGAGTACAAGCAATTACACTGTTTCAGGTATTACAAGCTCAGGGGTTGCCGAAGGATTAATTCCGGGTATGGATACTATCGTTTATACTGTCAGCAATAGTTGTGGTATATCATCCGCCATATTCCCGTTTATGGTCAGGTCTTATTCACAATGCCACACAGGTATCAATATAATATCTGAAAAAGAAAATAGTTATACTGCCTATCCAGATCCAGTATATGATGATTTAAACGTATCTTCCTCAGCTGTTATTAAGCATATAGATGTATCTAATGTTATTGGAGAAATCGTGTATTCCTCAGACTTCAATGCCAATCAGGTCAAACTTAATATTCAGTACCTTCCAGCAGGTGTTTACCTTTTAAGGATCAATAGCTCAGAAGTAAAGAAATTTGTAAAACGATAATTCTGGTATCAGTAATCGTTCTGAAAAGTAAAATGGCAACTACTTACTTTTTAGCAATTGCCGGCTACAAATCCGATACTTTACCGATACCGGATAATATTTACACTATTCTGTATTAAATTGCTGCTTTTTTCCACTTTAATAAATACTATGTCTCTCAGAACAAAGAAACTTTCTGTAATAAAATTCACCAAGGACTTCCTGCTGGCTACCCGGTTATTGCAGATATTTCAACCCTTTAATAAGCTTTTCGGATTTATTTATAATTTCAATCTACTTACTTCATGGGTACATAAACATAAGAAAGATAAAATGCTGATGAACGACTTTTATGTTCCGGTAAGAGATTATAACAACCGGCTGAAAAGCTTTGCCGCTATAGTTGAATCTTACAATCTGAAAGACAATCCGGTATGCTATTTAGAGTTCGGCGTTTTCGGTGGAACATCTTTCAAATGGTGGTTAAGCCATTGCGATAATCCTGATTCCCGTTTCTATGGTTTCGACACATTTGAGGGGCTGCCTGAAGACTGGGGCCTGTTTGCAAAAGGAGATATGCAATCCGGAATACCTCAGATAGATGATAAAAGAGGGCTTTTTATAAAAGGGATTTTTCAGGATACTTTACATGGATTTATTCAGGAAAACAGCCCTGTCTTTAAAAATAAAAGGAAGGTGATTCACATGGATGCGGATCTGTTCACTGCTACCTTATTTGCTTTATCCCAGCTATATCCCTACTTGCAGAAAGGCGACATTATTATGTTTGATGAATTCAATGTGAGCACTCATGAATTTATGGCATACCGGTTATTTACAGAATGCTTCTATGTAAAATTACGCCCAATATCTGCACAGAATAATTTTTACCATGCTGCATTTGAGGTAGAATAATACAGATGTCAGGTGAATATTTCAATATACCTCCTGCACTCTTACTCGTTCTTTTCCGGTTTCTCTTAGTTGTAAAGTCTTTAAATACAGGGCTTCTATTCGCAGAATTTACTCCTCGATAAACAGTAAAATATCTTCGTAATATTGCAGTAATTATTTTGAAAGCTTCACTAAGGATAAAATATAACTAAATTTGCCCACCAAAAAATTAAAATCTTGCTAATACAGCATTTTGATCTCAAAGTCCGTTTCGACCAACAGGAAGAAAATTCGGAATCTTATCTGTTGCCATTCATAGAAATGACAAAACCGATGATTCCGGGAACTACTGTTATGGAAGTAGGCACTGGCGAAGGTGGCGTTTTGAAACCTTTTATAAATCATGGCTGCCATTGTGTGGGAGTAGACCTTGCTGCAGAAAGGATTGTAACAGCAAATGAATTTCTTGCAAATGAAGTCAATGCGGGAAAGGCAGAGTTTGTATGCCAGAACATTTATGATGAGGAATTCCTGAATAAATACCGGAATTTCTTTGATGTTATTATTTTAAAGGATGTAATTGAACATGTTCCGGAACAGGAAAAATTTATTCCTTATCTCAGAAATTTTCTTAAACCGGGAGGGCAGATTTTTTTTGGATTCCCTCCCTGGCAAATGCCTTTTGGCGGACATCAGCAGGCATGCAGGAAAAAGTGGGCTAGTGTTATACCTTGGTATCACCTGCTGCCCCGGTTCATGTACAAGGGTATTTTAAATATAGCCGGAGAACATCCTTCTATTATCAAAGAGTTACTGGAATTAAAGGATACCGGAATTACTATTGAGCGTTTTGAACGCATTATAAAGAAGAGTGGCCTGAAAGTGCTTAATAAAAGGCACTACCTCATTAACCCCATCTACAAATACAAATTCGGACTTAAACCCAGAAAACAATGGCCTCCGCTTAGCTGGATCCCTTATTTCAGGGATTTTGTTACAACCTGCGTTTATTATACCGTTGGTTAAGTACTGTGCCACAATAATACAATTAAGGTTTTCAGAAAATATCCTTTTCCTAGCACCTGAATTTACCTGGTTACCTGTTTGCCGGAATTCCCATCCATCATCATATTGTTCTTACCGTTTGCCGAATATTTTTTAATTTCAACCAAAATGCGATTGTTTATGAAACTAATAATGAGAATTACTGTTTTGCTCCTACTCGTCTCCGGATTACAGTTTTCAAATGCGGCTTTCGCCCAGGAAGAACATAAATGGGCCGAAAAAAGCGCCGATGGTTTTAAGTACCGTTATGTAACCGGTGACCCGATGCAGACCCGGTTCTACAAACTCAAAAATGGCCTCACAGTAATTCTCAGCCCTACCCATAAGGAGCCAAGAATGCATTTTTATATTGCTACAAAAGCAGGGAGTAAAACAGACCCGGCAGATCATACCGGCCTTGCCCACTACCTGGAACATATGATGTTCAAAGGTACCCAGCATTATGGCTCCCTAAACTGGGCTGATGAAAAACCCTGGCTTGATAAGATCAATGATCTGTATGAGGAGTATAACCATACCAAAGACGAAGAAAAGAGAAAAGAAATCTATCACCGTATTGATTCTGTTTCGGGCATAGCAGCAAAATTTGCTATCGCAAATGAGTATGATAAAATGATGACGTCAATGGGCGCGAAAGGAACTAATGCATTCACATCATTTGAGCAAACTGTATATACCGAAGACATCCCGGCAAATGCTGTAGATAAGTTCCTGAAAGTACAGGCCGACAGGTTCAGCAACCCGGTATTCCGGATTTTTCATACAGAACTGGAAGCAGTATATGAAGAAAAGAACCGCGGTCTGGATAATGACCCAAGGAAGGTATCTGAAATGATGCTGGCCAATTTATTCCTGAACCATAATTATGGCAAGCAAACTACCATAGGTACTATCGAACACCTCAAGAATCCCTCTCTGCTTGAAATAAGGAAGTATTTCAATACCTACTACGTGCCCAATAATATGGGAATCATAGTATCCGGAGATTTTGAACCGGATGTAATGATCAAAAAAATTGAAACCTACTTCAGCAGCATGGAAAAGAAAGATATACCTGAGTATACTTTTAAACCTGAAGCGCCTATCACTTCGCCTGTTATCAAAGAAGTATATGGTCCTGATGCCGAATTTGCAGCAATAGGTTACCGGCTACCGGGCGTGCATGATAAAGATGCGCTGCTGGCCGACCTTGTGGGGCAGGTGCTTACCAATGGCCGGGCAGGATTGATAGATCTTAACCTGGTGAAAAAGCAAAAATTACTCAGGGCATCAGCAAGAGCCGATGTGTTAGTTGATTATGGCTATATGAACCTGCAGGGAACGCCTACCCTGAATCAGAAGCTGGAAGATGTAAAAGACCTGATGCTGGGTGAAATTGATAACCTGAAGAAAGGGAACTTTGATGATGACTTGCTGGTATCAATAGTTAATAACGCCAAGAAAGCAATGATGCAGCAAAGCGAAAAGTATGGTTCCCGTGCCTCTGCCCTGATGAATGCTTTTACAGGAGAAGAGGACTGGCTGGATGATGTGGCCTATACTGATAAGCTTTCTAAACTGACCAAGAAGGACATAGTAGCTTTCGCCAATAAATATTTCGGAGAGAATTATGTTGTGGTCTATAAGCGTAAGGGAGAAGATAAGAGCGTAATAAAGGTGGTTAAGCCGCCAATAACTCCTGTAGAAACGAACCGGAATTCGCAATCTCCTTTTGTAAAAGCAGTTATTTCAGCACCGGTAACACCTATTGAGCCTGTATGGGTAGATTATAACAAAGATATGCAGAAAGGCAACCTTGGCCCTGCCGAAATATTGTATGTGCATAACGATGAAAACGGTTTATTCAGATTAGGTTTCAGGTATAAAATGGGCAGCTGGAATGATAAGAAACTGGCTGTTGCAGCATCCTATCTTCAGTTTCTCGGCACAGATTCAAAAACCGCCGAAAATTTCTCAAAGGAATTTTACAAGCTGGCATGTTCTTTCAGCATGAGGGTAGATAATGAATATACCACAATGAGCCTGGAGGGCCTGCAGGAAAACTTTGATAAAGCCGAGGCTTTACTGGAAGATCTGCTTACCAATTGCAAGCCAGATGAAGCAGCGCTTGCATCCTTGAAAAAACGGCTGAGCAAATCGAGGGCTGATGCAAAAAATAACAAACAGGCGATAATGAACGGCCTGGTAAGCTATGCCCGATACGGCGCTGATAATCCTTTTAATAATGCCTTATCTGATGCAGAACTCAATGCACTTACCGGATCAGCCCTAACAGATCTGCTGCACAATATTTCAGCAACCAGCCACAGGATCATCTATTACGGACCTGCAACTTTATCTGGGCTGACCAGTTCACTCAAATCAGTACATAAAATGCCGGTAATGTTCAGTCCTGCACCGGCGCCCAAAGTTTATTCGTTTACTACCCAATCTTCAAACCAGGTATTATTTGCCGATTATGATATGGTGCAGAGCGAAATTCGCTGGGTAAGGAATATACCGGGTTACGACCCTGATAAGCAGCCTACAATCAATATGTTCAATAACTATTTTGGCGGTGGTATGGGTTCGCTGGTTTTCCAGACAATAAGGGAGAGTAAGGCTTTGGCATATTCTACCTTTTCCAACATTGGCACACCTGAAAAGAAGGAAGATCCATACGCCATTAATGCTTATGTAGGTTGCCAGGCCGATAAATTCAATGAATCTATAAAGGCGATGAATGAATTGCTGAATGACCTGCCATCAGTAGAGAATAATATACTGGCAGCAAGATCTGAGCTGAAGAAAAGCATTGAAACTGATCGCATAACTGAAGACGACATTATCAATAATTACCTGGCAGCTGAAAGGCACGGACTGAATGAGGATATCCGTAAAAGAATTTATGAAAAGGCTGATAAACTATCTTATGCCGAGCTGAAACAATTTCATGATGAGAATATGGCCAATAAACCCTATACCTACTGTATAGTTGCATCAGAGAAAAAACTGAGTAAGGAACAGCTTGCCAGCGTAGGTGATGTAAAGAAACTGACATTGCAGGAGATATTCGGGTATTAAATTGGTTAGCAAAGCTGGGTTACTTTTAACTATTCTGCGACTGATATGAACCGGCAACCATTGATAACTATCATTACTCCCTGCTATAATGAAAGTGATGTAGTGGTCAGGTTCCTGGAAAGGCTGGAAAAGGCTGTGGCATTACTGCCGTATACATTCCATGTAATTGTGGTTAACGACTGCTCTACAGACGACACCTCACTGCAGTTAGAAAGTTTCCGTTTCAACAGCAGCACTACCGGCCTTGATATAATTGAATTATCTGAAAACTGCGGTCATCAGGCTGCAATTTATAAAGGGTTCCTGTATGCTCAAAAAATGCCGGGAAATCGCTTCGTTGTTATGGATTCGGACGGGCAGGATGATCCCGGAATAATAGCCAACTTACTGAATTGCAGAGATGCGGATATTGTTCATGTTGTGAGAGGAAAACGCAAGGAATCATTATTTTTCAGAGCGAATTACTGGATCTATAAAAACACATTTCGTTTGCTTACCGGCAAGCAGATGAATTTCGGCAATTATTGCCTTATCAACCGGGAAGTATTGGAGGCTGCAATCGCTGCCGGGTTCAATCATCTGCCTGCATACCTGGCAAAGCAAAACCGGGCGAAACAATATGTGGTTGCTGCCAGGGGCAATCGTTTAGGGGGCAGTTCCAAAATGAGTTTTGCAAAGTTGTGCCACCATGCCCTGAAGTCTTTTATTGAATATTGGGATGGCAGAAAACTCTACAGGTTGCTGCCAGCAATACTGTTCTTTTTATGTTTGTCCTGCCAAAACAATACGAACCCAAAGGATAACCATTATAGTAAACAAGATAGTTTTAAAATTGAACCATTTACATTGAGTCTTTACAGGTACGAGCATTATCTGGCTTCGGGTTACGGCGATGTATATGTGATAACAGATAGCTCTGCAGAGATCAGATTTCACCATTTTGGTTTCCCGGATTCCCTTGTATTTCATCAAAAATTAAAACCAACTATTTTCCTCAAAATGCTATCCCAACTCAATCTGGATTCCCTGGATACATTTAATTATTACAATAACCCCGATATCATAGATGGCTGCCAGATTTTATTTGATTATAAAAATCGTCTTACTGCAAAAACAATATGGATTGAGAACAGGTATAATCCGGAATTGGGCCAGGCAGTCAAACTAATCAATAAACTAATTCCTGAACAGTTTACAATAGGGTATGACCCGGAAATGCTTAAAGAATTGGAGTAATGCTATGATCTGTAAATTTAAACCAATCCTCTGAATGAAACTCCCCCGTTACCTGCCTACATACATCATTATACTCTTCCTCATAACCTTGGTTTTAAGGGTAGTGCTCATCGGTTATTACAACAATAACCTGGGAGGCATAGAGCTGAATGTGGTTTATGGCATACAGCGATTAATGCTGGGTCAGCCATTGTATCAGGATCCGGCTGCAGGCAGCTATGCAGTTATCCAGTATACACCATTGTATTATTACTTCGTGGCAGGCATTGGCAGGCTTGCAGGTATAAAAGCGTTGGATGTACAGTCTGTTTTTGTGCTATGCAGAATAATAGCCCTGATTTTTAACCTGCTCACCATAGGACTCTGCACTTTTA
Source organism: uncultured Bacteroidota bacterium (assembly GCA_903835005.1). Taxonomy (GTDB): domain Bacteria; phylum Bacteroidota; class Bacteroidia; order Chitinophagales; family Chitinophagaceae; genus Nemorincola. The sequence continues at coordinate 33,544 of CAILLK010000127.1, read as the reverse complement.
TCATCAGGGGCATGGGTTTGAGTTTGTCCAGATGCGTTGTCTTTTCTTTGCCTGTACTCCTGGTGCTTACCTCGCACTATTATACCCGCGGCGATAGTATGCACCTGTTTCTGTTTGTAGCTGCGATATGGACTTATCTTCATTACAGCCAGAAAGGTAGCATCCTTTACATTGTACTTGCTGCATTGCTGACAGCCGGATGTATATTTGTTAAGCAAAGCGGGCTGTTGTGCCTGGGTATTACCGGATATTGTATGATTTTCGTTGAGCGGCGTTATCTTCCGGCAATTATTTATGCAACCCTTACCGTTATCTTTTCAGGATTGATTACAGTACTCATTGTTGGCCTCAATAATGTGCATTTGTTTTACCTGAATACCTGGCTCGGACTGAAGAATGGTTTTGACCTGAGTTTTCTGTATTCCATGTTCATCAGCCAGTTCTATCTTGACATGGTACCATTTTACATACTGGGTGGATTAATGGCCTGGTTTGCGCTCAAAAAAATACAGAATAAAACATACCAGATATTAGCAGCAGGTGCAGCTCTGTCTTTTTTGTTTGCTGTTATTACCGGTTTAAAGAAGGGAAGCAGCAACAACTATTTTACAGAGTTCCTGATTATGGTATTGCTTGCACTACCCTGCTTTTTGCAATATGTGAGCAGTCAGGAATTAACCTTCCGGACAGATGAATTCAGGAGGTTGATTTATCGATTTGCCCTCCTTGCTTTTATCATTCTCATCACATCCAAAACGGTTGGTTTTTTCAGCGTAGTATATATAGAAAAGGGATTTAAAAACAACCGGGATGAATATGCAAGAGATGCAATGCTTTATAACTATTTCAGGCTGTCACTGAACATTCAGACGGGAGAAAAGATATTCTTTACCGAGCGGCATTTTCTCGACAACCTGTTTATAGAATATGCCATAATGCCCACTATGGATGTAACTTCAATGGTATATAGGGCCAATAATAACACATACGATTATAGCGGATTTATTAAAGGTATGAATAGCGGCATGATTAAATACATTGTTGCAGATGAGCGCCGTAATGATATTAATCTCTGTAGCGATTCATTACCTTTTACACATTTTGATACCAGCAAATTCAAATTGATCTCAATAATTAACGGCTATTGTATTTATCAGTATCAGGGTATTTAGCATACTTTGGCTTTTCGTATCAGGAGGCGTTTTTCCCCGTATAAATTTTTATAGTCCTGTATCCGAGGTTCGCGGCATCATCTGTCTTAATTCCCAAAAGGCCAGCGGCGCTGCCATGATTCACTGCAATCTCAAGATAGCCAGCGGCATTAAACCGGCATAGCGCCTCCCCTTTAGGCACATCGTTATAATTGTGACTGATGGCGGTGATATCGGCCAGGCGCATCATTTTTATGCTGAAGGCCCTTCCATTCAATATCTTCTCAAAGTGGTCTTTTGTAATATCCAACACCACATTATCGTATCGGTCTATAAACAGAATACTGCACTCCATACAGTCCGGCAACTGAGCGGGCAAAGTGGGAAGCGGCGCTACCATAAAACTGCCGGGAGTGTATGGAAGTGGATTACCGGTATATATAGCGGACGCTGCATGACCTGCCTGAATTATCCATTCTTCAAACGTAAAAGGTCCGCTGAATTCATAACAGAGCCAGGTTTGCAGCTCTCCGCCAAAAGCAAGTGGCAAAATTCCGTTATCAGGAGCTAAAAACCACTGATCTTCCTTGTGTGCCAGCATCAGGCGGTGATGATAGCCGGCCATTATTTCAACGATGATGATATGGACAGCGCCTGCCGGATAATAGCGGTTAGCAGACTGAAGTATTAAAGATGCCTGACGCAGGTCTCCAACTGCAATGTTGTGTGAAATATCTGTCAGCACTGCGTCCGTCACCATACCCATCAACTCAGCTTTTGCAACCGGTATGGACGGACTCGAGGTACCGAGATCAGAAAGAAGGGTAATGATTGGTTGGGACAATGGGCATAATTGTTAGGGCTAAATTACAAATTAGGATGGAGATATTTTACGGAGTATGAATCTAATTATCTCCGTTGGGATAAGCCTTATTGGCCCTGATTATAATGTTCAATGCCGCTTTTAATAGCATAAACTGCCAACCCTACCCGGGTTTTTATACCCAGTTTATCAAACAAGGCATCTCTATATCCCTCTGCAGTACGACTGCTGCAGATCATTTTTTCAGCAATTTCACGATAAGTGAGTTCAAGGGTGCAATATTTCAGAAACTCTATTTCCCGGTCAGTAAAATGAATATTTACGGGGCTATGCATTTTGTCATCCCCCAGGTTCAGGAATATTTTACTGGCTACCCAATCGGGGAAGTAATAGCCTTTGGCCACCAACTCATCCAGTGCTAGTTTCAATTGTTCAGGGTGGTTATTTTTCAGAAGGTAGCCTTTGGCACCCGATTTAATCATCCGGATAATGGAGACATCATCATTCTGCATAGAGAGTGCAATTACCAACACCCCGGGATGGTTTTTTTTCAGCCATTGTACAGTGGCAAAGCCATCCATGACCGGCATGGCAATATCGAGCAACACAATATCCGGGATGTTTTTGGGCTGTTTGAACCTTTCTGTCATCTCCTTGCCGTGTTCTGCTATATACAATACCTTATAACCGGCGTAACTGTTGATCACTTTAGCCAGCGCACCTGATACCATATTGTGGTCGTCGACAATAACAAGGCTGTATTCCATGCTAGGATAAATTTAGTCTGTTCAATGGAATCAAAATACCGACGGTAGTGCCTTCATTAATAACGCTGTCAAGCAAAAAATCTGCACCAATCATTTCCGATCGTTTTTTCATATTCTTAAGGCCTATTCCATGGCCTATTTTATTTTTTGCAGCTTGAGTATCAAATCCCTTCCCATCATCTTGCAAATACATAGAGAGGCCAAGTGTTCCATAAAAAAACCGGATTTCAATGTTATTACACTCCGCATGTTTCAGGCTGTTCTGAATAAACTCCTGGATGATTCGCTGCATAAAGTTCTTGCTGCTGCTTGATATGGTGAATTCGTTTTCATTGCAGGTGCAGGTAACTACACAGATCTGAAGAGCATTAATCCGGTCGCACTCTTTTTGTATCTGTAGCAGGAAGTCAGCCATTTCGGCTTTTTCATCGGTAAGACTGCGTGACAAGCTGCGGAGTTCGGTCAACGACCGGTCTATAATTTTACCCACATCCGTTACCCTGTCATTTACCTCCGGGCAGACATTGTCGTAAGCGACCTGATAGGCAGAGATGGATGCTACAGTGAGCAACTGGCCTATATTATCATGAATCTCACGGCCAATATCCTGCATAGTCAACTGCTGCATCTCGAGTTTTGAGTTAAGGAGTTCCTGTGCATGTTGCTCGCGGAGCAATGCCTTTTCTTTTTCGCTGATCAACTTGCGCTGCGTGTATTTGAGGAAGAATATAATGATGCCTCCTATGAATACGAGCAGAATCAGGTTGATGATGACTGCGAAGATTGTAAGTTCGGTTTCCCCCATATAAAACTGAATGCAAACATAAGGTACATAGTGCAATCCAATATCTTCGAAACTTTATTATAAATAATATTCAGCCTCACATATTTAAAAGCAAATTCGTTGAATAGACCGTAATATGGGAGGCTACCCAGGTAAAATATGAGTAAGCCAATGCTTATCCAAAACATCATATTATTTCTGTAGGTTAAAATTAAGTCGCTATTGGTAAGCTGAATAAAAAAAGAGATTATCAGGATCAACAATAAAAGATTGCCAATACTGTAGGAAAATGAGTAAAAAGGAAATAGATGCTTCGCAAAATAGAGGAAATCGAATATGAGACTCATTGAATATATTCCCAAAAAAATAATTGGCAACCTTTTTTCAGTTTTTGTCATGGAAGCTTTATAAAAAAGCCAAAAGAAGAAAGCGAATTCTACCGGAATAACAAGACAAGCATAAAACCATTGGTTGTGAATTTGCATAATATTCATGAACTCACCAAACAGGTCGGCAATAAATATGTATAGCAAGTAAAAAGCAAACCATTTGAAATGATTGCCTCTTACTTTATTCAGATAAAAAAGACTTACCAGCAATGGCAATGCCTCAAAACAATAAAATATAACCAATGAAATATCCATGATCCTGTTTTATCTAATTTCCTGTGGGTGGGCAATTCAGTGTTCCAGAACTATTATATCCATTGGCATCAACATATTTCATAAAGAGGGCTCCTGTGTTATTCCAATAAAGATTACAGAAATAGGGTGGTGGGGCTAAGCCTCCATGGTTTTTTGCAGTTGTTGAAGGTAACATTGAAAAAACAGGGCCGGTTGTGGTTGTTTCGAAAGTGGATAATACTGAACAGCCAGTTCTGATTATCTGGCCTGGATTGAAATCTACATCTCTGCTTATCTCATCCCTGAAGGTAGGAATCATTAATAAAGTATGAAGACCTGCATAACTTGGATTGTTTACGTTGTACCTGACTCTCAATTCAGCTGTATCTTGCGGATATTCCGCATAATAAATTCTTATTCCAAGTACCAGATTCGGACATGTATCACAACAGGAACTGACTTCAATCGTATGTATGAATTTCTTCAATGTATCCAGATCGAACCAAGCACTTCGTGAATCTATTATTGTATCGGCATCTTTCTTACCTGCCATAGTTGCAATATTAAAAGGAGCACAATTACCATTGATTTTCATCCAATGATTATTTCTATAATTGCTAACCAGTTCCATGGCAGCAGGGAGGTCAAATTGTGGTGAAATCTCGCAATTTGGCGAATAGCAGCTAGAACACGTTGTCACCATTTTATAAGATGCAATTTGCTTGGCCATAAGTTGATTCTGCCAGAAAAGGTAACCAATAGTTCCCAGGCTCAGTATTACCAAAGCTGAAATAATTACTTTTTGAACTTTCATTTTTATTTGGTTTAGGTTGTTAAGAATGATTTTCCAATCTAAAGTAGTCATTGAATTTAAGATCTCATAAAGGTTTTTTCTAATTATTAACTGATTCAGTATGATCAAATGCGCAAAGCATTGCTAATACTATATTATACTCAAAAATACAATACCAAAATACCGTTGTTTAACGGTATTGATTTCCAAAAGGAACGGGGTAGAAATTACCGTTGGTTTCCAATTCAAATTCAGTTCTATCGCTCTCTTTAAGGAGCCCGCACTGTGCCACCTTTACACCGTTGATTGAGGGCAAAAAACGATGCCTGAAATCGCCAGTTACTTCTCGGAAAAAGCATTAGTCATCAGAAAAAAAGCAGTCATCATGATAAAGATAATTTATACAATCCGCCTGCCAGATGGCTGATTAAAGCAAATCGCCAGTCGGCGCAGTGAAAAGGTCAATCCATTATTTAACCATAAAATACAAAAAAATATGAAAAACGTAATTTTATTACTCGTGTTTTACTTAAGCACACTGGGTGCTTTTGCGCAACCGATAGGTGGCCCGAATGTAGTATGTACCGGATCCACCATTACAGTAACAGACGCTTCGGGAGGCGGCACCTGGGCCAGCAGTAATTCGGCTGTCGGGAGCATTGGAAGCTCAACCGGATTAATCATTGGCATCTCAGTCGGTGTAACCACTATTACCTACAATTTTTCAGGTGGTGGTTTTACCACGTATCCTGTTACGGTATATGCCACGCCGGCCCCCATTTCGGGCGCTTCGTCGGTTTGTGCGGGACAAACGATAGTGCTGACAGATCCTACGCCGGGAAATTCCTGGTCCAGCAGTAACCCCTGCGCAACTGTCAGCGCTACCGGCGTAGTTACAGGCGTTACGGCGCCCTGTGTGGCTACCATTACTTATGGAAACCCCGCCTGCTATGTGACACATACTGTCTCGGTCAATGCCTCACCGGCAGCTATAACGGGCACGATGAGTATATGCGGGGCAGGTAACACAACTACACTATCTGATCCCACATCAGGAGGCACCTTCAGCAGCGGCAGCCCATGCGTGTCGGTTGCGGCCTTAACGGGTGTCTGCACCGGCGTCACTGCTCCGTGCACCGGCACAGTAACTTACACATTGGCTGACGGCTGTTATGCCACGGCAACGGTATCTGTGTTCCCTGTTCCGGTGGTAACTGTATCTGCCAGCCAGGTAATTTGCAGCCAGTCAAACACTGCCGCGATTATTTTTACATCAACCGTACCAGGAACTACTTTTTCGTGGACCAATACTAACCCGTCTATCGGGCTGGCGGCAGCAGGCACAGGCAGTACCATTGCTCCGTTTACAGCCATAAATTCAGGGTCAACCCCGGTGGTGGCCACAATAACAGTAACTCCTTCGGCAAATGGTTGCCCCGGGACACCGCAGACCGTTACAATAACTGTAAATCCTTTGCCTCCTTTGTGCACGGTAACCGGAGGCGGTGTTTGCTGTCCGGGTGGCACGGGTGTGCATGTTGGATTGAGCTGCTCCGCACCCGGTATAAGTTATCAGCTGATGTGCGGGGCTTCGCCTGTAGGTGCTCCTGTGGCCGGAACCGGCGCAGCTATTGATTTTGGCGCTTTCTGCACAGCATGTGCTTATACAGTTGTTGCAACCAACCTGGTAACAGGGTGCAGCAGCACAATGACCGGAAGCGCAACTGTAACTCTGGGCACTTTACCTCCCTTGTGTACAGTGACGGGAGGCGGGTATTGTTGCACGGGTTCAGCCGGTGTTCCGGTTGGATTGAGCTGTTCTACGCCTGGTATCAACTATCAGTTGTATTGCGGAACAACCCCCGTGGGGGCACCTTTGTCTGGTACTGGCTCGGCATTGAATTTCGGATTATTCTGCAGCAATTGTATTTACAAGGTGGTAGCTACCAATGCAACTTCAGGATGCAGCGACACAATGAATGGAAGCGCTACGGTTACAGTGGCCCCGCTGCCTGTTGTTTATAACGTTTCGGGCGGAGGCAGCTATTGCGACAGCTCTGCAGGTTGCCCGCACATATACCTGAGCAATTCGCAAGCCGGTGTTACCTACAAGGTTTATTGCGGCACTACCGTGGTTGCTTCTATGGGCGGAACAGGCGGGCCTTTAGACCTGGGCCCTCAGTGCGTTTCCTGCACCTACACAGTTACAGGCACTGATAATATAACAGGTTGTGTGAACAATATGCTAGGCAGCGCTACAGTGTCTATTACTGCGCCACCGGCACCTATATCAGGGCCAACGTCCATTGTTTGTCCTGCAACAAGTATTACGCTTACTGACCCCACCGGTGGTGGCTCGTGGAGCAGCAGTAATACGGCATGTGGTTCCATAAGCTCAACGGGTGTTGTAACTGCAACCAATGCAGGTCCTGGCCCCTGCACGACTACAATCAAGTATCAGACATCGCCCGGATGCTTTGTAACTGCTATAGTGACTATACCGTATTGTGGCGGCACTGTGGTAAGAGATACAACTTCCTGTTGTGTGGATTCTATAATCGTCAATACGGGTTATGACCCGGTAACAAATTCAGCTGTAGTACACGGAACAGACTGCAGTGCACCGGTTCCGGATCCGAAGTGGATTGTTACCTATGAAAGTCCTACGATAGCAGCCTCGCTGCTTTCGGATCCACCTTGCCCCGGGATTATAGAAGTGGCTGCAGGTGCCAGTGCGGATGTGATAGACATTGGCTTCAGTGCCTGTTGGGGCACCAACCCAAAAAGTGGCTGGATAAGCTGTCTTAATAATAGTGGTGGATATAAAACATATGCAGGCAGTCTCTACCATATGATTTTGACCAGGCCATTTTCAATGTGCACATCAGATACGGTAACCATTAACCTGCAATTGGCGTTTGACAACTACATTGCGGCAACTAATATTGACGGTGGCGCTTCATTTTACTCTTATCCTGTGGGAGCTGATTGCGCAGCTGCTTCTTTTCATACTGCCAGCACAACTCTTTATTTGACAGCTGGTATCCACTATCTGAATGTTGATGTTTATAATTATTCACATCCTTCAGGAGGCACCGATATATCGCCAAATTCTGCCGGACTTAATGTCGTTGGTACTATTAAATCAACCCATGATGCCGGTTCATTAATAGTAAATGAAACCAAAGCAGTACCCTGTTGCTGCGCAGGCTGTGAGATAACCGGCAACAATCACATTTGTGCCGGCGGAACTGCTACATTAAGCAGCTGCAGCAGTTGCACCTGGAGCAGCAGCAATCCAAGTGTTGCAACTGTAGGCTCGTGTACCGGTGTTGTGACTGGAATTTCAGGTGGAACAGTTACAATTACGCATGTATCCGATATCGGCTGCAGTACCTATATGACAGTTACAGTAGATGCTTTACCTGCTGTATGTTCCGTAACCGGCGGTGGCAGCTATTGCACAGGTGGCCCGTGCCCTAATGCTTGCCCTCATGTATTCTTAGGTTGCTCCCAGACTGGGGTCAATTACCAATTATCATGTGGCTCTACATTGGTAACTCCGGTGCTGGCAGGAACCGGAAGCGCCCTGGATTTTGGCCCTGAATGCGGCCCGTGTACTTATACCATAAAAGCAACTAATTCCATTGGTTGCACCAGTAATATGTCGGGATCTGTAACTTCAGCTCCGATTGCCCCGTGCCCGATATCCGGATCAGCCACATCTATATGCGTTGGCAATAATCTGACATTAACTACTTCCTGCAGCCCCGCTCCGCCTTGCCCCTGGAGCAGCAGTGATGCTTCTGTGGCTACAGTTAGCTGCACTGGCATTGTTCATGGCGTAGGATCAGGTGTAGTTACTATAAGCTATACTTCTGCTGCAGGATGTATCACTACTTACAATGTTACGGTGAATGCGGTATGTCCTATAGCCGGGCCAGCTACTCTATGTACCGGCAGTACATATATCTACAGTGCGGCACCTTGTACGGGTGGCACCTGGTTAAGCAGTACCCCTTCGGTAGGGCCGATAAATTTGATGAGCGGCTTGTTTACTGGTGCAGCTCCCGGCTATACCGTAATCAGTTATACTACTACTTCAGGCTGTCCAGCTTCTTTTACTGTAAACGTTCTGGCCATACCTTCGGTGTCCCCCGATCCTGTGACAATATGTGCGGGGACCTCGGCTACCCTTAACCCCACGCCTTCAGGTGGTACATGGACCAGCACCCCATGCGTAAATATGACACCTGTGGGAACCACTTCATCGAGGGTAGTAACCGGGTTGTTCGCACCATGTGTGGGTTCGGTTACTTATTCAGCCGGCGGCTGTTCGGTAACCGTTCCGGTAACGGTTAATCCGGTATGCACTATTACCGGACCGGTTGTAAATCCGCATACTGTCTGCTCCGGCAGTTCAATTGCATTGTCTGTATCCTGCTCCGGAGGGTCATGGACCAGCAGCAATCCTTCTTGTGTGTCTGTAAATCCTTTGACCGGTGTTTGCAGTGGTGCGGGTAGTATTACAACGCCATGTTCTGCTACAATTACCTATACATCGGGCTCAGGATGTACCAGTACTTATACTGTAACCAACAACCCGACGCCAACTGTCTGGGCTACACAGTTCAGCTACTGTAATCTTGAATCTTATGTAAATACGCTTCATGCAACGCCGGGTCCCGGCACCTGGACTACTTCCGGCCTGGGGCATGCTACCCCGATTTCGCCAACTGCCCTGAACAATGGTGTGAATGCCATGAGTCCCGGACCAGAGACGTTCTACTTCACCAATTCATACGGCTGTTCCGGACAGGTTACAGTAACCATCAATCCGATACCAACGATTAACTTACCGGCAAATGTTTGCGTTGGTGCTTCAGTAACCTGTACTGTAAACCCTGCCGGAGGAACATTCAGTTTATCTTCGGGTTGTGCAAGCATTACGCCGGCCGGCGTGTTAACCGGTGTTTCGGGGCCTTGCACCGAATACATCACCTACAATAAAAACGGCTGTATTGTTTTTGGGGCTGTAACCGTCAATCCGAGTCCGGTTATAAGCGGCGGAACAACGGTTTGCCTGGGTTCCACAATCCCATACTCCGCATCGCCGGTGTTCGGTGGCTGGTACACCATATCTTTGGGAGGAGGCATAACTCCGTTACCTCCGGGCGGCTGGATTACCAGTGTTAAGGGAACCACTCCGGGCTGGACCGGTATATACTACAAGAGCGTGTACGGGTGTGTGTCAGCCACCAATTACATAGACGTGATCGGATATCCGAATGCCGGAACAATAACAGCATCTCCGAACCCGTTGTGTTACGGCCCCGTTGGTACCAATATCATCAACACAGGCGGCGACCCTGGCGGCGTATACGGTTCTTCGTGTTCCATCTTTTCGTTTACAGGAACGCACGCAATTGCTACCGGTTACAGCTTTTTCCCCCGTTTGTGCTCTATCACCTACACTGTGCATAATGTTTGCTTCTCAGCAACTGCGACCACGGTTGTTACCGTAAATCCATGCATACATAAGGGTGGCCGCGCATCTGGCGATGGCGAAGATGTTTTGGTTACTGGTCCTGAATTGCAGGTTTATCCAAATCCGAATGAAGGGAATTTTACCGTAAACCTCTTGTCGGACAGAGATGAAGCCGCTGAGATTAAGGTTGCCAACATTCTCGGCCAGACAGTGAAGAAGCTCACCTCTGTTACCAACAAGGTGAATCTGATGGAAATTAACAACGCTCCCGGAATTTACATCGTAAGCGTGACAACAGCTAACGGTAGTTATTCATCTAAAGTGGTGATTCAATAGGCGTATTTGCAGGTGGCAATTGGTGCATATTACCCAATTGCCACCCCAAATATTTTATGGTCTGATCAGTAAGTAATTTGAAAATCAATCTTAAAAAAAATATTTATGAAAAAGATAATTTTAATCATTTTATCGGCAATAAGCGCAACAGGCGCATTTGCAATGCCGATTACAGGAAATCTGAATATCTGTCCCGGATCGGTATCTGCCCTGACTGATACATCTTTTGGCGGTATTTGGGTAAGCGGGGCAACTTCTATTGCTACCATCGACAGCTTTTCTGGAAATATTATGGGTGTAGCTCCTGGCACTGCCCTGATTACCTATTATTATCCCGGAGGTGGGTCATCATCGGTAACAGTAACCGTAAATCCGTTGCCTGCGGTAATTACAGGTACCACATCCGTTTGCGTAGACCAGGCAATTACATTGGCAGATGTAACAGCAGGAGGCCTATGGAGCAGCAATAATAGTTTTGTCGCTATGGTATCAGACAGCACTGGCATGGTGACAGGTATATCCGCCGATACGGTGGGTATAACCTATACCGGTCCCAATGGCTGTTCGCGCACAGCTATAGTTACTGTTAATCCAGTTCCTGTCGCCATTGCTACATCAGGCACCTATTGCCAGGGTATTGCCGACTCGCTTTTTGAGGCTGGCACCGGCATCTGGGGTACCGATGCGCCGCTTGTAATTTCACTGGGCACTTCCGGTAACATTACCGGATTGTCAGTGGGAACCGCCAATATTACATTTACGAATTCATTCGGGTGTGCAATCAGCACCTCAGTTACTGTAAATCCTGCACCTCATGCCGGCACAGTTACAGCAAATGATTTTGTATGTATTGCGGCGAGCATCACCTGTACCAGTGATTCCTGCTGCGGGAACTGGTCGAGCAGCGATGCCACAGTAGCAACCATTGTCTCCGGCTCAGGCACTGTAACCGGAGTCGCTGCCGGCCTGGCCATTATGACTTACTCGGTAACCAATAGTTGTGGTACTGCAACGGCGACCAAAGGAATACAAGTTCTTTCGGATACAGACTGCAATAAGCTTTCTGTAAAAAGCTTGACTGCCAGGCCTGAAGAGCTGGTCATTTCTCCGAATCCAGCGACTGATGGTAATTTCAGTGTAACAATAAACACAGATAAGGAGGAGCCGGCTGCGGTTGTAATCTCAAACATGACTGGCGAAAAAGTATATGAACTGACCACGACAACCAACAAAAAGAATGAAATAAAACTGGATACCCCGGCAGGTATTTATTTAATTTCAGCAACAATAGAACATGGAAAGTATGTAGGGAAGATAGTAGTTGAATAATTGATTAGCTTTCTTTAAAATGCAGCAGGCTGTCTTTTTAAGACAGCCTGTTTTGTTTATTAATTGTTGATCTCCTATTATTGTTTTATCAGCTCCCGGTTCCTGATAAAACATTTTACCCGATCGCCTGCTCCAGATCAGCTATCAGGTCATCAATGTCTTCTATGCCTACACTAAGCCGGATCAATGAATCAACAAGTCCGTTCTTTATCCTGTCTTCCCTGGGTATAGAGGCATGAGTCATAGTGGCCGGGTGGCCTATCAATGATTCTACACCGCCCAAGGATTCTGCAAGTGCAAATAATTGTGTTTTTTTCAGCACAACAAGCGCTTCGTCCAGGTGGTCATTCTTCAGGGTGAAGGAGATCATTCCACCATAGCCGCGCATTTGCTTTGCAGCAATATGGTGGTTGGGATGGTCTTCAAAACCTACCCACAATACCTTGCCTACTTTGGGGTGGTTGCGCAGATAATGAGCTATAGCCTTGCCATTCTCGCAATGCCGCTGCATACGCACATGCAAGGTTTTAATGCCACGCAATACAAGGAAGCAATCCTGCGGGCCGGGCACCGCGCCGCAGCTGTTTTGTATAAAACGCAGGCGTTCTTCCAGCCCCGCATCATTCATTATAAGAGCGCCATGTACCACATCGCTGTGGCCGCCCAGGTACTTGGTCGCAGAGTGAAGCACGATATCGGCTCCCAGGTCCAGTGGGGTCTGCAGATACGGTGAAGCAAATGTATTATCGCAAACAAGGATCAGGTTATGAGCTTTGCAAATTGCCGCTGAGGCTGCAATATCAATTACATTCAGCAACGGATTAGTAGGGGTTTCAATCCACACCATCTTCGTGTTGGCGTTGATGTAGCCGGTAATGTTGCCGGCATCCTGCATGCCAATGAAATGAAATTTTATTCCGTAGTTGGCAAATACCTTTGTCATTACCCGATAAGTACCACCATAAAGATCATTCGATACAATTACTTCATCTCCGGGAGCCAGCAGCTTAATAACCGCATCCGTTGCCGCCATACCGCTACCGAAACAAAGGCCAAATTTTCCGTTCTCAATTGCTGCAAGCGCATTCTGCAGCACATTACGGGTGGGATTTTGTGTGCGGGCATATTCATAACCCTTATGATCGCCGGGCCCTGCCTGCACATAGGTAGAGGTCTGGTAGATAGGTGTCATTATGGCCCCGGTAGTAGGGTCGGGATGCACACCGGCATGTATCAGTTTGGTATTGAGCTTGTAATTTTTATCAGACATGAGTTATCGTATTTCAGGCTCAAAGGTAAATGGAAAAAAGGTTTTATTCTTTATAAAACGGGTGTTCGACAGATAGCCGGCATCCGTGGCCGGGTTTAATGTGTCGTTCTCCAGTCTGAAACGTGTATTTTCTAAATATATTCTGAACGTATCAAAGAGACTGATATTATATTTATAGCCGTTCGATATTTTATTCAATTGAGCTGTATCAATGGTCCAGACCACCATTCCGGCACTTTTAACGGGTGCAGGTTTCGCATCGGTATCATGTGCTTCCTTTTCAGGTTTAAGCCCAGAAGCACTGAACGAATCCTCACTTGTCAGGGTAACATTCCGCCCATCAACCTGCCAATGCCCGACAGTAAAACTGTATTCATAGCAGCCCTCCCTCGTAAACATAAAACTGCTGTCTGGTTTTAAAATTAATTTATAGGGCAACCAGGGATTACCAGCATCCCGCCAAACCCCGCAAAGCTGCACCCGGTCGGAAGATGCCAGTATTGTGCTTACAGCTTTTTGTATCTGGCCGTCTTCGTGTGCCCGACTGCAGCCTGTTGCAACCGCAAGAAGAATGCAACATTTAAAAAAAAGTAACGGGATAAGTTTCATGCAGCCATTGTATTCTTGGTCCTTAATGCCGATATTAATGCAGTAACGTAAATTATTTGCCCCACTCTACAACTCATAACCTCGACTCTCAAAGCTTATGCTGACGGATTATCTTGCTAAATAGTGTCACCTTTCTTGCATCTGCCGGGTTAAACAAAAACGGTTGCACATCCTTCGCCATTTCCTGCATATTTATTGCTGCACAGCGTGCGAGTACAGCCTCCTTTAATGCCTCCGGCGTTCCAATTTTCACTTTTTGCCTCAGGTAATCATAGTTGGGCTTATCGACCAGAGATAAAAGAAATACCACATCAAAAAAATCCCGGCCTTTATTTCTTGTCCTGTTCAGAATGGCATAAAATTTCTGAGCAAGCAGAATATCCAATGGCGTAATGTTTATTTGTGTAAAAACATCAAACCTGTTGAGGATATACCTTTCCGGTGCAAATTCAAAATGCTGCGGTTCGGTATCCAGTTGAATCAATATTTTCTCTTCCTGGTATCCCGACAACCCTTCCTTAAACAGCAACTCCGGAAACCGGATGTAGCAATGGTATGCGCCCTTAAATACAGTCTTCATTTCCACCTCATACCCTTCCAGTTCAAACTGCTTTTTTATTAATTCAGCTATGGATGTGAATGCAGGTTCGTCTAATCCTGTATTGTCAAAATCGAGCTCTTCCGAAAACCGGGCGTTGCCATGAACAATCCGAAGGCAGGTGCCTCCCAGAAAGCAGAGCTGGCTGGCATATTCGCTGTCAAATGTTATTTGCAGCAGCTTATGCTGCAGGTACTCACGCAAAATAAACTGCCTGAATCCCTTCAGATGATCCGGGTAACTTTTCGCTATTTCACTCAGCAACATCATCTGCTATAATTGATTTAAAAAACTCAATCCGCCGGTTGAGCGACTTACTGTTTAATGCCCCTGCATAATGGTCAAACTTTTGCCAGTCAATGTCTTTTGTTTCTTCAATATTCAACCTCAGGGCAGCTATATCTTCCTTGCTTCTAATACCGGTGGTAAGGTAAAGATAATCAAGTATCGCTTTTTCTTTTTCGGCGAGCAGTATCGGCAAATCACTTTCGCGGAGTACGGTATAACCGAAAAAAGCAGATGGTTTCACGCTCCTGCAATTATAATTTCCTGCCACCGTTTCATAATGCTGTGATTTCCTGGTGGTGATGGTCTGTATAGAAAATACAGACTCCGGAATAAGATTGTACCACGATAGTGCTGTCTCCATGGAAACATAAGAAGGCTTAACAATGCTGTTGCTGATCCGGAAATACAGATACTCACTCTTTTCCGTTTCAGTTAATAAATACCATTTGTTGATCAGCTTTTGAATGTATCCTTTCTCCTGCCACTCAAACAGCCTGCGTGAGTCGAAATCGGGAAAACGCTTAGCTATATCTTTTGTAGAAAAGACCTTGAATGGAAGCATGTTTTTTCTGAATTCGAGGAAATTCATTTGTTTCTTATAATTGTTATTTTTAACAAAAATAAGAAACATATTGATAAAAACAACTTTAATTCGGTTTTTATGGTGTTCCAGAACAGCAGTATTCCTTCAAAATACCTGAGGGTATTTTGTGACTTAAACAAAATAATTCCTGCCATTTACACAACGGCGTAAAAACCAGAACTGATCAGGAGAAACAATATCGCGAACACATGGCTGAAATTATGCCTGCTTCTTGGGAGGCAATGCAAAGGCAATAGCCTCATGTTCAAAACAGCCATTGTGGGAGCCATCGCAAAATGGTTTATTTTTCGATTGACCGCAGCGGCACAATCCTATGGCATTTCTTCCTGCCAGATCATATGCGTTGCCGCTTCTGTCCACAATTTCAAAATCACCTTCTATTTTTATTGAACCGTTATTATTGATAGTTACTTTAGTACCCGCCATTGTTAAAGCTATTTTGCGGCAATACTACAACTGTTTTATGAATTTTGGCCAGGTTATCGGATATTCTCCACTTTATCTCCTTTAACCGGCGAATAGTCTTTTTGCCCGGTACCATTCACTACTATATTCTCAAAATAACATTTTGCACCGGTAGCAATATTCATATCCTCTACATTCTCGATATGGAAATGCAGATGCGGCCCTGTTGAGTTGCCCGAATTACCACAATAGCCCAGCACTTGCCCCTGCTTCACATGATCGCCTTCCTTTACCTGCACCGAATGATTTTTGAAATGGGCCAGCAGTATAAATTCATTATTTGGTGTTTTCAGCATCACCGAATTTCCCGGCACAAACATCGGGTTCTTTTCTCCGGGTATATTATCCTTTATACCATCTACCGCCTGAACCACTTCGGCATCGCAGGGAGCTAGCAAGGGCTGTCCGAATGCATAATAATCTTCGTTGGTTTTACCATTGGTTCTGTATGTTTTCCCCTCATCATTCATTATCACTATATCGAAAGCGCCCTTTTGAGCCGCTACATCTATGTGATGATTCTGAGCCCTGGTATCACCACCCCATGCAATATTCCAGGCCCCGTTAAACGGCAATATGAGCCTGGTGGAATTTCTGACCAGCACAGGCAGGTTTCCGGGTTCAAACTGCTTAATCGTTAATCCGGCAATTTTATCATCCTTGTCCAATATAAAATTCAAGCCTCTAATGCCTTCTTCGAAAGTTAATTTATAGGTAGCGGTTCTACCACTTTTATGGCTATAGGCATATAGATCAATATTCCCGCACATCTTCCTCACTCCTGAAAAGAATTCAATTGTTTTTTCAAGCGGAAGCGCAGTTTGCATAGACTTCGAAAATAGCTGGCAGATGCTGTCGTAGTAAGCATGATTGTATAACTCAACCAATCGTGCCGCTGCCAGATCATAATTTGCTTCAGCAGATTGCGCGAAGGATGTCATAGCAGAAATGAACAGGAAAGTGGCCAGTATCAGCAATTTTTTCATAACTGAATTTTATTGAAGTGTCAGCAATAATTCCCATCAATTTTTATATACAAATGTAATTTAAATACGAAAGGCAGAATAAGAATATTAAAGAACATAAATCACCCTCAAAATCACCACATTGTTGAACTCGTTTACGCCATACTGGCTATAACGGGGCGGTATCCTGTCCCAGGTGCGTATGGGTTGCGAAGACAGTTCATAACGTGCGCTTGCCAGCCAGCGCTTATCGAGCCGCAAAGAAACACCGAGCACATATTCATAATCGTCTTTATTGAAATAGTTATAAGCCGGATATATGGGTACCGGCACATCAGCCTCTGCCCATTCTTTGCTTTTTACAAGCCGGGAATAAGAAAACCCACATTCAAAATCCCAGGGATAAAGTATTAAATGGGCTACCAATGGAATTTCAACATAGTTAAGGTTCAGGTAGTACTTATCAATGTAAGTACCTACATAAATTGACTCTTCAGTATTGCCACCCCTTGCGCCTTTATTCACATACAGCATCTCCAGGCTTAAACCGAAAAACCGGCTGGTCTTTATATAGACCATCCCCCCGGCCTGAATGCCTATTTTATGATAACCACTATAACTATCACCACCAACTTTGCTTATAGCTGATCCGAAAGTGAGCCTGCCCTCAAATAATCGCTGTTTACCAAAATCATCGTCCTGGGCAAAACACGTTCCGGCAGCCTTAAGGCCACATAGAAAAACATAAAGGAGCAGATATTTTAACTGCATAAAATCACTATACCTATTCCAGGGTATTACTTACTTGTTATATTCGGTCATTGCTTTTCCCAAACCCTGAGTGGCAAAGCACTCAATTGCATCTACGCATTTAAGCAGCATGTCTTTAACAACTGGCACTTCCGATGGCTTCCATTTGCCCAGCACAAACTGAACCTGCATACCCTTTGGGTAGTCGCTGCCTATACCGAATCTCAGCCGCTGGTATTTCTCGGTCATCAGGGTTTGCTCAATGCTTTTCAGCCCGTTATGACCCGCACTGCCACCTGACCCCCTTAGCCGGATAGTACCCAGCGGCAACGCCAGTTCATCCACCAGGACGAGCATTTGTTCCATGGGTATTTTTTCCTTGTCCATCCAGTACTTTACTGCCTTACCACTAAGGTTCATAAAGGTGGTAGGCTTTACTACAAGAAAAGTTTTACCTTTCCATTTCACTTCAGCCACATAAGCATGACGGTCAAGAGTATAGGTTCCGCCATGCTTAATTACAAAAGTATCGGCCACATCAAAGCCTATGTTATGGCGGGTAGCATCATATTCCATACCAATGTTACCGAGGCCGACTATCAGGAATTTCATGTGTGCGAAGATACAGTTTATCAAAAAGACATTCTTGTTCCCCACCACGGTAATAGTAAGTAAGAGAAAACAATGGCTTTGCCCACAATATGAGGCTATTAACCGCTATTTGTTCATAAACGGCCCAGGCGCCGATTTATTTTGCGATACTAGAAATTTAAGGATTGCAAAGTAAGCATAGTATAATAGGTGTAATTGTCATGAACTCCCGTACCGGCCGAAGTCCAGCTTGTATACCATTGCAATTCCTGGATAAGCCCTTTGGAAGAATAGTATTGAACCATGCCATACTGATCACTTCCCCTGTCTTCGTTAACAAATAGTTTTATGCAATCGAAACTACCAGCCGGCGTCGTTACTCTAACATAATCTGTCCATTGCCTTGAACCGTAATTATAGGACCATGTATTATTCATTGCGACCGGCAATTTAATCAACTCCTCAGTGCTGTCAAGAACATAGTTGCTATCTGTCCTGCCGCCCGCAGTGATACGGTGCAGGCCGTCAGCTAAATTTGCATATAAAAAACTGTCGGTTAAATATATAGAATTATAGGTAAAAAATGCCGACCGGGAAGGAACAGAAAATCCATACATTCTGAATCCATTGATCAAAGTATCAGAAACAACACCAACAGTCAGAAAACCGGAATCAGGGGTTGAAATGTTCAGGGATGCAGTTCCCGAGCTTACTGACATTGTCGTTTGGGTTATCATTCTATATACCCACTGGTAGCCGATTTTTAAAGGGAAACTATCTAAAGTTATCGTTGTTCCAGGCACATCAGCTGGCAGACTGATGAGCGCAGGAGATACCGTGGTTGAATGGGTTTTCCTGCACGAAACAAAAGCGATTAAAATCAGGGTAATTACAAAAATCAGATTCTGTTTCACAGGGTTTATTTTAATTGGTAAACAAACTTACTCCAATGCATGCAGCGCTATCCTATTCCCCTCCGTATCCAATATGAGCGCCCAGTAACCGAGGTCGAAAGTTGCTGCAACTATGGTCTTATTCTGAAGCAGTTTGCCTCCTGCGGGTATCACCCGGTCTATTACTCTCTGAATACGGGGTTCGCAATTCAGGTATATCAGCGGTCCATGCGTAGATGGCGTGTAATATTCAGGGTCATAAACTATGGAGCCGCCACGGCCATCTTCTTCCCTGTCCCATTCAAAATAACCTATCCGGGTATTGCCCCAGGTCTGTTCCTTCATTGAAAAATCAAAAAGCGTTTCGTAAAATTTCTTTGCCCTGTCAAAATCGTTTACGGGGATCTCAAACCAGTTGATAGCACTCTTCTTAGCCATAGATAATTCTGTTTTCGGTACTAATTTACTAACAAAAACAATGCCAGAATATTTATTGCAGAGATTAGTAATCAATGTAGTGTAAATAAGATGGTGAAAACCGGGTTAAGAAACAAGCTGTCTGCACATTCAGAACTTACAGGCTATTCCGATCTGTCTGCCATTTTCGTAAAGGCCAAAACGTACCGGATGATCATTTTCATATTTATTGCCGATATGTAATAATTCAAAACCAATAGCTATTCCGCCAACGCAGGCAATCGTTTAATCCAGCAAAAGAGATTGTTGTTTAGAACTCAAAGACGATTCATTTCCTGAGGAAGATAAAAACGCACCAGCTATTAAAAAAGTACCGGTAATAATTTCTCCTGCTCTAAATGTGGCACAATGAAGTTTTTTACCAGTTACAGACCTGTGTTTTTTATTGTTGGTTTCCCAATCCTCAGGCAGTAAAACATCTGTGAGGTGAATGTTAATCAACTCAATTTCAGGTTTTACCGCAACTTTTTCACTCCGTTCACCTATTATATTGTTCTGAGTAATTGCATCCATTTTAATATTACAGTTTTGCCCAAACAATACAAAAGAGCTGATGAGAAACAGGAAAGTGAAAGTGCTAAAGATGCTTATAAGATTAAATTCGCGCATAAAAATTAAGAAAATACCCTGAATACAAGAACGGAATTATAATATTTTTATTTTCTGTTTAATTCCTGATTTCTATCATGAAAACAATAAAAGATCTGCAATATGCAATAACGTAATACTGACTAAAGACATCTTCCGTTTTTTGCCCATCCTGTTTCTAATCCGTACCTTTGCACCACAAAATTTAAGAATTATGACTTTGGAAGCAGAAACAATGTCCTTAAAAAAAGAAAACGGCATTATGTCTTACGATATTAAAACAGTAACCATTATTGGTTCGGGAACAATGGGAAACGGGATCAGCCACGTGTTTGCACAATGTGGTTTTGCCGTTCACATGATGGATATTAACCAGGTTGCACTCAACAAAGCACTGGCCACCATCGGTAAAAATATGGATCGCCAGGTAACCAAGGGAACCCTGAGCGAGGAAGCTAAAAATGAGGCCATGGGCCGCATCAGCACCTATACCGATATGGCTGAAGCAGTAGCTGATGCCGACCTGGTAGTAGAAGCGGCCACAGAAAATATAGAACTGAAACTGAACATTTTCCGCCAGCTCGATGAGCATTCGCCAGCTCATTGCATCCTTGCATCCAATACCTCATCTATTTCGCTTACCCGCATTGCTTCAGTTACCAAGCGCCCGGGAAAAGTAATAGGTATGCACTTTATGAACCCTGTGCCAGTTATGAGGCTGGTGGAAATCATCAATGGCTATGGCACCGACAGGGAAGTTACACAAACCATTGTTAAGTTGTCCGAAGAACTGGGCAAAGTGCCATGTGTAGTTAATGACTATCCCGGTTTTATTTCTAACCGTATCCTGATGCCGCTGATCAATGAAGCCGTTCTTGCCCTGCAGGAAGGCGTAGCCGGTATTGAAGAGATTGATACCATTATGAAGCTGGGTATGGCGCACCCTATGGGGCCGCTGCAACTTGCAGATTTCATTGGCCTGGATACCTGCTACTCCATTATGCACGTATTGCACATGGGTTTTGGCAACCAGAAATACGCCCCCGCTACCCTGCTCGCCAATATGGTTCAGGCAGGCTACCTGGGTGTAAAATCGGGCGAAGGTTTTTATAAATACACCCCAGGCAGTAAAGAGCTGGTTGTAAGCGACCGCTTTGTTAGCCGCAAATGGGATTAATGATTTACGAACAATAGTAGTTTAAATCAAATTGAAGCAGGGTTGGTGGTATACCAGCCCTGTTTTTTTGTATAGTTATGATGGCAATATAATAATCAGGGTAAAATTGAAAATTGTTGTCGACGCATTAGTCTGGTGAGCCTTTTTCGGGTTGGTATTATTGAAGAAATTACCACAATATAAAAGGCGCCTGAAAAGGCGCCCTTTACGGAAATCTAAAAATCGGGCATTTCCATTTCCATTAAATTTCCATCAAACACACACCATGCAGGAAATGCAAAAAGTATAGTTCAAAAACCGTGCCTGAATTACCGGATCTCAAAAATTTAACATAAGGAGGAGCAAAATGTATTAAAACCGCCACCTTATACCCACCGTTTCGGGAAAGTAAAGCAGGTAAAAATGATTGTTTTCACTGCCATAATGCTGATCATCGGTCTTGATTGATGCATAGCGCATAGCCAGGTCGAGGTTAATACCCAGTCTTGGCATGATATAGTAGGTTATACCCATCTGTATACCATAAGTGAACCCTTTACCATTACCATAATCGTATTTCGACATATAGCTGAAAGAAGAGTCCGGAGCTGTACCGTACCTGCTGTATCCCAGAGAACCGTCGTTAACTGTCTGCATGAGGCCAAACTGTGCACCGAAATAAATATTTGCCTTATTATAGGTATTGTATCTGGTGTATAAAGGAATCACATAATTCATTGCAACAGACTCATTGAATGCATGCCTGGCTTCCAGGAAAGTTATTTCGCGGGGTTGTAATGACTGGCCGTAAAGATCATTAAGGTCCCAGGTGCCATAACTTACCCATTTCCTTGATCCGAGATCCAGATTTATCATCCAGTGCGGATTAAAATAATAGTCAAGTTTTACCGAAAAATCAGGCACTGTATTGGTACGGGTACCCTGGTAATTGGTAGCAGGGCCCAGCGGCCTGGTATAGCCGGCTGTACCGTAATTGACACCCACTTCCCAAAGATAATCGGGAGGCAGATTTTGCGCAAACACACTACCCGCGATGGCCAGAAAAGTAGCCGCGGTGAGTAAAAATGCCTTCATATTGTTAGCAATTTTTAGAAATTAGTTTCAAATCTAAGTAAATTTTGTCTTGAAAGGAAGTAATTGATAAAAATACACCGGAAATTGTGGAAGTTACAGGCATATCCGCTCAAAAAGTCATTTTGTTCTTCTCACAGCATATTCGGCACAATTATATATTAGAACATGATTTGCAATGAGGAAATAATTTTGCCGGCCAGGAATTATTGAGCTTACAGCAGTTATTTTGAACTCATCGCAGGTGTTCCTTGGTTGATTTTATAGTACATTTGCACTAAATACAGATTATGACTGCCCGATATTATTCTTTTTTACTTCTGTTAACTTTCAGTACTACATTTTCTGCCGCAATTGCCCAAAGCAAAGCCGACAAAAAGGTAGCCACTCAGTTGCGGGCAGATATTACATACCTGGCTTCCGACAGCCTGGAGGGCAGACGGACCAGCACGGAGGGCGAAAGGAAAGCAGGCGATTATATTGTGGCAAGGTATAAAACAATAAAGATCAGCCCGTATAAAAGTGATTACAAATTGCCGTTTCATTTTGTATATGGAAAAGAAATCGCCGCTGGTACACAGATAAGGATAGGCAATACTTCTTTACAACTGAAAGATGATGGCTTCCCGCTTCCTTTCAGCGCCTCAAAACATGCTACGGGCGATGTAATGCCCGATATACTGGAGCAGGGCAATATATGGCTGGTGCCGCTGTATACTAACCAGGATCAGAGTACTGATCCCCATTTTGAGGCAGAGAAATTCATGTATGAAAAAGCAAAAGAAGAAGCAAAGAAGGGCGCTTCGGGTGTTGTCTTTTACGATAATTTCGGGGGGAGTTTTCCTCCGGCATTCGACCGGCATTCGGAGTACGAACCACTCGATATTCCGGTGATCTACCTGAGCAACACTACTTATCAAAAATACTTCTCCGCTGCCACTACTGATAAGGGGCCTGTAAACATTGATCTGAATATTACCATCAACAAAGCCGAACGTACCGGCACCAACATAGCTGCCTATATAGATAATAAAGCCCCCTATACCGTTATACTAGGAGCGCATTACGACCACCTGGGATATGGCGAAGACGGCAACAGCCTTTATGCCAATGCTGTAAAAGAGCATAAAATACACCACGGAGCCGATGATAACGGCAGTGGCACAGCAGCGCTGATGGAAATGGCCAGGGCTATAAAAAAGAATAAAAAACTCAGGAACTTCAACTATTTGTTTGTTCACTTTTCGGGCGAGGAACTTGGGCTTTATGGCTCCAAGGCTTTTGTAAAAGAGCAGGGCATAGACAGCGCTCATTTTGCCTTCATGATCAATATGGACATGGTGGGCCGGCTCAACGACAGCACCCACTCTCTCACCCTTGGCGGCGTAGGCACCTCGCCTGCATGGAATGATGTGGTTGATATGGCCGGCGATGATTTTAAACTGAACATAGATAGTTCAGGTGTTGGCCCATCCGATCATACCAGCTTTTATTATGCCAATATGCCCGTACTTTTTTTCTTTACCGGCTCCCACAAAGACTATCATAAACCATCGGATGTGGCAGATGCCATCAACTACCCTGGTGAAGTTGCGATCATAAAATACATAGAGCGTGTAGTAGCTAAGATGGACAAAGAAAACAAGAAACCTGAATTTACTGCCACCAAACAAAAATCCACCGGCAAATCTTCCTTCAAAGTAACCCTCGGTATTATGCCCGACTATACCTTCGAATCAGGCGGTGTTCGCATTGATGGCGTGAGCGATAACCGTCCTGCCATAAAAGCCGGACTGAAACAAGGCGACATCATTACCAAGCTGGGCGACATAAAAATCAACGGAATGCAGAGCTATATGGAAGCCCTCAGCAAATTTAAGCCCGGAGATAAAACCAATGTAGTATTTACCCGCGATGGTAAGGAAATGACATTGCCGATTGAGTTGAGTAAATAGGTTTTAAATTTTGAGAACAGGAAACCAAGCCAACCTTTATTCCGATTCCTTTTCATCCACCCTGCTGCCAATATTAAACAGCTTATAAGCCAGTTGCCTGCCCGCTTCATCAGCCTTTTGCCAGGCAAAAGATTGCTTTTGCACTATATAATTACCTGTCTGGTCGAGCACATAAAAGGTGATATCTTTATTCTTGCCGGTATGCGTAAACTCCACATAAGCTTCAGGGGCCGGTATACTCCGGTCTGTTGTCCAGCGGATATTACAGGCCCTCAGCCGCTTTTCGACATCCTTGTCTATTTCTCCGCTCACATGCAGATTCATATTCATTGCCATCCCGGTAAACGGCACCAACTGAGGGTATAAAGTATACATCCTGTAAAGCCAGAGGTCATGTTTGCTGTTATCTTTAAGTTCTTTGGCACATTCCGCTTCGGCCTGGTATACCCTGGCTATGAATAGTTTTTCATAATCAACATCTGTACTGGGATCAGTGAGCAATTTATCCAGCAAAGGTTTTGCTTCTTTATACTTGCCCTGCTGCATCTTGAGCCTGGCCACAAACAGCTCATAATACTTACGAATGTAGGCCCTGCTGTCAGTCTCCGCCTCTTTCTGAAATCGCTTGATGAAGTATTCCGTACTGAAATCATGCAGCAGGTACCAGACTTCATCCCACGATACGGTGCTCTCTGTAGAGAACAGTTTGTAGATCACCCTGTCGCGCTCCGGGTTAAGGGCAAACTGGTTGATTATAAGCAATTGCTGCAGGTAGGTTTCACTCAGCTTGCCGGTCATATCCACCAAAACTGCCGGATTATACCACCAGTTGGCATGTTCAAATTTCTGCATCTCCCAGGTCTGTTCTTTATTGATAAGCTTCAGCAGCTGCACACTGAAATCATACTGGCTCTGGCCAAGTGTAGTGCCTATATGCAGTTCTTTGAAATCAGCAGCTTTGTCGGCATACCTGTCCGATTCACTGATCTGGCCATCGTAGGTCATACAACGGGCCAGGGCTATATTATACCATCCGTAACCGGGCGTTGAACCGGCGGCCTTAATCATATTTTTGCTCAGGCTGGCCCCTGCTGCCGGCTTTGCTTTGTAGATATCTATTATCGATGAATAGTAAGCCCACTCCTGCAGGCGCTTATCTCCTGCGTCCTGCATGGAGGCCAGTTTATATTCCGATTCTGCAGTCCGGAAATCACCGCATATACCTTTGAAGTTCGCGAAGTTATTATGAGGCAACCTGCCTGCCTTGCGCATCAGTTCAAAATAATAAGCCGCCGAATCAATCTGGAAAGAGTAGCTGTACAATATGTTGCGGTAGTGGTAAACCCCAATCCTTTCCCTGTCGGCATTGCCATGCAGGTAGGGCACATTGGCACCCAGCTGCTCATTGAGCGCACTGTTTTTCTCAATGGTCATCATTGATGTATCCAGGTACCTTTGAGCCAGTTTTTCATTTTCTTCAATAGAGTTTTTGAGGAAAGAATATTTCGAAGTAGTATAAAACCGGTTGCGGTGCACAGTCCAGGCCAAATGGTTCCAGGAGTCCATGTAATAAGTTGCCTGAAACTTCCACTTCAATGTCCGGCGCAATAATTTATACACTTTATCTGGCTGGTCTGTGTTGGCATAGCAGTTCATCAGGTAGTAGGCTATCATAGTATAGTCGGGCACCAGTATCCTTATTGGATAAAACGTCATAATATCCCCTGTTCTGGTAGCAAGGGCTTTGGCATAATCATGCTCCATAAGGTCAAGTGCGCGCTCCAGGGGCACAGCAGCATTGCGGTATCCCAGGTAGTCGGCCGAATGGTTATATTTATAAGCGCCTTCAAACATCCAGCCCACGTAATAAGTACTGTCTATACGCTTAAACTCCCGCGACCGGGGCAATGCATCCTCCCCGTTCACATCCTCTATCATCCGTTTAGCATCAATATCAAAATAGCGTTGCTGCATTTTATTTGCCGGATGCGGTGGCATCAGTTGCGGCGGCAATTGGGGCATAACCGGAGGTGTGCGCGGGGCTGCCACTTTAGCCTTCTGAGCATAGCTGACTCCAGCGCAGAGGGTAAGCGCCAGAAAACAACTGAGAAATATTAAAAGCCTTATTTTCATGATCACAAATACCTTCAATTATTTACTATTCCCGGACTGGTACAATATCCTCTTCCATTATAATCAAACTTCCGTTTAATTATATAGCTTCAACTTGGCAAGCCGCTCTGTTTCTTTACTTATTATTCCGTCCAGCGCTTTCAGTTTGCCATCTTTATTGCGGTATACCAGCCTGTGCTCCAGAACTGCCCTGGCAATATCTTTCACATCATCTTCAATAATGTAAGTACGGCCTTTTACCAGCGCATAAGCCCGCAAACATTTCAGGAAGGCGATTCCACTGCGTGTAGATGCACCCAGAGAGATATCCTGGTGCTCACGTGTTTGCCTTACAATGTTACTTACTGACTTCAGTATCTCTTCATGCACAAAAACCTCGCCGGCCTGTGCCTGCAAAGAAAGAATGTCCTGCATACTCAACACCTGCTGCAGGTCCACCAGGTTTTTGGCAATGTTCAGGTAGTCGCGGTAGATGTCCAGCTCTGTTACTTCATCCACATACCCAAATTGTATCTTCATGTAGAAACGATCGAGCTGTGCCGCGGGCAGAGGGTAAGTACCTTCCATCTCTATCGGGTTCTGGGTGGCAATGGTAAAGAACAGACGCTCCAGCAATAATGTTGTATCGCCCACTGTAATCTGTTGCTCGGCCATAGCTTCAAGCAGCGCACTCTGCACTTTTGGCGAGGCGCGGTTAATTTCATCTGCCAGCAGCACATTGCAGAACAACGGCCCTTTTTTGAAAACAAATTCCTTATTCCGGTCGTCAAAAATATGCGTGCCTATCAGGTCCATAGGCAGCAGGTCGGGAGTGAACTGAATGCGCTTAAAAACCACATGCTCGCCTTCCCGGCTCCCGCTTATACACTGCGCCAGTGAGCGGGCCAGCACCGTTTTCCCCGTTCCCGGGTTATCTTCCATAAGTATGTGACCACCGGCCAGGAGGCAGGTCACCACCATTTCTATTTGTTTGCGCTTACCGCGAATTACCTTTTCTATATTGTCCACCAGATGCCCTATAGCAGCAGTAGCATCCAGACTAACCGGTTCTGAAACAGGATCGATCATAATTATTTTATTTCTTTATACAATTTTACACCATTAAAGTATACCAAAGTAATGGTGGCATGTAATTTTTTGTGAAAACAATCCGGAAACCATAAATGCCGAATAGAATTTATGTGTTATTTATCATTTGATCAGGAGTTAAAACCCTATTATTTCATTAATTTAGCCTCCACATTATGATATACAGAAGTAAAGCGCCGTTGCGTATAGGCCTTGCCGGTGGCGGCACAGATGTAAGCCCTTATTGCGACCTCTATGGCGGAGCCATACTCAATGCCACAATTTCCCTCTATGCCTATGCTACCATTGAGCCACTGGCGCTACCAGAAATTATTATAGAGGCGGTTGACCGGGAAGAAACAGTGAGCTATGACAGGAGCGACTCGCTTCCCATTGACGGGCAACTGGACCTGGCTTGCGGAGCTTATAATTATATTGTTAAGAAATATGGCCCTGTGCCATCCGGATTTAAATTATCAACTATTGTTGATGCCCCTGCCGGATCTGGGTTGGGCAGTTCATCTACCCTTATGGTAGCTATCATCGGTGTTTTTGCCGAATGGCTCAACCTGCCCCTGGGCGAATATGATATTGCCCAGATGGCCTACGATGTGGAGCGGGTGGAACTGGCTATGGCCGGCGGCAAGCAGGACCAGTATGCAGCAACTTTCGGCGGTGTCAACTTCATGGAGTTTTATCATGATAATAAAGTTATAGTTAATCCGCTCCGCATCAAGCAGGAGTACCTGTTTGAACTTGAGAACAACCTCTTACTTTACTTTACTGCCACCAGCAGATTGTCTTCTACAATTATAGAAGCCCAGAGCCAGAATGTAAAGGATAAAAACAAAGAATCCATAGAGGCCATGCACCACCTAAAGGAACAGGCGCTGATGATGAAAGAAGCCCTGCTCAAAGGCAATATACACGACATAGGCAGCATACTCGATTTTGGCTTCCGCTATAAAAAACAAATGGCCAAGGGCATTTCTAATTCTTCGATGGACGAGATATATGAAACTGCTCTTAAAGCCGGCGCTACCGGTGGCAAAATATCGGGAGCGGGCGGAGGCGGGTTTATGATGTTCTACTGCCCCGGCAATACGCGTTATCAGGTTAAGAAAGCGCTCGAAAACTTTGGCGGCGAATTCAGGGCTTATCAGTTCACAGAGCGGGGTTTGGTTACCTGGAGTATCTAAAACTGTTCAACGATGTTTGTGGCCTGGCAATGATACTATCATTTTGATTATTTTTACCTCCGCTGCTTTACCGCAATTTACAATATACTCATTATGCAGGGACCAGGGCTATCTATAGTTGTTTGCACTTACAACCGCCAGAAGTTTATTTATAACTGCCTGCAATGCCTTTCGCTGCAAACCCTTGATAAGGCTTGTTTTGAAGTGGTATTTGTGGATAATAACAGCACCGATAAATCTGCCGAGATCATTAAGGAGTATATAAGCACCCATCCGGATCTGCCCTACCGATATGTATTTGAAGCCAGCAAAGGGCTTGCATTTGCCCGCAACCGGGGCATACAGGAGGCCAAGTATGATGTCATTACCTTTATAGATGACGATGCTGAGGCAATACCTGAATTTGCCAAAACGATTTACGACTTCCTGATACTGCATCCTGAGGCGGCGGGAGCTGGCGGGCGGGTATTACCAAAATATTCGGAAGATGGTGAACCCCGCTGGATGAACAAATACCTTGCCGGCTATGTGGGCGTAGCCGATCATGGCCAGCCCCCGCGCCGCTATGAAGGCAAAATGAAATACCCCGCCGGTTGCAACATGACCTACCGAAAAGATGTTCTTTTAAAATCCGGCGGATTTAATAACAAACTCACTTTCCGCAGCGATGATAAACAGATCTATTTTGCTATAAAGCCCATCAACGACATTGTTTATTATATACCCGATGCCCTTGTTTATCACAACATTGATAATGAGCGGCTTCAGTTCAGCAGTTTTAAGAAACTCTTCCTCAAAACCGGCTCAGATGAGAGAATAAGGGTGCGCGAAGAAAAAGGAGGCCTTGCAGTGCTTCGCAAAATGACTGAATACATGGTCAAGTTCGGCGCCTCATGGCTGCTATGGCTATTGTTTGCACTTAAGGGCCAGGAAATTAAGGGTCGTTATGTGGTCTTCTCCCAATGGTTCACCCTGAAGGGCTTTTTTATGAAAAATGTGTTTGTGAGATAGTAGACATCTTGTACTTTTAATGCGCCACAAATGCCCATCAATTGTTCTGCACACGCAGCAATATCCTGCTTATAAAAGCGATCTCCTCCCGTTTCAGTGAGTGAGAGAGCGGCAGACTCAGTATCCGGCTGGCTAAATTATCGGATACAGGCGTATCGCCCTTCTTCACATAATTCAGCCCTGAAAGACTGGGATAAAAATACCGCCGGGGATAAATCCAGTTATCATTCAGTTCTGCTATACTGCGCAGCAATAGTTCTTCCGTTTCAAATACAACAGGATAATACGAATGATTCCATACTGAATTGGCCTGAATTTTAGGCCGCCTCACTCTCAATCCGGCCAGTTCTTTATCATACATTGCAGCCTGGTCTTTCCGGGATTGCTGAATAGCCTCAATATGCCTGAGGTTAGCCAGGCCCATAGCCGCATGAAATTCAGAATTTTTCCCGTTGATGCCCACTCCTGCAAAAGTCTCGGCAGTTTCATGCCCGAAATTCCGCATATAGGCCATTTTCTTCAGTAGTTCGGCATTATTGGTTATCACTGCCCCACCCTCTATGGTATGAAACAACTTGGTAGCATGAAAACTTGCAGTACTTACATCTCCGTAGTTATACACGCTTTTGCCCTTGTAATGAGTGCCGAAACAATGGGCCGCATCATAAATTACCTTCAGGTTATGCTTAACAGCTATCTTTTGAATGGCATCTATATCGCAGGGATTACCGAATACATGTGTGGCCAGTATGCCAGTTGTTTTATCAGTAATGGCCTGCTCTATTTTTGCCGGATCTATGTTAAATGTATCTTTATCAATATCCGCGAAAACCGGATCACATCCCTCCCATACTATAGCCGATGTAGTAGCCACATACGAAAAGGGGGTTGTAATGATCTCCCCCTTCAACCCCAGCGCCTTAATGGCTATCTGCAGGGCTATAGTGCCATTGCCCAGGTAGAGCAGGTGCTTCACATTCAGGTACTCCTTCAGCTTTAGCTCCAGGTCATTGACCAGCGGCCCGTTATTAGTGAGCCAGTTGCGGTCCCATATGCCCCTTAAATACGTTATGTATTCCTCAATCTCCGGCAGAAACGGCTTGGTAACATTGATCATGATTTATTCAGCATTAAAATCTTTAAAAAAAGAGACCTCATATATTTAACACTATCAACTAATTTTGAGATTATCCTTTTAACTTAAGGGAAACCTCTTGATTATAGGTGATAGTTGTAATAATGTGGTAAAATTACAATAAAAAAGGGATTGCCCTGCTTGCATGGCTTTGCAACAGGGAGAAGAAAGATGCAACGGTAAGTACACGCGACTGTAATGGAATTTTTCCGGATATATTGTCTAACAAGACCATGCTATGTTTTATTAATTATTAAAACTTATCAACTGCTTGCCATCATATTTATAAATCCCCAGATTCCATGTACCCAACCATATTTCACCCGATCTGGTTTTAAGAATAAAGTTAACATGGTCGTCATTCATGCCTTCCTCCTCTCTGAAATTGGTGAAATTGACATTGCCAGCATTATGCGCGCCTGTGGCATAATAGCAAATACCGCCATCGCCACCAAACCACATTTTACCAGTTTTATCTTCGTTTAAAGAAGTAATAACGTCGTTACTGAATGGATGATTGCTGCATAAACCATCTTTTATAGTGTAGTGCGCTATTGAAGATCCACCCTTAGCATAAGGATTGTACCTGAATACACCATTTCCGGCAAGGGTTGAATCGGCGTATGTGCCAAACCAGAAATTTCCTTTGCTGTCTTCAAATATGGTGCTTATTATACTTTTATTCAGCTCTTCATTATCCATGCAGCGGATAAAATGCGCTCCATCATACTTATATACACCTCCTTTTTCTACTCCTCCGAACCACATATTACCATGCCTGTCTTTTAATGCAGTTCCAAATGACATGTTAGTACTTTCCTGTGTTATTTTTTTTAATGATGCTGTAATTTCCGAGTTGTGGGTGGCAAGGTCTTCGGGATTGCTCAGGTCATGATGGCAATTATTTAGAATGCAAGGATGCTCCAGCCGCTCCCTGTTTATTTTATAAGTCACATTGTAGCAGCATCCGCATGAAACGACACCTAGCAGAATGTTGCCTTGCGGGTCCTCGCACATGGCTGTTATGCCAAAGTCATCGGGATCACCTTTGCTCATTTGTATTTTTTCGTTCCGGAGATAATTGCCAATGGCTGTGCATCTGGCATCATCTGTAACCTTGTCTATATAATACAAATGATACCCAACCGTAAACCGGATTATTCCCTTACTATCCTCCATAAGTTGGTTTACTGGTTTTACTGACTCGTTGCCATACAAATTACTTTTCAACGATTCTGAGAAATTGACGTTGGACATGGAAACAGGGATTTTTATACCTGTAAATGATGGATTGCTCCGGCTCTTTGACTGTAAGATATTATAGCGGATAACACCTCCGGTTGCACCAAAATATATATTCCCGGCTTTGTCTTCTATAATTTTTGTCATGCCCTCAAAACTTATGCCATCAATAGTCTTGTAATTAGTAAACAGTTTGCCATTATATCTGTATAACCCGTCAGTAGTGCCAAACCAGATATCGCCGTTTTTGTCTTGTATACTACAGTTCACCGAATGCTTATAAGGCCATGGTGTATTTTTTTCAGGATTCGTAATTTTGGATTTTCCTGCGGCATTGCCTGTTTCTGCATTTGCTTCGGATACCTGTTTAACTTGTCCAAAACACAATAGGGTAAATGCAGAGAGTACTATAAATGAAATGACTTGCTTCATAAGTTACATTTTTATTCGGGTTAAATAATAAAGTTTGGTCAACACCTGCCCAGGAATGCCCATATACAGGCATTACTTTTTATAATCGGGGGAGCTTTTTTAGATCTGGGCTACCTTCATTGAGATCTGTTGATACTTATCTGTACTGCGGCCATACTATTCCCGCCGCAGGTGGGAACTGTTGGCGCATTTTCTGCTTTTGCGGAGAATAAAGAGTTGTTGGTTTTTGAAAATGCCGGATCATTAAGGTCAGGATTACCCTGTCTGTTTGCACCATTTGCAATACCACTTAAAATCGAATTGCAAATTATGTCCAGCCTGTTACCGTCCGTAAATTGCTTCATACGCTCCCTATTCTTTATATTTCCTAAAACCATTACAAGGCTTGGAACTTTCGCATTCCTGAGCAGATAAATATCATCTCTGTCAGCCGGCACTATTTTCGGGATACTATTGTTATTAGGATTGTTCCGGCAATTTTCGCATGTTTCATCAGGCCCATGGTTGCAGGCGGCTGCAGCAGGTAACAGATTGCCTTGCTGCAAAGCAGTGAAAATGGCAGTACTGTAGCTGTTGCTTTGAGCTGCATAGGTACTCTGTGCAGATACATAGATATCAAAATCTCCCTTAGCTTTTTCTGTGCCGGGTTCGTTATTGAGGTGCAGTGATAAAAACAGATCAGGGTTTAGCTTATTTGCCTGCTCTGCACGCCGGGCCAGAGATATGTTTTTGTCATCAACCCTGGTAAGTTGGATATCTATATTCCATGATGATGATAATTCTTTTAACCCGTAACTTGGAAAGGAGTTACGTATTATAGTATTATTTTTAATTTTTCTATTAATTTTTTTGTCTCATTTGTATACTCATTTAGATACCAGGAGTCGTTGATGCGGATTTTCTTTACATCAGTAAGCAGTTGAATATAG
>CAILLK010000126.1 GCA_903835005.1 uncultured Bacteroidota bacterium | reverse complement strand
TCGCCCATTCAGGATGAGCTGATGTTGTTTTTGACATAATACGTATTTACGTATTACAAACGTACAATAAAAAAACCGTCAAACCTAACATTGACGGTACTTTCTCTGAGCTAATACGTAATTTTATTCCAAGTTACGGATTAATGCGTTTGGACTAAATGTTACGGCCTTCATTACCATACCTTTTTGGGAACTCCTCTATTGTAAAAGTAATACCTTTACCCTCCTCCAGTTCCTTAAAAGAACGATTGAGGCTCTCCCTGTTAGCCTTTGTGGCCAGCAGCTATTCTGTTTCATCCATTGCCTCTGAAACAACAATATTTAATTTTTTATGCTGAAACATCGCTTTAATAGAGTTAAGCAACTCTATCGAAATTTCATCTGCATCTAAATGATAAGTAGTTGTCATACTTATAAAATTATAGAAAATAAACTAAATAGTTCCCATAATGACCCCCCCCAAAAAAATCAGCCCTATTACTAACCAACCCCAAATACTGCACACCAGCCAAATGGATGGTCCCCCTTTAGGGGCTTAGGGATGAGCCGGGAGGTTTAAACCACCACATTTATCATCTTCCCCTCCACAAAAATGAATTTCTTCAGCGGCTTGCCCTCCATCCATTTCACTACATTTTCATCAGCCATTACAGCCTGTTCAATAGTTGCCTTCTGAGTATCGAGCGGGAACTCCATCTCCAGGCGTGTGCGGCCATTAATGGCAACAGGGTATACCTTTGAATTCTCTCTGGTGTACTGCTCATCATACTTCGGAAAGTTGGCAGAAATAACGCTTGTTGTGTGGCCCAACTGATGCCATAGCTCCTCGGCTATATGTGGTG
Source organism: uncultured Bacteroidota bacterium (assembly GCA_903835005.1). Taxonomy (GTDB): domain Bacteria; phylum Bacteroidota; class Bacteroidia; order Chitinophagales; family Chitinophagaceae; genus Nemorincola. The sequence continues at coordinate 6,139 of CAILLK010000126.1, read as the reverse complement.
CAAACGGGCAAATGGTTAATGCCAGCGGCTCCAGTATACCCCGTTTATGGCAGCTCAGTGCAGTAAGTTCATTCACACAAATCATAAACTGGCTTACCGAAGTATTGAATGCAAACCGCTCTACATCTTCCTCTATTTTTTTTATTGTTTTATGCAGTATGCGAAGTTCGTCATTGGTTGGTGCATCATCGTTTATTAACCAGCCTTTTTGTTCATCTGCATATAAGCGCCACAGCTTCTTAAGAAAGCGGTGCACCCCCTCAATACCCTTGGTATCCCACGGCTTGCTCACATCTATCGGCCCCAGAAACATTTCATACATCCGGAAGGTATCAGCACCATACTGCGCTACAATATCATCTGGATTGACAACATTGTACTTGGACTTGGACATTTTTTCGATTTCCAAGGAACACTGGATATATTCTTCACCGTTCTCTGTTTGTCCTTTCCAATAAACATTCTCAACCGATAAGATAAGTCCAGTAGGGACTGCATTTATGTATTCAAGGAATTTCGATTTAGTCAGACGGTTTTTTGTATCAATGTAGGTATGTCCATATTTAATTCTTAATGGGACGACATTTCCCGAAGCGCTAACATGCATTTTACCATTGAGATCGAATGGGATTTTAAATTTCTCCAAATTTTCATCGGATGAAATCATTACAACCTTAACTTCATTTTCACCTGGCAAGAGTTCTGATCCCATAAAAGAATTCATAAAATAAGACTGCCCCTGTATCATCCCCTGATTCAGCATCTTCTTAAAAGGCTCATCAAAGCCTATATGGCCAAGATCATAGAGCGCCTTGGTCCACATACGGGAGTAGAGTAGATGTCCTACTGCATGCTCGTTGCCACCTATGTACACATCCACCTGATTCCAGTAGTCGGTGGCTTTCCGGCTGGCAAATTCGGTATCATTGTGCGGGTCCATGTACCGCAGAAAGTACCAGCTGCTACCTGCATAGCCGGGCATGGTGTTGGTTTCCCGTTCACCCGCGTCGGTCTCCACCCAATCTTCAATATTGGCCAGTGGTCCCTGTCCTTCCGGTCCGGGTTTGTAATACGCTACCATTGGCAACTCAACCGGCAGGCTACCCAATTTATGCTCATTATGAATTATTGGTTCATCAATACCATAAGGTATATCATCCACATAAATTATAGGGAAAGGCTCGCCCCAGTACCGCTGCCGGCTGAAGCCTGCATCGCGGAGTTTGTAGTTTACTTTTCTTCTACCCGCGCCATCATCTACCAGTTCATCTATTGCAGCTTCACTCGCCTCAGCTATACTCATTCCACTCAGGAATTCGCTGTTTTCTATAGTGCCTGTTTTAGCGCTGTAGGCTTCTTCACCGGTATATTTATCACCAAAAATATTGGTGATCGGTATACCAAAATGTTTTGCAAATGCATGGTCGCGGTCATCACCGCTGGGCACGGCCATAATAGCTCCGGTGCCATAACCCGCAAGTACATATTCCGATATCCATATCGGGATATTCTTGTTAGTCAAAGGATGCCTTGCATAGGCACCGGTAAAGCAACCAGTAACCTGCTTTACCTCGCTCATCCGTTCGCGCTCTGAGCGGCTTTTTACATAGGTTTTGTATTGGCTTATTGCTTCTTTTTGTTCTTCTGTTGTTATGTCATCAACCAGTTCATACTCCGGAGCCAGTACCATAAAGTCTACCCCGAAAACGGTATCGGGGCGTGTGGTGAATACAGTAATTCCTGAATTTTGGTCCACTGCACCCTCCCCTTCGGAGAGGGCCGGGGTAAGGCCAAACCGCACTTCCGCCCCTACACTCTTCCCTATCCAGTTGCGTTGCATTTCCTTCATGGGTTCGGTCCAGTCCAGGTTATCCAGGCTGGCGAGCAGGCGTTCGGCATATTCAGTTATCCTCAGAAACCACTGTCGCATATTTTTGCGCTCCACCGGGTGGCCGCCGCGCTCACTCACGCCATTTACTACTTCATCATTGGCAAGCACAGTACCCAGCGCTTCGCACCACCACACCTGGGCATAGCCCTGGTAGGCCAGGCGGTATTGCATCAATGCCTCGCGTTTTTCTTTCTCCGAAAAATCATTCCATTTTAAAGCATCAAAATGCAGCGTTTCATCGCCAGGGCAGGCAACATTTTGATTCCCTTCTTTTTCAAATAGGGCAATCAGCTCACTTACAGGCTGTGCCTTATCTGCTTTATGATCATACCAGCTATGAAACAACTGCAGGAAGATCCATTGCGTCCATTTATAGTATTTAGGGTCGCTGGTGCGCACTTCACGGCTCCAGTCGTAGCAGAAGCCTATATTATCCAGTTGCTCCCGGTAGCGGGCAATATTTTTTTCAGTTGTTACAGCAGGATGTTGTCCGGTCTCAATAGCATATTGCTCGGCAGGCAGCCCGAAGGCATCAAAACCCATCGGGTGCAGCACATTGAATCCTTTCAGCCTTTTATACCGGGCATAAATATCAGAAGCGATATACCCCAGCGGATGCCCTACATGCAGTCCTGCCCCACTGGGGTAGGGAAACATATCCAGCACATAACACTTGGGTTTATCATTCTCGTTGCTTACTTTATAAACATGGTTATCATTCCAGTATTTTTTCCACTCAGCCTCTATTTTCTTAAAATCGTATTCCATAAAATTCAAAAATAAAAATTCAACAATCACAATTTGTAAAAGTACAAAACTAAAGCCCACTGCCAGCAGTCAGATGAAATGGATTGATTACTGACAAGGTAGCCCTTAAAACTCCAGCACCAGCCCGTCATAAGCCAGGTGCATTCCCGCAGGCAGGCCACTATCCACAACATCATGCAAACCCAACTGATGACTGATGTGGGTAAAATAGCTGTCGTTGGCACCTACATCTGTTGCAACCTCTATGGCTTCCTTCAATGTGTAATGGGAAATATGCGGTTCATGGCGCAGCGCATTCAGCACCATTGCCTTGCTGCCCCTTACCTTGTCCAGTTCCTCTGGGGCAATATAGTTGGCATCAGTGATGTAGGTAAAATCCCCTATCCTGAAACCCAGTACTTCCAGCTTGTAGTGGAGCACCCTTATGGGCGTAAAGGTTAATCCGCAAACTTCGAATGGCTCATCAGCATAGATGGTATTCATATTGATCTGCGGAATGCCGGGGTAGGTAGGGTAGGTAAATATATAGCTATACTCCCTTTTCAGCGCTTCCTGCGTTTCTCCGGTAGCATATACGGCTACCGGCCGGTTGGTAAAATAGTTGTAAGGCCGTATATCATCAAGACCAGCTATGTGGTCTTTATGGCCATGGGTAAAAACTATTGCATCCAGTTTGCGCACATTGGCCCGCAGCATCTGGTACCTGAAATCAGGGCCGCTGTCTATTACTATACTGGCATCGGCCGTTTCTATCCATATGGCCGACCGCAAGCGGTTATCCTTTCTGTTTGATGATGTACAAACCGGGCATGGACAACCTATGAATGGTATGCCCTGCGATGTACCTGTACCTATAAAAGTCACTTTCACGATTATATATCCATTTGGGTTTGTACAGAATCATCGGATCCAGGTGTGGTTTCAGAAATCAATTGTTTATACCATTTCTGCATTTCGCCGCTCAGTTCTTCCTCATTTATTTTTATTGTTGGTAATATCTCCAGTAAGGCATTGATACGGCCCTCAATACTGAAGAATTTATTGATCACTACTACCCTTCTTTCTTCAAGTATGCAGTATCCGCTGTTGAAATGGCCTTTTTCATATCTTATTATATACCGGGCCTCATCAAAGAGGCCTTCCAGTTTTTTAAGTGTGTTTGGCGTATATTTGAAACTCATTAGTTCTGTTTAAAAATGTTATCGGGGTACTACCAAAGATTTACTGTTGTTTTATCGTCTATAGGGTATGGATCAAATGCTGTTCCGATGAATAAAAGTAGAAAATTCGCCGCACTTATACTCATACCAGTTATTTTATGTTCATTTTCGGCCAGACTTCTGGCACAAGACGAGGATGAAGATGAACCCCACGGGCTTTATCTGCCAGAGAAAAGAGTGTTTTATGGCGGGTTGATTGCCGGTGCTAATTTCGCACAGGTAGATGGCGACTATTTTGCAGGCTATCACAAAGTTGGTTTTAACGGTGGAGCTATTGTTTATGCCCAACTTGCAAAACATGTTGCTCTTAGTCTTGAATTACTTTACTCACAAAAAGGAAGCAACAGTAACCTGGGAGAAATATCACCGAATAACACTGCTGTTTACATTATGAAGTATGGCATTAATGTAAACTATGCCGAAATTCCGGTAATGATCAATTATTTTGATAAGCGCAAAAGTCATTGCGGTATTGGAGTATCTTATGGCAGGCTGGTAAGCAGCAACGAACATATCCAGGTAGATAGCAACGGGAAAATAAAAACCCTTAATTTCAATACTGCCTATCCTTTTAAAAAAGAAGCATTTGATATAGTTGCAGGCGCAGAGTTGCATTTATGGAAAGGATGGTTTTTGAATGTACGGTTTCAGTATTCTATAATTCCGATACGCACCCAGTTGCCTCCTCCCGATTATGCAAGGGCTCAACAATATAATAATCTATGGGTTGTGAGATTGATGTATTTGGTAAAATAAAGGTCTCTTGATTAGTTTTTCACTATTGCATCTACAATAATAACATTGCAGGGGCTGGGATCACCGGCGGGGTGATGCCAGTTGAGTTTTACATTTATCGGGAAGGTTGCAGTTGTAAGGTCTATATTACTTGCGGCTGGCAATGTATAAAATCTGCTTATCGCAGAAATACCATCAATTGAAATAAAATAACCACCACTGCATGGGGTCATAGTCAGATCCTGACCTGTAATTGTAGCGGTATTCATATAAGTCATCGAACCACTACTTTTTTTACAGGAAGGACTTATTGTTAAAAGACATAGTACCAGAATCAGAAAGTATTTCATAAGTATAGTTTTTTAGCTACTGCAAGTTACTGAATAAAATAATCAAAAGTACTTTTACATGATGAATGATTTTTTTGTAAAAATGCCACTGCGAATTGACTGGAGCGACATGGACCTCTTTGGCCATGTAAATAATGTGGCTTATTTCAGATACATACAGGCCTCCAGGGTGAATTACTGGGAAATGAGCGGGCTGCAAAACCTGAATGGCGGAATGAAATTCGGGCCTATATTACTTTCCACATCCTGCCAGTTTATAATACCGTTGATGTATCCGGGAAACATTATTGTAGAATCCCGGGTGGAATTTATTAAAAATACAAGCTTCGGTATTCATCACCGGATAGTAAATGATAAAAACGAAATTGCAGCAGAGGCTCATGATGTGATAGTGACCTATGATTTTGAGCAAAAAGCGAAGCTTCCTGTACCGGAATCATTCAGACAAAAAGTAGAACAGATTGAAGGCAGAAAATTCTGATGAATTGACCTGACAGTTAAAGAACGTTAAGAAATCGGTTTTGCATTTCTTTAGCATAGTATGGCAGGCAAATTGAACTGGTATCAGTAACCATCAAAAACAAGGTTATGAAACACAGAATCATTTTAAGCGCGTTGCTGGTAATTTTAATTACAGCAGGATTGAATACCAACGCAAATGCCGCCCCTTGGAGGCATGGATATTGCCGCCCTGTAGTTAGATATTGTCCTCCGGTTAGTGTATATGTACCTCCGGTAGCTGTGGGTTACTATGGTCAGGGATATTGCGCACCAAGGTACTATCATGAGCATGAATACAGGGGTTACAGACACGGGTATCGCAGATAGTAAAAAATAAGGGAAAATAAACAGGTAATAAGGTGAGGGATAGGTGCCCTCACTTTTATTTAAAACCACTTGGTATACTGATTATTTAGGGATTTTCCACTGAGACACCAGCATAGTCACCCACAACGACACTTCCTGCAAGCTCATAAAGGTAAAACATCTCAGTTCCTGACATAAAAAAAGTCCCAACCAATAAAGGAAGGGACTTTTAAAAGAATATGGCAGCTACCTACTCTCCCGCATTGTTGTGCAGTACCATCGGCCATGGCGGGCTTAACTTCTCTGTTCGGAAAGGGAAGAGGTGAACACCGCCGGCAATACCACCATAAGATGGTTCTCAGTTGTTT
>CAILLK010000125.1 GCA_903835005.1 uncultured Bacteroidota bacterium | reverse complement strand
TCAGAGTCGAAAAAATGCCAATTTGACTATCAGTATGATAGACATAAATCAAATAAATATAAGACAAAATTTTTACCCCATTTTAACAAATCAACCACTATTTTTAACATATTGAAGAAATAAAAAAGCAATGTGGGTTAATATTATACTTTAAGATCACTCCAATGCTGCCGAATAATCAATGCGCATGTCTTTGGGGTTTCCATAGTCTCTTTGGTGGCTATAATCTGTAATTGTAATAAACGTAAAAAGAAATATCATAGAGCCTAATCTCATTCCTATAAATATAAAAAAAACCACCCGTAAAACGAGTGGTCTTTTTCATTGTATTTTGCACATTTGCATATTTCCGCATTTGCACATTATCACATTATTCAGCAGCAGAAGCATCATCTTCTTCTTTCTTCATCTTGTCTTTCAGGGCTGCGAGGGCGCCGATATCTCCAAGGGTTGATTTCTCAACTTTAGCCTGTATGTTCTTTACCTGCTTCTTGGTTTTTTCGCCTTCGGCAGTCGCTTCTTTGCGTGCCGCTTCTTTTTCTTCATTCTTTACCTGCTCCCACACCTTGCTGTGCGAAACCATGATACGCTTGTCGTTGCGATCGAATTCAATGATCATGAACGGCAGTGTTTCTTCAGCTTCTACATTGCTGCCATCTTCCTTGCGGAGGTGACGTGCAGGTGAGTAAGCTTCGAGGCCGTACTGTAGTTGTACAGTAGCGCCCTTGTCGTCTTTGCGGGTTACGCTGCCTTCGTGTATGGAACCGATCGGGAACACAGTTTCGAATGTATTCCATGGATCTTCTTCCAGCTGTTTGTGTCCGAGGGCCAGTTTGCGGTTTTCCTTATCAATAGACAGGATAGCCACATCGATTTTGTCGCCAACTTTTACAAACTCACTTGGGTGATTGTAGCGCTTGATCCAGCTCAGGTCGCTGATGTGGATCATACCACCGATACCGGTTTCCAGTTCTACAAATACGCCATACGGGGTGATGTTCTTAACAGTGCCCTGGTGACGGCTGTCGACAGGGAATTTGTTTTCGATCGTATCCCATGGGTCCTGTGTCATCTGCTTGATGGAGAGGCTCATTTTGCGCTCATCCTTATCCAGCGTTACTACCACTGCTTCGTGCTCTTCGTTCAGTTTGAAGAACTCCTTGGCGTTGATAGGCTGTGAAGACCATGTGATCTCAGAAACGTGTACAAGGCCTTCTACGCCCGGCATGATTTCGAGGAATGCACCGTAATCTTCAATGTTCACTACTTTACCCTTGATGTGGGCGCCTTCTACTATCTCAGCAGGCAGGTTGTCCCATGGGTGAGGAGTGAGCTGTTTGAGGCCGAGGCTGATGCGTTTCTTCTCGTCGTCGAAGTCGAGAACCACCACGTTCAGTTTCTGGCCGTTGTGCAATACTTCGCTTGGGTGCGTTACGCGGCCCCAGCTGATATCGGTAATATACAGTAAACCATCTACGCCGCCCAGGTCAATGAACGCACCGAAGTCGGTAACATTCTTAACGGTACCTTCCAGTACCTGGCCTTTTTCGAGCTGGCCGATGATAACACTACGCTGCTGCTCGATATCGCTTTCGATAAGCGCCTTGTGCGATACCACCGCATTGCGGATAGTTTCGTTGATCTTAACCACCTTGAAGTCCATGGTCTTGCCCACATACTGGTCGTAATCTGTAACCGGCTTAACATCGATCTGAGAACCTGGCAAGAATGTTTCGAGGCCGTATACATCCACAATAAGGCCGCCCTTGGTCTTGCTGGTGATGGTACCTGTAACCACTTCGCCTGTTTTGTAGAAGTCGACAATCTGCTGCCATGCGCGTGCAGCCCTTGCGAGCTTGCGGCTCAGGTGCAGGTGACCATGTTTGTCTTCTTTTTCTACCACCATCACTTCGATCTCATCGCCGATCTTCACTTCGGCCATGTCGCGGAATTCATTCAGCGATACAAGACCGTCTGATTTGAACCCGATGTTGATGATCACATCCGTTTTGGTAACACCTACGATAGCTCCTTTCAGCAGTTCTGATTCTGCAATTGATTTGAAAGTGCTGCCATAAAGGGTGTCGTACTTCACGCGGTCGTCTTCTTTGTAAGAAGCAACATTGCGTTTGTCAACGCTCCAGTCAAAATCATCGTGCGATGTTGTTGACGGCTCGGAGTAATAATGACGTGGGGCGCGGGTGTGCGCTTTTTCGGCAGGGGCCTCGTCGGTAGCTGGTTGTGCAGCATCGTGTGCGGCATCAGCATCAAGGTTCTGTGCCTCGTCGTGCATAGGGTGCACAGTTTCTGCAACCGGAGCGTGGGCTTCAACAGCCGGAGCCGGACTTTCTTCTGCAACGTGTGGAGCAACATGCTCTGCAGCTGCTACCGGAGCATCAACTGATGTTTCGGTTGTTTCTGAATTCAATACCTGTTCTTCCAAAGTAATCTTCACTCATTTGTACGGACGCACTTATAGGTGTTCCGGAGGTTAAACAATAAATTTAAGTGTTGTTTCCAACCCAAAATTTTTGGGAGTGCAAAGATAGGGGAATTAAATGATAAGTGGAGAGTTGAGTAAGCAGAAGGAAAAAGAAAGCAGCAAACCTAAATTGTAATAAATAATTTTTAAGAAATAATAAAATTTTATATTACTTCTTAAATATATTGTACTTAATAATGCAATACAATGCCCGGAATGCATCCTTCATACCAATTTTCTTGCCCTCCTCATAGGTTCGGCCATAGTAGGAAATTCCCACTTCATAAATCCTGATTTTGGGTATGCGCGATATTTTTGCGGTAACCTCCGGTTCAAACCCAAACCGTTTTTCTTCGAGCTTTATTCCTTGTATGATCTCCCGTTTGAAGACCTTGTAACAGGTTTCCATATCTGTAAGGTTCAGGTTGGTGAGCATATTCGATGCGGTGGTGAGCCAGCGGTTGCCAATAGAGTGCCAGAAAAATAAAATGCGGTGCGGATTGCCGCCCATAAAGCGGGAGCCATAAACGACATCGGCAAAACCATCAAGAATGGGTTGCAGCAAAATATTGTACTCCTGAGGATCATATTCAAGATCGGCATCCTGTATAATTACAATATCGCCGGTAGCCTGCTTAATACCAGTATGCAGTGCAGCGCCCTTACCCATGTTTACCTCATGCTTGTAGTAGGTAATAGGCACATCCGGATTGGCGGATTGATAAGCTATTATAGATTCTTCTGTATTATCTTTTGAGCAATCGTTTACTATAATAATTTCCCTGTCTATTCCCTTTATAAGCTGCACCGCCTTAATTTTATTAAGTATGTGATGGATAGTCGGACCTTCATTATAAGCAGGTATTACAATAGATAATTTCATTCTCAGGCTCAAAATTTCCGTGAAAATACGATTTCATTGGCGATTGGAAAATTATTTATCCCAACCTGCAAACCTTCTGATTTTTATAGCGGTTAAAGCGATTATGATTAAAGTCATTAAAAAAACTCACATAAATCATGAATTTTCTTTCTGGCTAAAGATACTTTTGACATTAGGTTGCTGAAACCTGTATATTATGAAATACCCACTTGAAAAATACCCCGATCAGGTATCCAAAAATGATTTGGATCATTGTGCTATACTGATCCTTGATGATAGCGGAGTAATTAAAAACTGGAATAAAGGCGCTGAAAACATCGAAGGATACACCCCTGAAGAAATAATTGGCAGGAAATTCAGCATTTTATTTACTGAAGAAGACCGATGCAACAGGATTCCTGAAAAGCTAATGGAAGATGCCATTGAGTATGGTAAAGTATGTCAGAGCGGGTGGAGGGTTCGTAAAAATGGTACCGTATTCCTGGCCGATGTTGTGTTTACCGCATTGTTTGATAATAACAGTAATATAATTGGTTTTACCGAGATTATTCATGACAATACTGAGGTCAGAAATCATATAGATTTTGAACAAAGTAATCTTGATGCACTTATCAACAACATCAGCGATGCACTTTGGAGTGCAGACAGGGAGTACAGGTTAATAACAGCAAATAATGCTTTCAATAAACTGATGGTCACCTTGTCAGGTAAAGCAATCAGCAGGGGAGGGCGATTACTGGATTTGAACTTCAGTACCGGCCAGATTTCGAGGTTTAAAGAATACTATGACCGGGCATTTGGTGGTGAATCATTTACAGTTACAGAAATAACATCGGGCCCAGCTGAAAACATTTCTGAGATTTCATTTTCGCCTATCCACAATGGTGGCGAAATTGCCGGGGTAGCATGCGTGGCCAGCGATATTACTGAGAAAAGAAAGGGAGAACTGAAGCAGCAGCAAGTAGACCGCAGATTCAGGGCACTGATTGAAAACAACAAGGATGGAATTGCTGTACTTACGCCGGATGGCAAACCTATTTACATTTCTCCTTCGATTGAAAAAATTCTGGGTTATACCAATGAGGAACTTATGCAAACGGATTTGTTCAGAATCATGAACCCTGATTTTATTCCGGCTGAAATAGAAGAAATGAAACGATGCATTGCTAATCCTGGCATCCCGATGGAAGGCCAGCTAGTTCAGATGAGGCATAAATTCGGATCGTGGCGATGGATGCGGGGCGTAAAAACTAATTTATTGCAGGATGAGGGAATTAAAGGGATTGTATTAAATTTCAGGGATATAACGGATATATATTTAGCTGAAGAAGAATTGAAAAACAGTGAGGCAAGGTTGATCCAGGCACAGGAAATTTCAAAATTGGGCACCTGTGATATAAATTTTTCTACCGGAATTGCTTACTGGTCGGATGAGCACTGCAGGATATTTGGCCTCGGGCCAGGAAATAACATTCAATCTTATACATTATGGATGTCTTTTATACACCCTGAAGATTTCAGACGGGTGCTGATGACTATTGATAAGTCGGTATCAGCTGGTAAAAATTTCGAACTGGATTACCGGATCATCAGAAATGATAAGTCTATGAGGTATATCCATTCTGTTTGTCATTCAGACCTGGATGATGCAGGAAAGCAATCAGGGCTTTATAGCGTAATTACCGATGTAACAGAGGTTAAGGAAGCGCAGCAAAAATTGGTGTATGCCAACAGGCTACTTTTGTTCAAAAGCCAAATCAATAAGACACTGGGGGAAAAAATTGATGAGCATTCATTTCTCAACAGGGCTTGTGAGCTGGCGGTGAATTATGGAAAGTTTGATATGGCCTGGATTAATAAACCCGATATAACTGATAAAAGAGTCAATTTTTTTGCTACATATAATTTATCGGATTTTGAAACTGCTTTTTTCAAGAACTTTGTTCATTATGATGAAACTGGTCCGACAGGTTCAGTATTGAGAACGGGAAAGCCCCATGTTGTCAATAATTTTGCCTATTGGAGTCAACATGGAGCCAGGAAAATATATGCTGTAGAAAAAGGGTATAACAGTGCAATTTCTCTCCCTATAAAGCGATCGGGGGAAATTATTTATACTTTAAATCTTTTTTCTAAGCAATCAGATATTTTTAACAAGGAGGAGGTATCCCTGCTGGAAGAAGCCGCCAATGACATTTCTTTTGCACTTGACTTTATTAACAGCGAATCAAAGCGAATTGAAATTGAAATCAATCTTCAGAACAGTGAAAATAAATTCAGGTCGCTTATAGAGAACAGTTCTGATGGAGTAGCTATATTTTCGGCAAAGGGCGAACTTACCTATATTGCCCCTACAGTAGAAGCTATTCTGGGATACACGGATGCTGAAATGATACAAATGAACCTGGAATCCATAACTCATCCCGATGCCTTGGTATCCCGTATTGAATTTATGGAAAAAGTGTTGGCAAATCCGGGAATTCCGATGAAAGGATTTACCAAGCAGATGCGTCATAAAAACGGTCAATGGCTGTGGATAGAGTCTACAATGACAAATATGCTTGAAAACCCGGCTATCGGGGCAATTGTTGATAACTTCCGGGATGTAACTGAAAGGAAACAGGCAGAAGAGCAGATTATTCATGCCAACCGCCTGTATACATTCATCAGCGAACTCAACCATATTATCGTGTACAGTGAAGATGAAAACACATTGTTTAAAGAAGCTTGCAGAATAGCTGTGGAACTGGGCCAATTTAAAGTAGCCTGGATCGGGATGGTATACGCCACCGAAAATAAATTTGATATAGCGGAGCATTTTGGAATGACGGAAGAAATTGCGGCCAAATTCAGAAATGTAACATACCACGAAGAAGGTCCTGTTGGAATTGCCATTGCTACAGGTAATCACTGCGTTTGTGATTTTGAAACTCAACCGGGTCTTGTTGGTTGGAAATTATTTGCATATGAACAAAACTGGAAGTCATATATAGTAATACCTGTGAGGCAGAACGGCAGGATTATAGCAACCTTCAATCTGTGTGCCGGACAGGCCAATTATTTCAACGAAGAAATTACATTACTGCTTAATGTAGCAGCCGACGACATCTCGTTTGCCATAGGTGTATTTGAAAAAAACAGACAAAGACAATTATTCGAACGGGAGTTAAGCCATAGTGAGCAACGCTTAAAACAGGCACAGGAAATAGCCCATTTTGGTAACTGGGAACTGGATCTTAGAACGATGCTGTTAAATTGGTCGGAAGAAATTTGCCGCATTTATGGTATTTCACCCAACGATAATATACATTCTTTTGAAGAATGGCTGACATTTATTCATCCGGATGACCTGGCGCGGGTAAAAATGATAGCTGAAGATGGTATTGTAAATCTTGTAGAAAAGGATTTCTTTTACAGAATCAGAAGAAGGGATGGAGGGGTAAGGCACATCTTTACAATTGCCAGATTTGAATTCGCTGAACCCGGAGTAGCAAAACTGGTATATGGGGCATCTCATGATGTAACTGATTTAAAAGAATCGGAAGAAAAACTAAGGTATAGTGAAAAGGGTCTTAAAGAGGCACAGGAGCTGGCACACGTAGGTAGCTGGGAAGTAGACCTGGAAACGTTTATTATTAGAATGTCGGAAGAGGCTTGCAAGATTTACGGCCTTGATCTGGAAGCCAGTTCATTTCAGTTCAGCCAATTACTGAATTATATCCATCCGGATGACCTGGAATTTGTACTTCAGTCAATAGATGAAGCGAAGCAGGCACCCAATGGATTTTCTGATTTCTCACACAGGATACTGCGAAATGATGGCTCTGTGAGATGTGTGCATATTCTGGCGCACTATGAGATGGATATAACAGGAAAACCGGTTAATCTGGTTGGAACACTGCAGGACATAACTGAGATGTGGCTTGCCGAAGAAAAACTTAAAGCAAGTGAACACAGGTTCCGGTCGCTGACTGAGAATAATGCAGGAGGGGTGGGAATAATTGATGCGGAAGGAAAGGTTACATATGTTACCCCCTCTATAACCAAAATACTGGGCTATACGGCAGAGGAGTTTATAGGAATTGATATTTTTTCCTTAATGCACCCGGAAGATGGTATTTCAGCCGGAGATTCAATGGAGAAAGCATTTCAAAATCCCGGATTATCCTTTCCTTGTACTACAAGCCGTATGAGACACAAAGACGGGTCATGGCGCTGGATAGATGCTATTGTTACAAACATGCTGCATGATCCCGATGTAAATGGCATTGTAAATAATTTCAGAGATATTACTGAGAAAAAAGAGGCTGATGACAAACTGGTATATGCCAACCGGCTGTATGCCTTTATAAGCGAAGTGAACCACGCTATTATCCATTGCAACAGTGAGCAGGCACTTTTTATGGAGGTATGCAGGATTGCTAATGAAATCGGGAAATTCAGAATGGCATGGGTAGGGCTTGCCGATGAGCTGACTGATTTAGTGGTGCCTGTGGCTTGTGCCGGTGAAGGTTGCAGTTATATTAAAAACCTGGAAGTATCGGCTGATAAAAATATACCTGAAGGAAACGGACCCATAGGCATAGCGATAAGGGAGAACAGGATAGTATATTCTAACGATATAAGCAGGGATGCCAACATGGCGCCATGGCGGGAAAATGCATTAAGTCATGGATTTAATTCTACAGTGGCTTTACCTTTGAATAAAGGAGGTTATGTACTTGGTGTTGTTTCGCTCTATTCAGGTGGTATTAATGTATTTGATAAAGATGAAATAAGGCTGCTTAAGGATGTGGCCAAAGATTTGTCTTTTGCCCTGGATATAATGGAAAATGAAATACTCCGCACCAGGCTCAGCAAAAAATTAAAACAAAATGAACTGTTGCTGTTAAGAGCACAGGAGGTAGCCAATTTTGGAAGTTTTGAAGCTGATTTTGCCACGCGCAGTGGCATCTGGTCGGAACAATTTTGTAATATTTACGGAATCGCCCCTACCAATAATTTACAGAATTACGATAGCTGGCTATCCTTTATTCATCCGGAAGACAAAGAACGTGTAGCGGATATTATCAGGGAATCGAACGGCAGCGGCAAGAATGTCAACTTTCATTACCGGATCATTCGCAGAGATGGTTCAGTTAGACATATTTATTCCTATCGCCAAATCGAATTTAACAGCCAGGGGCAGCCCTCAGGCGCTTTTGTGGTGGCACACGATATAACGGATGAGATTGCACAAATTGCCAGGCTCGAATTTCAGGACAAGCAACTCACTGAAATTGCCTGGCTGCAGTCGCATATTGTAAGAGCCCCGCTAGCCAATATTCTCGGCCTTTGCCAGATGGTGGATTATGAATTGCTGAATAAGGAAACCAGCGATATATTTAAATTTATTTTTGAATCTTCTGAAAAACTCGACCAGGTGATATGTGAGATAGTGGAAAAAGCAAGAACGCAAAATGGCTGAGAATGACCCTTCAGGGGTTGATTGCCAGAAGGAAGCCGGATAAAAAAACAACCTGATCAGAATCATGTTCCTGAATTCGCCCGAATAGAGACAATAATGTCTTTTATTTGCTAAATTTGGGTAGACAATTCAATTCAGATCTGGAAAATGAAACTTAATACAAATATAATAAGGTCTGATTCGAATGGTGAAGAGGGGTTCCAGGCTATAATGAATCTGGATAAAGATGGTGTTGTAACTAATATTAATTATATTTATAAAACCCTTGCGGCATGGGCCCCGGGGGAATTAACAGGCAACCATTTCAGCGTAATTTTTGACGAACAGGAACGCCGGAACAATGCGCCTGAAATTCTTTTGACGGAAGCAATAACAAAGGGATACGCCGGTGGCAGGTACAGCATAATAATAGTTGAGGGAATCCTTTCGTATTCGAATTTATTGCTAACCCCGTTTTTTAATGCCGGATCAGAAATTATTGGTTTTACACTAATTGTAAGCATCAGCCTGCCGCCTTATAGCAGTATTATACCGGAGCCGGGCAACCTGGAAGCGCTGATCAATAACATCAGGGATGTAATGTGGAGTGTAGACCGCGACTATAAATTGATAGCTGCCAATAAAGCATTTACAGTTCTTATTTTCCAGCTGACAGGGGCGGTATTGAGTTTAGGAGATGACCTGGTATCTTTTTCGGGAAAGAATGAGAACGTTCTTAATTTTAAAACCTGTTACGACAGGGCCCTGTCAGGAGCAACATTTTCGGTAACAGAATATGTGGAGCTGCCTGCTGCGCGCTGGTCTGAAATTAGTTTTACTCCGATTGTGCAGGGCAGAATAGTGACAGGCATTGCCTGCACGTCTCATGATATAACCGGCCGTAAACTTGCCGAAGAAAAATTAAGATATAGTGAATCCCGGATGCTGCAGGCACAGGAAATAGCTCAATTGGGCAGTTGGGAAAGAAATTTTTCGACGGGGATCGCATTATGGTCGGAGGGGCACTGCCGCATATATGGCCTGCAACCAGAGGATAAAATTCAGACGTATGAGACCTGGCTGTCGTTTATTCACCCCGATGACCTGGAATGGGTAAAGCAGAATAATGAAACGGCCAGGGCTGAATTGAAGAATACGAATTTTTATCACCGCATTATCAGAAAGGATGATGGTGCTGTCAGGTATATTCATGCCCAGGCATTCCATGAATACAACAATGAAGGGAAGCCGGTTGGCCTCTATGGTGTATCGCACGATATTACCGACCAGAGGGTAGCTGAGGAAAAGGTAAGAAACAGTGAACACAGGTTCCGGTCGCTTATTGAGCACAGTATGAACGGACTGATTATTTTTTCTGCCGACCGGAAACCGGTATACATTTCCTCAGCCGTATCTGATATCCTGGGCTATTCGACTGAAGAGATGGAACAGTCTGACCCCCGGGATATGATACATCCTGATTACCTTACCAAAGCAGATGATCTGTTTAAAAACCTTTTATTAAATCCTGGCGTGCCTGTCACAGATTTATCCTGCCGGAGAAAACACAAAGATGGTACCTACCGCTGGCTCGATATTACCGGGATTAACCTGCTGCACGACAGCGCGGTTAATGGTATAGTTTACAACTTCAGGGATGTCACCGAAAAGAAACTGGCTGAAGAAAACATGAAGCGGAATGACCTGATACTGCAGCGTGCGCAGGAGGTGGGTAACTTCGGCAGTTATGAAGTGGATTTTATTACCCGGACCGGTATTTGGTCCGATCAGTTTTGTAATATTTTCGGTATTTCGGCAGTGGATAATATCCATTCATTTGAATCGTGGCTTCGATTCATCCATCCCGACGACAGGCCGAGGGTTACCCGGATAATCGACGAATCGGATGCAATGGGCAAGAATGTGAATTTCCATTACCGGATTGTAAGAGGCGATGGAAAATTAAGGCATATATATTCATACCGTCAAATAGAATTTGACAATGCTGATAAACCCTCAGGCGCATTTGTGGTTGCTCATGATATTACTGAAGAAGTAACAAGTATAACCCAGCTTAAAACGCAGACCCGGCAACTGAATGAAATAGCCTGGATGCAATCGCATAAAATACGAAGGCCACTCGCAAATATTCTTGGCCTGTGCCAGCTTCTTAACGCAGAAGATTGCGGGGGAGAAATACCGGAGCTGGTAAAGTATATTCTGGAATCAGCCGAAAGCCTGGATGAGGTGATCAGGGAAATTGTAGACAGGACCTACAATCCTGAATATACCAGGTATAATCCTTTTAGTGAAGAGTAGGGTAGCTTAAACCAATAAAAAAAACAGCCCGTCTTTTCAGACAGGCTGTTTTTTTATTGGTTTATCTTACTGAGCACGCTCTACGCTCTATTGTTCCGCACTTATAAAGCCATATCCGCTTCATCGCTTGCATCTATCTGCGGTGCAGTGTGAATTACGGTTGGTTTTTCATCGTTGTTGTGCTCCTTATGCTGAGGCCGGTCTCCGCCATCGCGCGGGCCCTTATTGCCACCATCGCGCGGGCCACGGTCGTTGCCACCACGGTTGCGGTCGCCGCCACCTTTATGGCCGCCACGGTCTCCGCGGTCACCTCTGTCGCCACGGTCACCTCTGTCGCGGCGGTCATCGCCACCTTCGCGGCGCTCACGTGGTGGCGCTTCTACAAAACCTTCGGGCTTCGGCATCAGTACTTTGCGGCTCAGGCGCAGCTTACCCGTTTTGGGGTCTGTACCTACCAGCTGTATTTTTACCTTATCGCCTTCTTTCAGCACGCCATCCAGTGTATCCAGGCGTTTCCAGCTTACTTCACTGATGTGCAGTAAACCCTGCTTGCCCGGCATAAACTCAACAAATGCGCCGAAAGGCATAATGCTCTTCACGGTACCCTCATAGGTTGCGCCTATTTCAGGTATGGCTACTATGCTGCGTATCCACTTAAGTGCCTTGTCAATACTTTCTTTATTGGCAGAGAATATCTTGATGATACCTTCCTGGCCAACTTCTTCAATATTGATTTTGGCGCCTGTTTCGCGCTGTATTTCCTGTATGATCTTACCGCCCGGCCCGATTACTGCGCCTATAAATTCACGGTCAATATTCAGTTGCTCAATCCTTGGTGCATGCGGCTTCAGGTCGGCCCTGGCTTCCGGTATGCAGTTATACATAGCATCAAGTATGTGCAAACGGCCACGTTTAGCCTGCTCCAGCGCCTGCATCATGATTTCCATGCTCAGACCGTCGCATTTGATGTCCATCTGTATGCCACAGATACCATCGCGGGTACCGGTAACTTTAAAGTCCATATCGCCCAGGTGATCTTCATCGCCCAGAATGTCGGTAAGAACAGCAAACTGGCCTTCCTTGGCTATAAGCCCCATTGCCACACCACTCACGTGTTTTGGCATGGGGACGCCTGCATCCATAAGCGCCAGCGAACCGGCACAAACTGTTGCCATTGATGAAGAACCATTGCTCTCCAATATATCACTTACAACACGAACGGTATAAGGATATTCAGCCGGCATCATCTGCCTCAGCGAGCGCAGGGCAAGGTTACCATGACCTACTTCGCGACGGCTCTGGCCACGCATCATTTTCACTTCGCCGGTACTGAATGGCGGGAAGTTGTAGTGCAGGAAGAACTTTATGTAGTCCGATGTTGCCGCGGTTTCCAGCAGTACTTCGTCATCAACGGTTCCTAGTGTAACTGTCGTAAGTGACTGTGTTTCGCCACGGGTAAACAGTGCTGAACCATGGGGTGAAGGCAGCGGATCAGCTTCCAGCGTCAGCGGGCGAACCACTTCCAGACCGCGGCCATCAAGGCGCACTTTTTCGTGCAGCATCATGTCACGGATCACTTTCTTTTCCAGGTCGTGGAAGTAAGTGCCTAGCAGCGCTGCATCTTCGGCTTTCAGTTCGCCCTCTGCGAAGGTAGCCTTGTAATCTTCCCTTACTTTCTTGAAAGCATCGCCACGCTCGTGCTTACCGAGTGCGCCTTTGGCAATCTTGTATATTGCATCCTTACCATAGGCTTCAACTTTAGCTTCCAGTTCAGGATTGGTATAAGGTTTAGTGTAATCACGCTTGGTGGTAATGCCCGCTTTCTCCCTCAGCTCATGCTGCAGCTTCACCTGTATTTTTATAGCATCATGTGCTACTTCAATTGCTTTGATCAGGCTGGCTTCATCGCACTCTTTAGCTTCGCCTTCCACCATCATAATGTTGTGCTCTGTAGCGGCAACAATGATTGTAAGGTCGCAATCTTTCATTTGCGAACGGGTAGGGTTCACAATGTATTCGCCATTGATCCGGCCGATACGCACTTCAGAAATTACTTCCTGAATCGGAATATCAGAAACAGCTAAAGCAGCTGAAGCTGCGAGGCAAGCCAGAGAATCAGGCAATACTTCCGCATCGCTCGATATCAGTGTTACCAGCACCTGCACTTCGCACAGATAATCGTCCGGGAACAGGGGACGCAATGCGCGGTCAATAAGGCGTGAGGTCAATATTTCGTAATCATTCAGCCTTGCTTCGCGTTTGAAGAAAGAACCGGGAATACGGCCTGCTGAAGCAAATTTTTCCTGGTAGTCAACTGAAAGCGGGAAGAAGGACTGCCCGGCTTTAGGTTCTTTGGTAGCTACTACAGTTGCCAGAACCATACAGTCGCCCATGCGCACTACTACTGCGCCATCGGCCTGGCGGGCCATCCGGCCCGTTTCTATCGAAAGTTCCTGTTCGCCATATTTAAGCGATACGGAAATCGGATTTGGTGTCATACATCATTAATTTAGTCATCGGTTAATTTAGTCGTAAGTCGTAAGTAGTTAGTCATCATTCCTTTTAAGGGACATTATGGTTCTGAACCTGTAGAAAGCAGATAAATGAAGTAAGGGCAAATATTTACTTAGCATTTTTATTATGCTATTTTATCGCAGACTTACGACCTATGACTGATAACTTACGACTTTTTAAAAAACAATTCCCAACCTTAACAGTTGGGAATGGCTATGAGGTTGTGCTTATTTACGTAAACCAAGCTTTTCGAGCAACCCGCGATATGATTCGAGGTTGTTGTGGCTGAGATAAGTGAGTAAGCGTTTTCTGCGGCCTACCATTGACATCAGTCCGCGGTTGGATGAGAAGTCTTTCTTGTTACTCTTCAGGTGTGCGGAGATATGATTGATCCGCTCAGTGAGCATAGCGATCTGCGCTTCTATACTGCCTGTGTTAGTGGCGCTGCCGCCATAGGTTTTAAAAATATTGGCCTTCTTTTCAGCTGTAAAATGAGACATTTGCATCAAAAGTTTTAAATAAATAGATTTTTTCGAGCGGCGAAGATAGGGAAATAATAGGAAAAAACGGAATTTGGAATTGGGAATTTGGAAATTATTAATTCCAGGGTTTTCCAGTTTGAAGCGGTTCTAACGATTAGGAATTGCAAATTACTTCAATTAAATTTTAGAAATGCCCCTCTATACAAAAAAAAATCCGAGTAAAAAATAGTCATTAATGACTATTTTTTTTGCTTTAAAGTAACTGTAGTTTTGATATCGGAAAATAAACAACAACCACGTTTTTTGTGTTTACTCAAAACTTAAAGCAAAATGAAAAACAATATTTTCAAAACGGCACAAGCATTTATTTTGCTGATATTAGTTAGTTTCAACTTATTTGCCCAACCTGGCAGGAGCTGGAGTTTTGGAGGAAAGTACCACGCATTTATTCATACTGCCAGCGCACCATTAACAGTAAGAATGTCGGGGGCTGCAATGCTGGGGGAATTGAGTTTTGTATCCAGAGTTGGGGGAGTCGCGTTTCATGCTATTGCTACGCCTGCTTCTGATTTCTATGTTGCGTCCAATCTGAGAATTGATTACATGCGGTATAAGCTAGACGGACAAAGGCTGAGGATAATCAATAATTATGATACTGTATATGCCAGTATCCCGGACTGGCAATTAATACCCATAATTAAATATGCTGATAACGATTACAACTCTTGCGTTTCTTTATTTGGCCCTAAAAGTGACAGCGATCATTTTGATATTGTTTACCACTCTAGCTTCCAAAATACATTATTAGGCATGCGGATTTTGCAGGCAGATATGGCACTGATGGATACCAAAACACATTGGGAATTACCAACTTTTAATTATGATACTCCCTTAGGCTTGAATGAACGGAAGCCATCTCGTGCAAGCAGCCAGCAGGCGGCTTCTCAGATTGATAGGATTTTAAAGCAATATACTTTTGCATCATGGGTCTTAACTGATGAAAATATCTCGTTTAGCATAAAAAACAGAAATATTGAGTTTCATGGCACGCCGTATTACCATTTTTGGATCACTAATATAGAGTCTGATCTTATAAAATACAATAAAATGCGTACGAAGGCAATGAATGATTATACACTAAAAAAAGGCGAGGATGTTTTGAATAATGATGTTAGTAAGCTTAAGACCCTAAGAGAAAAAATTGAAACTGAAAAAGAGAAGGTAATTGCCGTGACTGCGGCCAATGATGCTATGAAAAATAAATTCAATCTGCTGTTGGATTTTAATAAGCCAGTTTATACAGCTATCCTGAATACTTCGCACTATGCAGCACTGTTTAGATATATTAAGGATAAAAAGCCAATTGTATGGAGTAATATTCTATCTGAAATACGCTATGTTGATGTCAAACCGTCAGTAGAGACTCCGACTTATTTGCCGAAAAATTGAGAATAATGTTCCAATTGATAAAATGAAAAAAATAATTGAAATCCTTAGTAACGATAAATTTCCTTTTATTATTACTTTAATATTTGGAATAATTGGATGGGGTATTGTTCATATAGTTGATAGGACTATTAAATTACCCATTATTGAATATTCAATAAGTGAAAAGAAGATCAGTGATAATATTTATGACCTGATTTATACATTTAATAATATTAAATATGATAAAAAATTTGAAAATGTGAAAATTTATGGGAATGCAAATAATAATTCTGATTCAATAATCATAATTCAACCAATATTTGATGAGGATAGTCATACAGGAAATGATGTTACCGATTTAGCTACCAAGCTAGGAGGGACATTTAGTTATTATTTCCATCAGTTGCAGCCTAAAGGAAAGGTAGCACTACACATAAGAAAGTATGGAAGTAAAATTATCTCATTTCGCTATAGCGCGAAAACACCTATATTAATGATGAATTCCTCAATCCAAACTATATTGTTAAAAAACGAATCAGCTACAATTATTACATTAATAATATTTTGCGTTGCGGTAATTTCTATATATTTAATTCGCCTTTAATTATTTATGAAATATTTTTATACTGTATTGTTGCTAATCTGTTTTTTGAATGTTCATTGTCAAACAAATCTAACAATTAAGGTGGTACCGAATGATGGTCAATGTTTATATGTAGAGAGTTGCATCCATAAATTAAATAATGGTAGAGATACAACTATTCAAACTATCAATGGAATCTGCGCATTTGAACAAATAAGAGAAAATGATCAATTTTTTGCCGTTCCTTTGGATATATACAGCGCATCATATCGTCAGAGCGAATTGAAATTTCCACGTGATATTCGTGCAAATGGAAACAAGTTGGTAGTAATAAGCACCACAAATCTTGGCATTGAATGGCAAAATAATGAATGGCAGAAAAGTTTTAACGATACAATTAGCATAAACAGGAGTAAAATAAATATTAGACATTGATATAATTATCATGAGACAATAAATGAATAAAGTATTTATCAGCTATTCCACAAAAGATAGCTACATAGCTTTCCGAATTTATTATAGCCTGATCAATGCCGGCTTGGATGTGTTTTTATACGAAAGAAAGGGTGAGAAGGGTATGAATTTCATTAGCCAGATACATAAAAACATATGCGAGTCAAAATACTTTTGTTTGATTGATAGTTCCAATGCCCGCTCTGCACCCTATGTTAGAGAGGAATGTGATTACGCCACTAAAATAATGAATAATGGGAATCCCAATGGTTTAGCAATTATTCCTTGTTTTGTCGAAGATATTGATCGGACAAAAAGTAATTGGTTTTATGAAAATCAATTGTTTCCTGAACAGGAAAAAATAAGCGGTCTTAAGTTTTATGGTATAGACCGGGTTGATTACCTCGAAGTTTATTATAATGGAATTAACGAGTTATGCAGTTTATGTAAAGCTACTTATAAGCCTTGGGCGGATTATCCGAGTGGTGAAGATTTTGAAAATGAATTGGAAAGTTTAAGAGTTAAAGATACGCCCACAACTGACGAGGGTAGGACATTTCTAAAGACAGATTACGCTAATTTTATTTATAGCACATTAAAAGGCAGTCCGACTTCTTTAGACAGGATAAATACATTGATTAAAGACTGTACTTTATTTTACAATGATGTATTTATTTGCTACATAGCAAAAGCCCAAATTTTAGCAGATTCCAATCAGGATGATGAGGCATTGAAGGTATTCAATTATTTGTCTAAGAAATTTCCGGAAGACCCCAGGGGGTGGTATGCAATGAGTGCAGCGCAGTTTTATACTTACGATTTGGAAGGTTCCTTATCCTCAATCAATAAAGCGCTGCAATTATTAGAAAAGTATAAAAAAAGTAAAAATAGCAGCGATCATAAACCAGAAGTTTTACTAAATAAATTCCAATTATTATTGGCAATGGAGGAATATCAAGAAGCTCGCAATCTTCTGGATGATTTTAGTAATATATTGATGGACCTCCCTCAAAAATTGATTGCGGAATTAAAATTAGAGCTTCTGGAAGGAAGGATTTTCAATAATGACGATGAGCGATACAGTCGATTAAAAAACAGTTATTCGGTAGACTTAAATAAGAAGTTTAAAGATGAAAACTTAAATAGGCTGATTGGCGATCTTGAATTTAATATTGGCATGTTTTATTTTAAATCGGGCCAGTTAAATGAAGTTTTGAATCATATTGATTTTGCGTTGATTTTCGCTCCAACCAATATATTTTACCATGCCGAATTTAATTTTGTAAAAGTATTAACCAATAAATCTTGCGTTCAGTCCATTCAGGAAGCCCTTCAACTGTCGCCCATTACAGACGAAGATTATTACTACTATGGGTTGTTGAAATACTTAAGCTATATTGTTACAGGATCAAAAATAGACTTTGAGGTATCAAACCATTTTTACTTGAAAAGTAACAAAACTGATTGGGGTTTTTACGATTCTCATTTTAAGTTTTAAATTGAATATATTTAAAATTATAAATATTTAATATACGAAATACAATGAGCACATGTTTGCGCAAGAGTCAGATTATGGTATTTGTTATAGAATCACAAAAGAGGCGTTTCCGCCTCTTTTGTCCCATAACAATATTCATTTTATCATTAATGCTGCAACTCTATTTTGTTCTGATAACTGATGGTTTCAGATTTTACAGAGATCAGGTAAACGCCGTTAGCCAATCCAGAAAGGTCGAGTAGGCTCGTACCACTGCCCTGGTTCAGGGTTAGTGAAGTTGTGTATACTTCCTGCCCCAGCATGTTGGTGACAACCACGGTTCCTTTTTCATCGGCTACATCATTCCACTGAATATTCAATTTGCCTTTTGTCGGATTGGGGAATGCAATCAATGATGAGCCAGTGTTACTTACATTGGTTATGCCTGTGGTGATGGGGGTGATGGTTTTAGATAATGTATGCAGGGCGAACTTGGCAACTGTCATTGAAGGGTGCGCCGTTGTAAGCGAAATGCCGGTGTAGGCAGTGGTTATAAAATGCAGTGAGTCAGGGAATACATAATATGTCTGGCCAACCGGCAGGTTCGTGAAGGAATAGTTGCCGCTTGCGTCTGTATAGGTCTGCTGAATGATCTGGTTGGTTGCTGAATTCACAACACATATATGCACATTTTTGGCAGGGCCTGTTACAGTGGTTCCTTTGTTGGCACCTGCGGTTACATTGCCACTTATAAAGCCCGGGCCGGTTGTCATAGTTCCGGAAGCCATATTGATATCCTGGCCATAATCGTTGGCGGTGCCGGTATGATTGAGTACTGTGGCATCGTACCAGTAAAAGTTGCTGGTGTGGTACGTTGGGATGATACCAGCACCTGTGTAGGAGGTATCGAGGGCAGCCTTGATCCTTATTGAATCTGGAGCTACATTCTTGAAGAAGTAGGCCACAGAGGTACCTCCGGTAACCACAACATCTGCAGAGTCGCTTGCTTCCAGGTCGAGTGTAGCTGGGTTGTAGGTGATGAGCCATACTTTTATAGAACCTGTGTAGGGGGTGGGTACATTGATAGTGCCATAGATGCTGGTGTATACCGAAAAAGGTGCTGTAGTATAGAGCGTGCCGGTGCAGCCTGTCACCGTATACGTAAGGGTGACAGTGCCCCACGATACACCGGTGACAGTGCCCGATGGCGTAATTGAAGCAATTGAAGGGTCGCTGCTCGTCCAGGTGCCGCCATAGCCTGTAGACCATACTGAAGTATAGCCACCCAGTTCCACACTGTTAGGCCCCGAGATAGTGCCCGTAAAAGTGGTTGAAAAATCATTGAACATCTGAACAACTGATGTAGATCCGCAGGCACCTGTAACAGTGTAGGAGATATTGGTATAACCCACCGACAGCCCTGTAACAAAACCTGACCCCGAGACTGTGGCAACAGCAGGGTTGCTGCTGCTCCAGACTCCGCCCGGTACCGCATCTGCAACGGTCGCCGTAGATCCTGTACACACAAAAGTATCGCCGGTAATAACGCCTGCAGATAGAAAGTCAACGGTAAGTGTGGTTGTTACCATGCAACCACCGCCCATGTAGTAGGTTATGATTGCTGTTCCGGCCGATACGCCGCTCATTTCGCCGCCAAAATAGGGCATCACAATTGCAGGGTCGCTGCTCATCCATGTGCCCCCAGGCGTACTTTCAGTTAAAATAGTTGTCGCGCCTGTGCACAAGGTTGTAGCTCCCGCAATGGGGGCAGGTGCCGCGCTGACAACAAATGAATCGACTGATACCGAACTTGTACCAACAGTGTACGTAATACCTACGACACCCGCAGCCACTCCCGATACTATACCGGTACTGGCACCTACAGTTGCAATCAGTGGGTCGCTCGTTGTCCACACGCCGCCGGGGGTGGCATCGGCCAGGGTGGTGTTCGCTCCTACACAAACGTTTATCGTTCCGGTAATGGGTGGAATGGCGAAAGCCGTTACAGATATCAGCAACGCTGACAAAATCATTAGAAGGTTCTTTTTCATAAAATTGTTTTTTAGACTGGGTATAAAATAATTGGTTTTTGAGATTGGTGTTTTGTCTTCCAAGCTCCTGTATAATAGACGCGTATAAAATAGAAAACGTTAGTACTTCAAAATAAATAAAATAAATTAATGCAAAACTGCTATTTTAATCATTTAACTTTCAGTTACCGGCAAAACAAAGGAGGCGTTTCCGCCTCCTTTGTATCCTCAAAAATATAAACTCAGTATTAGTGTGCCAGCTCAATTTTATTATTGTAGCTGATAGTAGCTGATTTGACAGAAATCAGGTAAGTACCATTAGTCAGGCCGGAAAGGTCGATCTGGCTGAGGCCATTACCCTGTGTCATGTTCAGAGCAGAAGTATATACTTCGCGACCTGTAACATCACTGATGCTGATAGTAGCTTTTTCATTGGTTGTTTCAGTCCACTGAATGTTCAGTTTGCCGGTCGTTGGGTTAGGGAAGGCAGTTACTGAAGAAACAGAAGATGTGATATTCTGTACACCGGTAGTAGCAGGCAGAATAGTTTTGGAAACGGTATGCTGAGCGAAATTTGCTGAAGAAAACGAAGCTGAAGTTGAAGTGAGTATAATACCTGAATAATCAGTAGTAAAGTAATTGATATCCTCAGGATGTACCGAATAGGTGCCGGTTGGCAGTGAGCTGAAAGAATAAGCGCCTGTTGAATTTGTGTAAGTCTGCTGAATAACTGATCCTGAGGCATTCTTCAGTAATACCAGCATATTTACAGCCGGTGCATAAGTGGTAGTGCCTTTGTTTGCGCCGGTAGTTACATTGCCGCCAATAAAGCCTGGACCTGAAGTTACAGTACCATATGCCATGGTAATATCCCTGCCGCCATCTGTTGTCGGATCAACATGATAAAAAGCAGTTGCATCATGCCAGTAGAAGTCTGATGGATAGTAAGTAGGAATATATCCTGTGCTGCTGAATGTAGCAGGGAAATAAGCTGCTTTAACCCGGTAAGAATCTGTAACTGCTGACGTGGTAAACTGGTAATAGGCGCTGGTGCCACCGGTAGAAGTTGTGAATGAATCAACGGCGGTAAGCAGCAAGGTAGATGGGTTATAAACAATCAGCCATACTTTTATAGGATTGGTGCTGTCTAATGCTGAAGAAAAGAGCACATTTCCACTGATGATATTAACTGGTGGCGCTGCTGTAACTGTAATTGCGTATGTAGCAGTAGCTGTTCCGCCGCAACCTGTAACTGTATACGTAATAGTAGCAGAACCTGCTGCAACTCCGTGAACAATACCTGTGGATGCTCCTACGGTAGCAACAGCAGTATTGCTGCTGGTCCATGTGCCACCGGTAACGCCATCGGTTAGTGTAATATTAGAACCTGCAACAACTGTTGTAGGGCCGGAAATTGTTCCTGCGCTTACGGTTGATGTTACGGTAACTGTATGAACAGCAGATGCGGTACCGCATACACCGGTCATGGTATAAGAAATAGTTGTAGTTCCGGTCGACAGGCCAGTGACTACACCTGAAGTGCTTACTGTAGCAATGGTAGGTGTGCTGCTGCTCCATACGCCGCCGGTGGTTACATCGGCAAGGGTTATTGTAGACCCTAAGCAAACTGATGTAGAACCTGTAATGGCTGCAGGAGTTGGAGTTGCGTTTACGGCAAAGTTGTAATAAACAGAGCAGCCAACGCCAGTGGAGTAATCAACCTGTGCAGTAGTAATTGCAGCTATGCCCGTTACTACACCTGTGGAAGAGATAGTAGCATATGAAGGGTCTACAGCGGTCCATGTTCCGCCCGGAGTAATATCTGAAAGGGTAATTGTTGAACCTACGCAAACACTTGTTGGACCGGTAACTGCTGCAGGTGCAGGAGATACCGTATAACTTAAGGTTGCATAAGCAGTACCTACAATGTAAGAAATAGTGGTTACACCTGCTGAAATGCCGGTAACATAACCAAATGAGCTTACGGTTCCCACAGCAGGATTGCTGCTGCTCCATGTTCCGCCTGAGGTAGAGTCAATAAGTTCCCCTCCGGAACCTGCGCAACATCCGGCTATTCCTTCTATAGGAAGAACCTGGCCAAAAGAAGCCACTGAAACAATCATACCCAGTAGGGTCAAGTAAAATAGTTTTTTCATAATTTTTCTTTTTTTTGTTGTTAAATTTGGATTTTTTAATTTTATAATGTTAATAACGCCATTGTTTTTATTGGCTTCGGGGTAATAGACGTGTGATTGTGCAAAAACGTTAGTAAAACAATGAATAAATATTTTAATAATTAAATAAATAAATGTAATAGTTAGAAATTGTAAAATTAATTTAGCTCAAAGTTAATGGATTAGATTCAATTTGCACTAAAAGTTGGTGGATTTGTACTTCCCCTCCAGGTATTATGAGGAAATTAATTTGCCGGATATCCTTGCTGAATTAAGAATTAATCAGTGATTTTTTCCGGAATTCCCCTTAAAATATTTACAATCCTGATTTTTAAGTTGCCCAATCCAATACTTTGTACTTTTGCTTTCTTTTATTGCTTCCCGCAATATTTTGAATGGAAAAAAAATTGCTTGTTCTGCTTACTGATAATACATGCTGCAAAAACTTAGAGATACCATTGTATATTATGACCATGTAGCCTGGTATTACCTCAATACTCAATGGCATAATTCCTTTCTGGATGCATTTATTCCTTTCCTGCGCAACCCCTTGTTCTGGGTGCCGCTTTACTTTTTCCTGGCGTTATTTATGCCTTTGCAATTCAGGCGCAAGGGTTTTATCTGGTGTGGATTCTTCCTGCTGGCATTTGTTATTTCAGACCAGGTAAGCGCATCTCTTCTAAAACCCTTTTTTCACCGGTTGCGGCCCTGCCAGAATCCGTATCTTACAGATATTATTCACCGGTTGGTAGACTGTGGCGGGAAATTTGGTTTTCCTTCATCCCATGCTTCCAATCATTTTGCAATTGGTATTTTTATGGCTGCCACACTTGGCAAACTGGCTAAGTGGGTTTGGCCCGTGGCTGTTATTTGGGCATTGTCTGTTTCATTTGCACAGGTATACGTGGGTGTCCATTATCCGCTCGATGTTACTTGCGGCGGTTTATTAGGTACAATTATAGGCCTTGGAACCGGGAGAATTTTTAACCGGTATTATGATTTTTCGCAAGCAACCGGTAATGAAAGCAGGGTAGTGTCAAAAGTGGTCCGGGATCACGATTTTACCAGTTGAACGTGATATACCTTACCGTTACTGGCAGTATTACCACAGGACTGGCTCATATATTGTTCCATTTTCCTGAATTCATTTTTAGACAGGAATTTTTTACCAATAAACTTAAGTTTTGCCATTTTCCCGGTATATATACCCAATGGTTCGGTAAAAACGTAAATATTGTGGTCCAGATCAATGCAGCTTTTTGAGGTCATTTCTGCAACCTTATTTATATCGGTTATCTCCGCATTTAAGTATCTTAACGAAAATCCGGCATCTATAACTGCCTGAGCTATTCTGTCCATGTCCGGCCTGCTGTTTTTCCTGAAGGTTATTTTTCCCTCAGTGTGCTCAAGGTTCATTTCCACATCGGCTACAAAATCAAGTTTTCGCAGGCTCATCTCTACTGTTCTGGAACATTGAGAGCAGGTCAGCCCGTTCACACCGATTTCAGCCCGTTCAAACTGGGCTAAAACTGGTTTAGGCAGGGCTGTCAGCAGACCAGATATGATAAGAGCCAATATAAGGAAGCGCTTCATTTACTCAAAATTACGGATTGCCTTGTTAATAAGTCCTGAAAATTATTGATCGGTAGGCTTGTTGTGCCTCACTTTTAAATAGTGGCACAACTAATGTAGAGCCCCCGATTTGTTAAATATTCATGTAAGCAGAAACCTGTATACTAAAATGCAAAGGAAGTTGTTACTTTTGGACACAATTATTCAGCCCCCATGGCATTATTGAAAGAAGACCCGGCAGCGCCGGTTAAGGCACCAAAACCTGCAAAAAAAAGAAAACCGGTATGGCGTGAGTGGCTTGATGCTGCGTTATTTGCAATTGTTGCGGCTACGCTTATCCGCACTTTCTTTTTTGAAGCATATACCATACCCACCGGATCAATGGAGGGCACGATGCTGGTCAATGATTATCTTTTTGTAAGTAAGCTGGCCTATGGTCCCCGCATACCTATGACGCCTGTTGCAGTTCCGCTGGTACACAATACTTTGCCCTTTGTAGGTGGCAAATCCTATACGGAATCTGTTCATTGGAACTACCACCGTATTCCGGGTTTTGGCCACATTGAGCGCAACGATGTCGTAGTGTTCAACTATCCGTGCGGAGATACGGTGATGGTAGAGCAGCCCGAAGCCGATTACTACCAGGCCTGCCGTGTGAATGGCCGCGATAATGTATTGGCTAAATTCACCATTATCACACGCCCGGTTGATAAAGAAGAAAACTATATTAAACGATGTATCGGCCTGCCTGGTGATGTGCTGGAGATAAAAAATGCCCGGGTTTATATAAATGGTGAGCCTAATGTATTGTTTCCGCACTCCAAGCTCAACTATATGGTGCGCACTAATGGCAAAATGCCGGTGCTCGAAGATAATTTCGAAATGACCTACATGGTGGGTAATGGCCAGTATATTTACAACCTGGCCAATGACCAGGTTGATATAGTAAAGAAAGCCGAAAACGTGGTATCTGTAACTCCGTTTATCGCCTTCCCTGCTGGTGTAGCCCCTCCTGATGCTGGTGAATGGGTTTTCCCGCTCGATACTGCCAACTTTAAATGGAACCGCGACAACTTTGGTCCGATGACCGTTCCTAAAGAGGGCGTTACGGTGCAGCTCACACCGCAGAATATCGCCCTCTATCGCCGCATTATCCGCAACTACGAGGGCAACACTCTGGAAGAACAGAATGGTAAGATCATCATTAATGGCAAAGAAGCTACTTCTTATACTTTTAAGATGGACTACTACTGGATGATGGGAGACAACCGGCATAACTCGCTCGACAGCCGTTACTGGGGTTTTGTGCCCATAGATCATGTGGTGGGCAAGGCGTGGTTTGTATGGCTCAGCTATGGCGAAGGCGGCATTCGCTGGAAGAGGCTTTTCCATGGCATCCATTCATTGGAAAAATAAGCAATATTAATATTTTGTTAAACAGGCATAGGTTGCTCTATGCCTGTTTTTTTATTTTAACGTAAGTTCGATTACTTAATTCGATCTTTGAAGCTTATAATTATTGATTAATTGAAAATCCTGAAGGGATTATATGTTTTTAGTTATTGATAAGTATGTTTGAATGATGTAGCTCGTGTTGCCATAGCTTCAGCGGAGGCGCAAGCCGTATGTTTTAATTGCCATACTGGTAATCGGAACAATAAGTTGATTGTCTGATCAAAAAGCCCCGAAAACACATTTAATTATTTTTACTTTGTTTCCTGTTTGCTCTGGTTCAGCAGTTTGCGGCGCTCTTAATGATGGATAATGGAGTCATAAAATTTTGGTGCCAATTCTACACAACGCACCTTCAGTATTGGTAGCTTTTTGACAGAAGATATTTTTCACCTGTTGGAATTTATTACCTTCGCTTGTAATCCAATACATCTGCTGATTTATATGTAATCATATTGTAATGAAATCTAAATTGGCTGTCTTCCTGTATTTATTTGTTTGTTTGTTTATTTTCTTTAACAGGCAAGAGTATAAAAATATTTATATTCAATCCGACCCATCAGGTTATTACGCCTACCTTCCGGCTGCCCTGATTTACCACGATCTGAAGTACTTTGATTTTTATAAAGATATTAACCAATATTATCAGCTCAACGGCACTACCGACAGATATGGGGTTTATGATAACCCTTACGGCAAAAGGACCAATAAATATGCCATAGGTACCTCTCTTTTCGAACTTCCTTTCTTTCTCATTGCTCACATCTATTGCCAGTTCAATCACCATTACCGCGATGATGGCTATTCTCAACCGTATGAAATAATGGTGGTAATCAGTTCATTGTTCTGGGCTTTTTTAGGCTTGTTTGTTTTGGCCAAGTTTTTGATCAGGCATTTTTCTGATAGTGTTGCGGCAATCACAATTTTATGTATTGGGTTCGGAACTAATTTATATTGTTATACTGTTTTTTCTCCCGCTTTCAGTCATCCCTGTTCGTTTTTTATTATAGCATCTGTATTATTTTATACAGATTTGTGGTATGCCACATTAAAAAGCAGATATATGTATATTGCGGCTACTTTTATTGGGCTGGCAATTGTAACCCGCCCAATAAATTTTACCATAGTATTATTGGCAATTTTCTGGATGGTGTATAGTTATAATGACCTGAAAGAGAGAGCAGCTTTATTTTTTAAATTCAGAAGCAGATTGGCTATTGCTTTCTTGCTTTTTCTGCTGGTAGCGTTTATCCAAATGTCTTACTGGTACTATACCACTGGTCATTGGATATACTATTCTTATGTAGGCGAAGGTTTTAATTTCAGTGATTCCCATGTCTGGGCCGGATTATTCAGTTGGAGAAAAGGATGGTTTATTTATACACCTTTAGCATTAGTTGGCATAATTGGTTTCATTCCATTATGGCTTAAAAACCGGAAAATGATCGCAGGCCCCCTTTTATTCCTGACTTCCATCATTTATATTGTTTTTTCATGGAATGCATGGTGGTATGGTGGTGGATTTGGTGCCCGGCCCCTTGTTGATGTATTGCCTTTGGTTGCTTTGCCGCAGGCTGCTTTGATCTCAAATTTGATTTTAATTAAAAATCCTATTCTTAAAAGTATTTTGCTGTTGCTTATTATTGGTTTTGTACTGCTTAATTTATTTCAGACTTACCAATATTCCATTAATATACTTCCTCCCGATGGAATGAATGCACAGGATTATTGGTATATTTTCGGGAAATTGAAATACAATTAAGTAAGATGCTTGTATCTTTTTTCTTTTTCTGGTTATGCATATAAGGCAAAATGGTTGTGTATTTTTTAATTAAAAAAATACAGCTTGATTTTTACTTTTGATTTCGGCATTTCAAACTTCTTTCTTATTTTTGCCATATGAACAGTGAACAAGAATTTATTTCGGGAACAAAATGGAAAACCCGGGAAATTGAAGAATCTGATGTAATAACTGAAGAACTCCACAACCTGATTGTGTGGAATGACGATGTGAATACCTTTGATTGGGTTATTGAGTCATTGGTTGATGTGTGTGGCCATGAAGCAATTCAGGCGGAGCAATGTGCGCTGATCATTCATCATAAAGGAAAGTGCGGTGTAAAGAAAGGCAGCTTTGATGAATTGCGTCCACAAGCCGAAGCCTTGATCAACAGAAGTATACAAGCTACTATAGATTATTGAAACGGAAGCAATAAATCATATATTGCCTGCACTACTTTAGACTTACAACTTTAGACTTACAACTTTAGACTTACTACTTTAGACTTACTACTTTAGACTTTAGACTAATACAAACAATAATCTACCAGCACCCGGTCGCGGAAGAAAAGCCTTAATACCTTTTCCTTGTAGTTGTAATGCATTTCCTGTGTTTTGCCTTTTATAGTGGCATCCTGAGGAGTACCGAGTATATTAAGGGCCTCTGTCAGATTGGTGGTACCTGATTTCAGTTGATAAGGTAAGCTGTTATCAAAAGCCGATTTTGCATCAAGCATTGTTTTAAAAGAAAACCGCAGCAGGGATTCTGTTTTTTTGCTCCAGTTGATGACAACCTGAGTACTGCCCAATGTATAAAACCACGAA
This sequence comes from uncultured Bacteroidota bacterium, assembly GCA_903835005.1. Taxonomy (GTDB): domain Bacteria; phylum Bacteroidota; class Bacteroidia; order Chitinophagales; family Chitinophagaceae; genus Nemorincola. The sequence goes on along the minus strand of CAILLK010000125.1, from coordinate 55,382 downwards.
GTACTTTTTTTATTCTCCTGAACTCTGTGTGGCGCTCCCATCAAAGCCGTAACCGTATTCCTGGTAGCGGTTTCGGGCGTTAGCCCCATCATCGAAAGCAGGTTATTACCTGTATGATCGGTAGCATGGCATGGCCGAATAATGCAAAGTACTATCAACACTAAAAGCACGATTTTTTTCATAATCCAATAGAGTTTAATTATACCACTATAACGTTCTACAGTTAAATTTAGTACTTATATTTCATAACGATGTAGAAATTTTTTGAAGATGGTATTATGTTATAATATAACATAATATATAAAATAGGTGCAACATTTATTAAATAACAGGCAATATCCCGATTAGATAGTATTTTTACCCCACCAAAAATTACTTATGCGCACTACATTTTTGCTGCTTGCTGTTCTTATTTCGGTTCAAAACCTGTTTGCCCAGGATAAGAAACTGATTACCCTCGACGACCTCTGGAAAAATTATACGTTCAGGGTAAAGGATATACCTGGTTTCAATGCTATGAAAGACGGTAACCGCTATACCCAGATGGACCGTGAAGGAAAACGTACCCTGATCCGTGTTTATAACCTTGCTTCCGGCAGCCAGGTGCAGACCTTGTTTGATAATGGCATTAATAAATACAAAGATTCTGTCCTCAATATAGAAAGCTATATTTTTAGTAAGGATGAAAAGAAATTGATGCTGCTTACAGATGGCGAAAGTATTTACCGCCATTCGGCCGTACACCATGTTTATATATTTGAAATCGCCAGTGGGAAAATCACTTTGCTGGATGACGATAAGGTGCTTCATCCCTCATTTTCTCCCGATGGCAACAAAGTGGCTTACGTTAAGAATAACAACCTTTATTACAAAAACCTGGCCTACAATGCCGCTGTGCAGATAACCAGGGATGGCGAAAGAAATAAAATCATCAATGGCAATTGCGATTGGGTATACGAAGAAGAATTTTCCTTCACCCAGGCCTACCAGTGGTCGGGCGATGGTAAGTATATTGCTTACTACAGGTTTGATGAAAGCAAAGTGCCGGAGTATACTATGACAAAATACACCGGCCTGTATCCCGAACAGTATACCTACAAATACCCCAAAGCCGGCGAAGCCAATTCTGTTGTCACGATCAGGATATTTGAGCCGGCTACCGGTTGGTATACAACTGCCAAAACCGGCAAGGAAACAGATCAGTACATACCCCGTATCAAGTGGGATGATTATACCGGCAAGCTCTGCGTATACCGGCTCAACAGATTGCAGAACAACCTGGAACTGCTGCTCACAGACCCCAAAAATGGCAATGCCGATGTTATATACCGCGAGCAGAATAAATGGTACATCAACATCAACGACGAAATCACCTTTCTGCCCGATGGGCATTCTATGGTCTTCAGCAGCGAGGGTGGGGGATATGCCCACCTCTACAACTGGGACTGGCAATCCAGCAAGCTCATCGACCTTACCCCGGGCAACTACGATGTGGATGCGCTTGTGGGGGTGGATGTAATGCGCCAGCTGGTATATTATACGTCTACCGAATCATCTTCTCTGGAGCGTAAGCTTTATGTCACCAATCTTGCGGGTAACTTTAAAACATGCCTTACACCCGAAAGCGGCATGCACTCCATTACCCCATGTACCGGATATAATTTTTTCCTCGACCGCTACTCCCGGCTCGATAAGGTGCCGGTGATCTACCTGCGCAATGCAAGTGGAACCATCATCCGGACGCTTGAAGACAACAAGGCGCTGGAAAAGAAAATGAAAGAATATGCCCTGGGCAAAATTCAGTTCAAAAACATAGCAGGCGCCCACGACAACCTGAACGGTTGGATGATTACCCCGCCCGATTTTGACAGCAATAAAAAGTACCCGGTGCTTATGTATCAGTATAGCGGGCCGGGCTCGCAGGAAGTGGCCGACAGGTTTCCCGTAGGCAATTTCTTCTGGCACCAGATGCTGGCTGAGAAAGGCTACATCATATACTGTGTAGATGGCACAGGCACCGGAGCCCGGGGAGAGGCCTTCAGGAAGAAAACCTACCTGCAACTGGGCAGGTATGAAAGCGACGACCAGATTGCTGCTGCCCAAAACCTGGGCAAACTGCCTTATGTGGATAAAGACCGGATAGGCATCTGGGGCTGGAGCTATGGTGGCTTTATGAGCAGTACCTGCATACTCAAAGGCAATGATGTGTTTAAGACCGCTATAGCTGTAGCCCCGGTTACCAACTGGCGTTATTACGATAATATCTACACCGAGCGCTACATGCGCACTCCGCAGGAAAACCAGCAGGGCTACGACGATAATGCCCCCGAGAAAATGGCTTCCCGCCTTAAGGGTAAATTCCTGTTTATACATGGCACCGCCGATGATAATGTGCATTTTCAGAACTCTGCCATGCTCACCACCGCCCTGGTAAATGCCGGTAAGGAGTTCGAAAGCGAATATTATCCCGATAAGGCGCATGGCATTTCGGGCGGCAATACCCGTTACCAGTTGTATAGCCGGATGACGCAGTTTATACTGGATAATTTGTAAACAACGTAGCCCTCCGATGCCTGAAACAACCCCTGTTAAAAAGTATATTCCTGTGCGTTATTTCCAGAGAGTAGCGCACCGCATAGTCTTGCCCGGTTTTAATGGTTCTTCATTGTTTGTGGTGGGCAAGTACTTTGTTCGGGAGTGGAAGGTGCTGGGCCTGCAGGAGCGCGCCGCGGCTGTCACCTACAACTTCCTGATGGCAATGCCGCCCACCTTTCTGCTGCTGTTTTCTATTTTGCCCTACCTGCGGTTCAATAACGTGGAACCCACCTTCCTCAATGTGCTCCGGCTGCTTTCGCCCAATCAGAATATCTACAATAATGTGCATGGCGTGGTGAGCGATTTTATGGGCAAGCGGCACCAGGATGTGCTGGGGTATGGCATAGTGCTGGTGCTTTTTTTCTCGTCCAATGGCATAATGGGGCTGATGCGCAGCTTCGATAAGATCATCAGCCTGTATGTCAGGCGCACAGGCTTTGAGCGGCGCTGGCGGGCCATAGGCCTTACTGTTGTGCTGCTTGTTATTATTATAGCCGGTCTGGCAGTGCTCATCTTCCAGAGCCGCGACCTGAACCCCTATATCACCCGTACCTTCCACAGTGTGCTGATGGTGAAAATGGTGAGTTTCTTCATTCTGGCGCTGCTGGTCTTTACCGCTATATCAGTTATCTACACCTACGGCCCGTCGCTCAAGCATAAGTTTAGGTTTGTATCCACCGGCTCTGTATTTGCCACGCTTGTATCTGTTATCGCCACATCTATATTCTTCTTCCTCGTCAATCACTTTCTCAATTACAACAAACTCTATGGCTCCATCGGCACCCTTATAGCCTTTATGGTGTGGGTATGGATCAATACCCTGATTATGCTCATGGGTTATCTGCTCAATGTAAGCATTCTCCTCGGGGAGTTGGGGAATGATTAGCTGGCCGCACCCATTATAAAGTATTTCTTCCTTAAAAAAGAGTAGAGTAGATATACATTAAGTCTGGCTATCGCCGGTTCAAAGGCAGGTGTAATTGCAGGCTAGGACCAGTGCAAACCAGTTTTTATTTTTTTAATTTTGTTTATAACCTTAGACCAGTAGTAGACGGAGTATTATTTACATTTCCTAATGTTCTCTGCTAACATTAGGCTCAACGGGGTAGGTATTTAATTAGTCGAAATTGAGTTTCGAATATTCATTTGGTAAATTTTTTGTTGAATAACAAGAAACAAAAGTATCATGGCATATAGACCTATATCTTACGAGAAGATTTAAGCTATCGGCAAATAATAAAAATTTGTTCCTATCAATACATTTCTCTGATACTTTTAAAAGCCAGTGATCAACTCCAGGTCTATAAATATCTTGAATCTCTATTTTTTCCCAATGCAGACTATCATCAAGAACCCAAAATCGTTGCTTTATAGAGTCAGCAATATCAAATATAGAATTACCTAGATCTACACGTTTACCCTTAAACAGATAGAAAGCATCAAATACAATTGCAGGACCTATTCCTTCATTTACAACTCTAAAACCATATACGCCATCATCTACACGATGAATAGATATTAGTGGTCTGACGGAATCCTTTGCTGTTTGGGCCTGTAAATTTATCTGACGGATTGTCAATAAAATCGAAATCAAAGAAACGTAAAAAGCATAGCCTGCTGTTCTTTCATTTGGTGCAAGATCCAATAAAAATATAGTCCGCAAAAAATCAATAACTGCTTTGCGAAGCGGTTGTATCCATTTAAGATGCAAATGGAATTTCATTCTTTATTCACAATTATTAAAAGCGTCATATTGTGATAATACATATTCTTATTTTCCTCTACCTCTTCCCTCATGCCCGCCGCCCTTTTTATTGTCATTTTCTGCGGCTTTCGTTTCTTTTTTGATGGATTTCGTTTCTTTTTTATCGGCTTTAGTTTCCTTCTTTTCAGCCTTAGCTTCTTTCTTGACGATTTTAGCAGTGGATTTACTTGATTTTGTATTTTGCCCTAGGGCAGGCAATGCAAGCACTGTACTTAATAAAATTAACATGAACTTGTTTTTCATATGCTTTGTTTTTATTATTAAAATTTATGTGTCACTACAAATATAAAAAAATATTTACCACAAAACCAAATGATAATATCAATTTTTTTAAAAATAAAATTATTCTGGTTGTTGGCCCAGCTGAGACCTCACTTCCTGCCCTTTACAAAGTATAGGACAATCTTATGTCTGGCTATCGCCAATGTAAAAGTTGGAGTTACGTCAGGCTGTTATAGTTTAAGGTGCTAGGGTAGAACACAAATAGCTAGAAGATCGATGCAACATAATCGGTCTTAGCGGGATGGTGCGACCATTATCCTTTTTTTCTTAAGTATTTAATCTTAGACCAGTAGGTATTGATGTGATATTTGAAAGATTGAAGTCAATGTTACTTTGAGATTAAGAAGTAAATTATTAAAATAATCAAAGGAAGAAATATAAACACCAAATATTTAAGTAAGCTAAATGTTGAAATCATCCATACATAAAACCTAAAACCTAACGGGTATTTTAATTTATATGCTGAAAGGTTCTGGCTCTTAAAAACCATATAATCAATCCTATCATGATTGAGATCATAAGTTTCAAGTATAGTATTATAATCGGAAATTAATGAAATAATATCTGTTTTTTGAACACTTGCGATATCTGTTTTCCATAAACAAACTTTATCATAAAGTCGACTTAAATCCATACCGCAATTATTGTATTTATGGGCTTTAATTTTGTAATCTCTAGTAGACAAGATTATTGATATAACTATTACTAAAATTGACAAGGAAATAGTGGACATTGTTATTAATTCTTCCGTCAATATTGCTGGTCTATTTTTCAAATAAACAACAAGGTTTATGGCAATGATATAAACTGAAACAAAGCTTATAGTTATGGTTGACCACTTTTCATTCATTTCCATCCGTTTGGCAGCATTAAATCTACAGCCTCGTGTTTCCCACAACTTTTTCCACCACCTATTTATTTCATTTTCCATATTCAAATTTTAAAAAGGGGGCTACTTGATATACAAACGCAATTTTTCCCTTAACAGGAAATCAGTGCTTCTAAGAGAACATAGTAGTTATACTTGTTTTAGCAAGTCCCATAAATGGAAGTAGCCCCCGTTCTCAAAAGTAACCATATCCAATGTCTTGTTCAACATTTTTTATTTGTCTGGCTATGTATTTATTAAAAAGGGTTTCTATTGCTTTGTCGGAATATTGTATCGTAGAGTTTATCCAACCTCTAAAAACAAGAAACTTTCTTTTTTGCCTAATTGTATCATAAACATCATAGTTGGAAATATAGTTTTTATTCTTTTCGAATTTGATCACATAATAAGCACGGGTCAATTTTTTCAAATTCGGAGGAACCTTATGTTCGAATTCTTTCATTTTTATGAAAAATGATTGAATTATTTTGTCGAGCTTAAATAAAAGTGCTTTATCATCCATTTCCGAAAAATAAAATAACCATCCATAGTTTCGTTTTAAAGAAATTATTCCAGTAATTGATTCATTGAGTTCTTCCATAAAAACTTCTTTAAATCGCCGATCGGTCGTTATCCATTCAGGACGTTTGTTTTTATCTCTATATCCATTTTTAAACCATGTAAATTTCCCGGCAATTCTTCTTAAAAATATTTGTATATTATTATCTGCAATTGAAATACCATTTTCTTTAATCTTATAGCTTAAAAAAGTAAATCCCTGGCTTATATGTCCTTGGGCATATTTCTCATCATTCACTTTTAGATGAATATTCGCTAACGCTTTTTGGAGATTTACATATTTGTAATTAGAAATTTCTCCCTCATTTAAAACCAAAATATCATCTACATATCGACGATAAAAATATTTTCTTTTATTAATTAATTGATCGAAATTGTATAAATATATTTGTGCAAGAATATTAGATATAGATAAACCCTGAGGAATACCTTCCATGGTTTTATATTTGTTATATGCAGATGTTGATGTATGATTTGGAACAGATGGAGTTGAAATTGCCTTTTCAATCAAATCTATAATTGCTTTATTTTTAATTTTTTTAGCTAATTTTTCGAGTAATAGTTCTCGATTAATAGTATCATAAAAATGCTTAATGTCGAGCTTAAGAAAATGAACATCAGGAGTTGATAGATATTCCTTTATTTCTCGGATATATTTATTAGGAAGTTTATTATTAATGCATTCAGGAAAGGCATCATGCAATAACTCTTTAAGTGATATTAAGACAATTCTATCTCTTATTGTAGGAATTGAAATCACTCTAGGAATTTTATTTCTACCTTTAAGCTTTAAAATTTCCAAATAAGGTGTAAAATGGTAAGTATTAGATAGCACTTTATTTTTAATTATTCTACTTACGCTTTTAACATCAGCTATTGAATTTAACTTGTCTATTCCTTTAGCTTTTGCATTACTTAGGTTATCGGTGTAAATGCCAGTTAAATATTTGATATCAAAGTACGAGGTCAATCTCATAAATCTATTTTAAATTTTTTCCGCTATTGTTGGTGTACACCAACAATAGCATGTATGGCTGATATTTCGGGCATTTTTTAGCTTTCTTTCAGCAAACCTAAATTATATAAAGCAAGGTACAACGAAATACTATACATTAGGTAACTCGCCGTATTATATGGCTGAGATAACATAAAAGCATTATAGTGCATTAATCGCATTATTTTTACTAATCATTTCTCCACTCCAACCCCCAATCCAACCTTCACTTTCGCCCACTCACACAAAGCAAACATAAGCCCATATCTAGCACTCTGCTCTTCAATTAAATAACCCACGTTTTCCACCAAAAAAAGTTTTATGACAGTACGAAAAACGTACTGTCATGTACAGCATACGGTACATCATGTAATCTTTAATTGGCGCTATGAAAAATGCATTTCACCTTTGTACGCTAAATCGAAGAATTCTGCTAAACGCTATTAAAATGAAGCAATTAAATTGGATACGCTGGTTGGATGGATAGAGGGAGCGATGGAGGAGGAAAGCGTTCCCGCTCTTTTTTCATTGTTGAAGTAAAGCACCAGAGAAACTCACCGAAACGAAATTCCCCAATTCCCAATCCCGCAAAGAATGGGATAAAATGAGATAATCGGAAATTTATTTATATCATTCACCAGCAAGGGTTTCAGCGTTTTTCCTTATCCCATTACGTTTTTTAAAAACAATGGGATAACCAAACAAAAGGCCTTTTCCGGAGGCTGCCTTTTTTCAAGGCAGAAGCAAAGCACCAGGGGCCAGGCATACCGAAGAGAGGTTAACATGAGTCCGCTGGCTTAATAGGCTCTATGATGCTCAATTTTATGGTACAATAATAATCCTGAAGGGATTATATGTTTATAGTTATTGATAAGGATGTTTGACCGATGCTGAAGGCATCGCATGTATTGATGGCAAAATGGGTAATCGGTACAATCAATTGATAATCTTGTTAAGAAACTCCGGACGGACATTAGGTTACCTAATTCCCAATCCCGCAAAGAATGGGATATGATGAGATAATCGGAAATTTATTTATATCAGCCACCAGCAAGGGTTTCAGCGTTTTTCCTTATCCCATTACGTTTTTTAAAAACAATGGGATAACCAAACAAAAAGCCTTTTCAATAGCCGACACAAGAATTGGGTTAGCTCTGAAAGAGCGTAATATAATAGCCGGGGGTGAAGCCCCCGGTATAACAAACAAGGAGCCAAAGCCCTGCAAGGGCGAAATACTGTGGGAGACATTATTAGGTTAATGATACTGATTATGATTACTATGAAAACAAAAACAAATAGCATGTATAAAAGATTGTGGAAGACCCAGGTAAAGATGATCCAGGATTCGGTGAATATCGATGAACATGAACCGGAGAAAGTGAGGCTGGAACGGATAGCCCACCTCGAAGCCGACCCCGAAGCATGGTTCCGGTATTATTTCCCGCGGTATGCTTTTGCCCCGGCAGCGCAGTTTCATAAAGATGCTACATGCCGGGTGCTCAATAATACCGAATGGTATGAAGTGCGCATCTGGAGCCGCGAGCTGGCCAAAAGCACCCGCACCATGATGGAGGTGCTGTACCTGATACTGGTAGGGCACCGCCATACCCGAATTGCCGCTGATGGCGCAAAAACTGAAGCGGTACTGAAAAAACGCTATGTACTGCTCATCAGCAACAGCGAAGACAATGCCATGCGCTTATTGCTGCCCTACAAGGCCAATCTGGAGCACAATAAGCGCATCATTCAGGATTATGGACTGCAGGAAAACAACGGCAACTGGCAGGCCGGCGAATTCACCACGCAGCAGGGCGTGGCGTTCCGGGCTATTGGCGCCGGGCAGAGCCCCAGGGGCGCCCGGAATGAAGAGGCCCGGCCCGACATCATCTTGTTTGATGATGTAGATACCGATGCCGACTGCCTGAACCCCGAAATCATTGCCCGCAAATGGCACTGGATAGAGGAGGCTGCCATAGGCACCCGGTCGGTATCCCAACCCACCACCATCATATTTTGCGGCAACCGCATTGCCACCGATTGCTGCATAGAGCGGGCAGCAAAACTGGCCGACCAGGTGGTGCAGGTGAACATACGCGATGAACAGGGCCACAGCACTTGGCCGGAGAAAAACAGCGAGTTGGCCATAGACCGCGTACTGGCCCAGAAAAGCTATGCGGCGCAGCAGAAGGAATATTTCAATAATCCGCTCACCGAAGGGTCGGTGTTTAAAGAAATGGCATACAAGCAGGTAAGGCCGCTGCACGAATACATAAGGCTGGTATGCTATACCGACCCCAGCTATAAAGCCACCAACGACTACAAGGCCACAGTCCTTGTAGGCCGGTGGAAGGAGGAATACCATATCATAAGATGCTACCTTGCCCAGACCACTACTGCCGATCTCATCAACTGGCACTACCAGGTCATGGAGCTGGTAAAGGGCCTCAACTGCTACTTCTTTATCGAGGAGGTCTTTATGCAGGATGTGATCATGAAAGAGATCAGCGATGCCGGTAGGCGCAATGGCCGGATCATACCCATAAGGGGCGATAACCGCAGGAAGCCCGATAAATTCACCCGCATAGAAAGCCTGCTCGACCCGCTGAACCGCAACGGGCAACTATACCTGAATGAAGCCGAAAAGGACAACCCCCACATGGAGCGCCTGGCCGAACAGTTTATGCTCTTTGCCCCGCGCAGCCGTGGCCACGACGACGGTCCCGATGCTGTGGAAGGCGCAATTTGGAAAATTGGTGAAATGCTGGGAAGGGAAACAGGGATTGTAACGATTGGAAAAACGGGTAGGGACAACAGGTGGTAACACAAAAAATCATCACATTGGTAGAGAGAGATTGAATCCGTCTACGGTAATGATGGCAGTACATTTGTTCCCTGAATTTCATTCCCCGGCCTCCGTAGAGACGGATTGAATCCGTCTCCGGTAATGATGGCAGTACATTTGTTCCCTGTATTTCATTCCCCGGCCTCCGTAGAGACGGATTGAATCCGTCTCCGGTAATGATGGCAGGACATTTGTTCCCTGAATTTCATTCCCCTGGCCCCCGTAGAGACGGATTGAATCCGTCTCCGGTAATGATGGCAGTACATTTGTTCCCTGTATTTCATTCCCCGGCCTCCGTAGAGACGGATTGAATCCGTCTCCGGTAATGATGGCAGTACATTTGTTCCCGGAATTTCATTCCAGATATGCACCTCAGCAGAATTTCATTTACATTTTTAGTTGATAATTTCTTAACACAATTAATTAGGCTTTCGTTTTTCAAATTGCGATTATTATCATTACTTATTCCTACCTTTGCAGCCCTTAAAAATGGAGTTGGTAATGTGGAATTTGGAATTAGTCGCTCAGACTAACGACTTTCGACTAACGACTTTCGGCTAAAAAAAATGATTTCAATTAATAACTTATCGCTTCGCTATGGCAAGCGTATCCTGTTTGAAGATGTGAACATAAAGTTCACTGAAGGTAACTGTTATGGTATTATCGGCGCCAACGGAGCTGGTAAGTCTACGTTTCTGAAGATTATTTCCGGTGAGATTGATCCTACAACGGGCAGGGTAGATATCTCTAAGGGTTCAAGGATGAGCGTGCTGAAACAGCACCATCATGAGTATAATGAGGTAACAGTGCTGGATACCGTGATACGGGGCAATACAGTGCTCTACGACATCATGAAGGAAAAGGATACCCTTTATGCCAAGGAAGACTTTACGGAAGAGGATGGTATAAAGGCGGGTGAACTGGAAGGACTGTTTGCGGAAATGGATGGTTGGAATGCCGAGAGCGATGCAGCTACATTGCTGAGTAACCTGGGTATTAAAGAAGAATTTCACAGCAAGCTGGTTAAAAATATAGATGGTAATCAGCGTGTAAGGGTAATGCTGGCGCAGGCGCTGTTCGGGCATCCCGACATACTGCTGCTCGATGAGCCAACCAATGACCTTGATCTGGAAACCATTATATGGCTCGAGAACTTTCTGGCCGATTATGATAAGATAGTGCTGGTGGTATCGCATGACCGTCACTTCCTCGATACGGTGTGTACACATGTGGCTGATATAGATTTCGGGAAAATTAATATTTATACAGGTAACTATACCTTCTGGTACGAGAGCAGCCAGTTGTTGCTGAAGCAGCGTGGCGACCAGAACAAGAAAGCTGAAGACAAAATTGCAGAATTGAAGGAGTTCATTGCCCGTTTCTCGGCCAATGCATCTAAATCGAAACAGGCTACCAGCCGGAAGAAGGCGCTGGATAAAATTAAGCTGGATGAGATGCGGCCATCCAACCGTAAATACCCGGCAATCCTGTTCAACAATCAGGTGCGCGAGGCCGGCGATCAGATTATTGAGGTGAAAGGATTGGGCAAGACGTTTCATGGAGAAGTGCTCTTTAAGAATATCAGCTTCGATCTCAAGCGTGGACAAAAGGTAGCTGTTATGTCTAGCAATTCGCTGGCTACCAGGGCTTTTTACAGCATACTTGCAGGAGAAGATAAGGACTTTGAAGGGATGTTTAAGTGGGGCGTAACCACTACTACTACCTATCTGCCTGCCGATAACTCGAGCTACTTCCCAAACAATGACAATACACTTGTGGATTGGCTGAGGCAATATTCGGAGGAAAAAGATGAGACTTTCATACGGGGTTTCCTTGGCAGGATGCTGTTTACGGGTGAAGAAACACTGAAGAAATCTACAGTACTGAGCGGGGGCGAAAAAGTGCGTTGTATGCTCAGTCGCATGATGATGCTGAAAGGCAACGTGCTGCTGATGGACGAGCCAACCAATCACCTGGACCTTGAAAGTATTACCGCCCTCAATAACGGCATGAAAGACTTCCGGGGTACCATCCTCTTCACCACACGAGATCATGAGCTGGCGAATACCGTCGCCACCCGCGTGCTGGAACTGACGCCAAGTGGCCTGATAGACCGCGAAATGAGCTTTGATGAATATATGACTAACGACAGGGTTAAGGCCCAGAAGCTGGAAATGTATGGTGCGGTGATGGCATAATACCGATTAGGAAATGTTGATCCAAATATTTGGTAGGGCTGTTGCAGTACAATGGCATCTCGGAATGTAATGAATCCTTAAGGCCTGTCTGTTCTGATAAAAGCTTCATATTTCTGAGCTGAGTCTGTATTGCCTTTTGCTTTATATGCGGCTGAAAGAACAGCATAGTTACCTTTGAATGACCGATCCAGCATCGAAGCTTTTTTTGCGAAAATAATAGCTGAATCGAAATCACCTGAATTCAGATAACAGGAAGCGGTATTGGCATAATTAATAGCATCATCGGGTTTCAGGTCAATTGCTTTCAGGTTGTAGTTTATTGCTTCCCTGTATTTTTTAGTCACATAGTAAACATGTGCGAGGTTGGAAATCAATAAAATGTCCTTTGGGTTAAGTTCATAGGCGTGCATAAAATGGGTCTCTGCCGAGTCGAAATGCTGGAATGTAAAGTACAAATTGCCCAGATCGCATTGTGCGGCTATAAAATCAGGCGAAACCTCAACTGCTTTATTCAGGTAATACAAGGCAGAATTAAAGGCATTTTTGCGTAAATCAGTATCGTTTTCCTCAGGTAGTGTCTGTATTATCAGATCAGCTACCCAATCATTCAGCCTGCAGTTATCAGGCACTTTGCTGATGTCAGTTGTGTAAAGCACAAAGTTGTCGGCCCAGTCTTTATTACGGTTATATGTAAGAACCGAGCAGGCTATAATTAACGGGATGACAGCGGCAAGGATTTTTGGATTTTTTAAAATTAACAAGAAATCTGTTGCTTTTTTACCAGCCAGCTTTACTATTAGTACAGCAATTACCAGGCAAAAACCTGCGGAGCCAAAAAACAAAAATCGTTCCGCAAAAATTGCACCCGTTAAAAAGAAGATATTGGAAAACAAGGCTATAGTAACAAGGAAAAACAGTATCCCGAATGCAATCGGGTCCTTAAGGTTTCTGATTAACCGGTACATACTAAAGACAGCCAGTAGCAGGTATGCCCCTAAACTGCACCAAACCAGGGGATCACTAAAATGAACCAATGGAATACTGCTATAGGAATAATCACATATTAGCGGATGTGGAACAAACAGTAGCTTGATATAATAGCCGCAGGCTAAAATAGCTGTAGCTAAATGGGATGCATAGGAAAGGTTTTTGTCGGCAAGTACATTTTCTGATGTACTGATGGCTGTAAAATCACCGGAATAGGAATAATTCAGAATGGCATACCTGGTTATAAAATAGAGTATAGTAGTTAGGCCAATTGCCGAGTAAATATAAATATTTTGTTTTTTGTTTTGGCTATTATAGGCAAAAGCTATAAATGGAATGATAAAAATGAAAGTTATGCTGGTTTCTTTCGAAAGTAAGGATAAAAGAAAACAAAATGAGCACCAGAACAGTGTACGCAATTTACCATTCTGCATATATTTTAAACACAAATTCAGGCTGGCAAATGCAAAGAAGAAGCAAAGCAGTTCATCCCTGCTTTTTATATTGGCCACAACCTCTGTATGAACCGGATGTAAAGCAAAAAGCAGTGACGCAAGGAATGCGACAATTGTCTTTTCTTTGTTAAATAATGAATCAAGGAACAGAAAGAACAGGATCACACACAGTGTTAATATTAATATGTTTATTGCGTGGTATGGGGCTGGATTAAGTTCGGATATCTGGTATTCGATGGCAAACATTACAAGGGAAAGCGGACGGTATAAATTGTCGTGAAACCCTGGTGACCAACCTTTGTGGTAGGGAGTTGCCAGGAGGGCAGGAATTGACTGAATTCCTTTTACAACGTATGAATTGTTGCCGATAGCAACTGTATCATCCAATACAAATCCATTTGAAATAGTATTAACATATACTAATACCGAACTGATAACGAGGATTATAGATAGCTTAAATTGAAGAGAAAGTTTAATTTTTTTCTGCATAATTAAAAATCATTAAAAATAACCAGTTTCCTGATGTGGAGTTTAATCATGGGAGCCTGGAATTTTTGGAAAATTACTTAAAAGTATAATTCTATATAGCAGGATTTTAAGAAATCTCTTTTTTTATTTTTCAAGTGCTAACTGTTATGTATAAAATATTGGTATCAATAACTAAAAGCAGAAACGGCACATTCCTTTTTCAGATTTTCGGCTAAATGATTTCTGGTATTTCATATGATCTTTCGTTCTTTTAGCCATGGTAATGTTTTAGATTTGCCTGTATAAATAGATAACATGGAACAGCAGTGGCTTAAAATGGCTAATCTTGTTTTTGAACTGGATAAAAGAATGGCAGGCAAGGAGCCTAATCCTGCTTTAGTGCGGATATGTGATAAGATGAAGGGCGTGATTGAGGAGTCGGGGATATACCTGTATAATCCGGTGGGTGAGAAATATGCGGAGACACGCACAGATGTGGAAGCCAATATTTCGGGTACTTCGCTTACCAATCTTATTATAAAAGAGGTGATAAAGCCGGTTTTGTATATTGAAGAAAATGGTAAACGAAAGCTGGTGCAGAAGGGAGTGGTAGTGGTGGGAAGGGAAGGGTAGTGGCTGTTAACAGTTGGCAGCTGACAACTTGTAATTGGTATTTTGGATAAGGGACACGGATCCTTTGCTTTAATTTTGTGGGAGATGTTTGGTGAACAGTAATGATATTTTTATGAGTTCGACAATAAATTTTGGTATAGATCTGGGTACTACCAATTCCTTAATCGCGAAATGCGATAACGGGGTGGTGGAGGTATTTAAAAACCCTGTGGGGCATAAAGAAACGCTGCCCAGCGTGGTTGGGTTCAGGAAGGAAAGGATACTGGTGGGTGATAAAGCCCGGGAATACCTGGAGAAAGATCCGGGCAATGTGTTCTCGTGCTTCAAGCGAAAGATGGGGACAACGGAGAGTTTTTTTGTGCCTAACCTTGGCGACTTCCGCACGCCCATGCAACTTAGCGCCATGGTGCTGAAGGAGCTGCGCAATTTTATTTATACTGCCGAGTCGCCACAGAGCGTGGTGATCACTATCCCGGCTTCTTTTGATACTGTACAGAGCAATGCTACCAAGCAGTCGGGTTATGATGCCGGATTTAAGGAAGTGGTGCTGCTACAGGAGCCCATTGCTGCCAGCCTTGCCTTTGCCAACAAAGGCAATGATATGGAGAAAGAGGGCCGCTGGCTGGTGTATGACCTGGGTGGTGGCACTTTTGATGTGGCGCTGGTACAGTTCAGAGATGGTGAAATGCGGATTACGGACCACGAGGGCAATAACTACCTGGGCGGGCTTGATTTTGACAACCTGATTGTTGAGGAGCTGATTGTGCCTTACATGCAGTCCCGGGGACAATATACCGACCTTATGAACAGCCTGAAAAGCGCCAGCGGCAAGCGCAATGCGCTGTATTATGAACTGGTGTATAAGGCCGAAGAGGCCAAGATAATGCTTAGTAACCAGCCGGAAGCAGAAATAGAATTTGAAACTGAGGACGATAATGGAGAGGAGCAGGAGCTGCTCATGACTATAAGCAGGGATGCATTTAATGACATTATCCGGGAACGTATTGAGGAGACGATTGAGTTTGCAAAAATGATCATTGACCGGCATAGTGCAGATGGTGGCAAGGTGAAGGAAGTGATACTGATAGGGGGGAGCACCTATATTCCGCTGGTGAGAACTATGTTGCAGGATGGGCTTGGGATACCTGTAAATGCATCTGTTGACCCTACTACGGCAGTGGCAATCGGAGCGGCTTATTTTGCCGGAACCAAGACATCCGGCTATGCCATAATAAGCACACTTTCGGAAAATAAAGATGTAGCTGATGAAGAGCTGCAGGTGAAAATGGCCTACCAGAAAAACACCAATGACCGGGAAGAATACTTTTCGGCACTGATAACGGGAGATACCCACGGGCGGTTTTACCGGATAACCAGGGATGATGGCGGCTTTGACAGCGGGCTTAAACCTCTGGCCAAAAGGATAGAGGAAGTATTGACTTTATTGCCCAACGCATTGAACCAGTTTCACCTGAAGTTTTTTGATGCGGAGCAGATGCACCTTGCTGTGAGTGTATCAACCATCAGCATAGTGCAGGGCAAGTACAGCCTTTACGGGCAGCCATTGCCAAATGATATTTGCCTGGAGGTAGATGACAATCTGAATAATGTAACACACCTTGAGGTATTGTTTGAGAAAAATGAGATACTGCCTGTAAAGAAAACGATTACAAAAACCATCAGCCGAACCATAGTAAAAGGCAGCACGGATCAACTACTGATCAATGTGCTGGAAGGCAGCAGGTATGCTACCGCACAGAGTAATCTGCCGATTGGCGTTATCTCTATAAATGGAAAAGACATAGACCGCGACCTGATAAAAGGCAGCGATGTGGACCTGACCATAGAAATTACGGAAAGCAGGGATATAAAAATAAACGCCTACCTGAGTATAGCCGATAAGGAATATGCAGAGGTTTTCAGCCCGACATCCCGCAACATTAATATATCGAGGCTGAAGGATGAAACGGATTACCTGCTGCGCATAGCCAATAAAAACATGAGCAAACTTGTAGAAGCTGAAGACTTTGAAGCAAGCGCTAAACTGAGGGAAACCATAAAACAACTGGAACAGATACAGAATCGGCTGAGACTACTGAAGGAAGATGATGTAACCGATGAAAAGTATAAACTGGAAGAGCAGAAACGGAGGATGGCCCTGTCTATAGATATTGCCGGGAAGGACAACAGGATCAGGGAATTGCGGGAGGATTATTTTGGATGGAAGGCATCTACAGTACATTATTTATCGAAGGTTGATAACGAAGCCTTGCAGCGAAAATTCGGGCAGATAACGAGGGATGAAAATGAATTTCTGGGCGGGAGTGAAGCGATCATAAAAAGAAGGATAGAGGAGATGCGGCAACTGAGCTGGGACATCAGGAAAAAAGATCTTGACTACCTGGCCGGGCTTTATATGCTTTATGTGATCAGGGATCCGGAGGATTATAAAGACCAGTACAAAATAAAGCAACTCATAGAAAGGGGAGATGCTGCCCTGCAGCGTAAAAGCCCGGAGGAGTTGCTGGCAATCATATACCAGATGTATGACCTGCTGATCAATAAGGAAACAGAAGAACCATTGAAAGGAACCGGGCTTGCTTAGCACTGCTAATGACGGATTTCGTAAGGATGTATCTGGTCGCAGGTGGCTACCCTGGAGAGTGCATAAGCAATCAGTAAGATTATGCGCACTATCCACCAGAAATTATTGTTGGTTTCAGATTTTCTGCTTTTCTTCATTATGTTCTGCATTTCTTCTTCTTTATTGAGCAGGTCTTTCATTACTTCTTCCGAAACATGTAATGACCGGGCATAGCCCATTAATTCGAAGGCGGAATCTCTTTTATTATTGTTGAATTGCTTAATAGCCAACTGCATTACTTCGTAGGCATAAGCATTGATGAGCTGGAAAAATCGATCTTCGGGTAAGTTGCAGAGCAGCCATATAAAATTATACCCCGCATATTTTGCCACATCGAGCGAAGACTGGTATTTAGATTTATTAATGTCCCTGAAAGAGGACAGCACCATTTGCAGGTAATTTTCCACGCCACTCCAGGCCTCCCATGCATCTTTTTCGGTCATGTAGGCCGGGTTGATGACCAGGGTTTCGAACTCTTCGGGTTTTACATCGCGGAAAATACGAAGGGTAGCTTTTTTAAATGCCCAACTGAAAAAAGGGCTGATCCACTCAATAAATTCAGGGGTTGTCTGTACATCTGACAGACTGAATTTTTCGCCTGGCTGTATTTCCTGGTTTTCAAGGAAGTGCAGAAGAATAGGGTCAGTTACTACCAGGGCATGATATTCCAGATCGCCGGCCTGCCCCAACTGATCGAACATTTTAAGCACGTCGTTGCGGGTCATTTCCTTACCCCCGATCTGAATGCTGGTAGAACCGGTCAGTTCAAACTCAGCCAGCATTTTATTTTTTGCCAGCTTCAACTCCCTGCTGTTGAATGAAGCAAGTGTACCGGCTGGTAAAAATGTTAAGGGCGAAATGTACTGCATGTTCAGGCCGGGTTAAAAATTTCCGGAAAGATATTGAGGATGGATGTGATTGCAAAAGAAAAATTTAAAGGGGTAATTTTTCATTTGCGATTTGCGGCAAGGAAATAAGGTATTGGTGGGTGTCAGTTAATCTTGCCAATTGAACCAATGAACGAGGCGTAATTATTTCCCAAAACGTTCCTGAATTTTCGCTGGATAATATTCCCTCTTTTGTTAGCTTTGGTTGAACTATTCTTTAAAATCAGATAAACAACATTCCTGCTTAAAATTTTAATTAAATTGAATCTTCCACAACATTTAGCCAAGCATCTGCGAGATGTGCATACAGGTGGCAACTGGACTACTGTGAACCTGAAAGATACCCTGGCTGGTGTAACCTGGCAGCAGGCTACAACTCAGGTTTATTCGCTTAATTCTATAGCCACACTGGTTTACCATATTAATTATTATATCAGCGAGGTTACAAAGGTATTGCTTGGTGCGCCCCTTAATGCCAAAGACGAATTTAGTTTCAACCTGCCACCCATACGGTCTCAGGTCGACTGGGAAGCCTTGTTGAACAAGACTTTTACTGAAGCGGAAATTTTTGCAGGCCTGGCAGAGCATATTCCGGAGGCTAAATTATGGGAGCCTTTTATTGATGTAAAATATGGTAATTACTATCGCAATCTACAGGGGATTATTGAGCACACCCATTATCATCTGGGGCAGATTGTGAGTATCAAAAAGATAATTCAACAACAAGAATCTTAAGGAAGGAATCTATTCATTGTCAGTATTATTTGCAATAATCTTAAACGATATATTGATGCTGAAAGCAGATTTTCGGGATTAGAAGAACTTAATTGGTTCAGAAAGTCTAATCAGATTATCTCTGACATCCGTCATAAACAGGGATGACCTCTGTCATAAAAAAAAAGGTTAAACGGTTATTACTTGGTCTTTTTATTTTTTGTAGCTTATGACACAGGCCACCTTTTATATTAATGGTAAGAAACACCAGGTTATTGTCGGGGAACATGATATGCTTTCGGATGTGATCCGGAATAAAACCGGGCTTACCGGTACTAAGCAGGGATGTTCGCAAGGCAGTTGTGGTGCGTGTACCATATTGGTAAACGGCGAAGCAGTTTTGGGTTGCATCACACCCGCCATGCGTTTCGACGGCGCTAAAATAACTACTATCGAAGGCGTGGCAACAGCTGAAGGATTGCACAGGCTTCAGGAATTGTTTGTGGAGAAGGGAGCTATACAATGCGGTTTCTGCACGCCAGGTATGGTATTGACTGCTATAGATTTCCTGCAAAATAACCCCAATCCTACAGTTGACGAAATTAAGCTTGCACTTTCGGGAAATATCTGCAGGTGCACCGGGTATAAAAAGATTATTGAAGCTGTTACAGCGTTTGTAAAAGAAACGCAGCATAAATATAAAGAAATTACACCTCCTGCTCCACGGCCAAATGAAGCGCCCAACAAAATTGTGGGTGTGAGCCGACCCTATATTGAAGCCACTAAAAAGGTACAGGGCCTGGCAGACTATGCAGATGACTACCAGAGGAAGGACGCCCTGCATGTAAAATTCCTGAGGAGCATTTACCCACATGCACTGATAACGCATATTGATAAATCGGAAGCGCTGAAAATGGAAGGTGTAAGATATGTAGCCACCGGTGAGGAATTGCCGGTAACCTTTGGCGTACTGCCTATATCGCAGGATGAAACAGCTATGGCTATTGAAAAAACCAGGTATGTTGGGGAGATTGTTGCGGCTGTTGCGGCCGATACTGAAAAAATTGCGGCTGCGGCCTGTAAACGGATATTGGTAAAATACGCGCCCATCAAGGAATTTCTGACCATCGAAGATTCTATAAATGATATCGGGCAAAATGAAAAGATACATGCATACGGCAAGTTTAATAACAATATTCATAAGAAAGCAGAATTGCGGTTTGGCGACCAGGCGCAGGGATTGATGGATGCCGATGTGGTGAGTAAAATGTCGTTCGGGTTTGAGGGGATCAACCATGGGTTTACAGAACCCCATGCAGCTACCGCCTTCTGGGATGAGAACGGACTTACCATAATAACTGCAACCCAGGTTACTCACTATCTGCAACGTGCCCTGGCAAAAACAATGGAAGTGCCACTGAGCAGGGTGCGGGTTATTAAACCTTATATTGGTGGTGGTTTTGGTGGCAAGGGAGATCCTTTTCCGCATGAGATCATCATATCGCATATAGCCAGGAAAACCCGTAAGCCGGTAAGGGTATGCCTTACTCGTGAAGAAGTGTTCCTGAACAACCATGGCCGGCACCCTTCAAAAATGACCATCAGCCTTGGGGCAGATAATGAGGGTTACCTTAAAGTGCTGGATGCTGATATAGCTATTGATGGTGGGGCCTATGGCAGCTTTGGAGTGGTAACATCCTATTACAATGGGGTGCTGCTGCAGGCTCCCTATAAACTCGATAATTTCGGTTTTAAAACAATAAGGGTTTATACCAATAAGCCTCAATGCGGCGCCATGCGCGGGCATGGAGCAGTTAACTCCCGCTTTGCAGTAGAATCGCTGATTGATGATATTGCCCACCGGATAAATATGGACCCGGTGGAAATGAGAATGAAAAATTTCCTCGACTCCAATACCCTCACTGTGGGGCATTACCGCATCACATCCAACGGCAGCAGGGAATCTTTGCAGAAGGTTGCTGATCAGTCTGAGTGGGCTAACAGGCATGGTAAAATGGACTATGGGCACGGCCTTGGGGTGGGTTGCGGATTCTTTATCAGCGGCAGTGCGCTGCCTATTATCTGGAATGAACTGCCCCAATCTACAGTGCATTTGAAAGTTGATTTTGACGGACGTGTATTAATAACTTCAGGCGCCAACGACATTGGGCAGGGCAGCGATACTATGCTGGCCATCATCGTAGCTGAAGTGCTGGGCATCAACCTGGATAAAATATTTGTGGTAGCTGCCGATACCTTGCTTACTCCTGTTGACCTGGGCAGTTACTCAAGCCGGGTAACATTTATGGCAGGTAATGCAGCTAAGAATGCTGCTGAAAATCTGAGAACTGAAATTGCCGATGCCATATCCATAAAGAAAGGTATTGAGGCAAGCGAACTGAATTTCTCGGAAGAAAAGGTATATAGTAATGATAAATCAATTGCCCTTTCCTGGATAGAAGCAATAGAAATACTCACTGCCAACAGAGGCGCTGTGAGTGTGAGCGGTAAATACATTTCACCCAAGCTGGGCGGTGATTTCAAGGGGTCGGGGGCCGGGTTGAGTCCGTCCTATAGTTTCGGTGCATGTGTAGCAGAGGTGAAGGTGGATATCCAAACCGGGCATGTGCGGCTGCTGAATGTATGGGGCGCACATGATTGCGGCAGGGCGCTGAACCCAATGGCTGTGGAAGGGCAACTGGAAGGCTCGTGGCATATGGGCATAGGGCAGGCCATGAGCGAAGAGATGAGGTACTATAACGGGCTGCTTGTGAATAACAACTTTATTGATTACAAAATTCCCACCACGCTGGATACCCCTGAAATACATACCAACATCATTGAAACCATGGACCCTGAAGGGCCTTTCGGGGCCAAGGAATGCGGTGAGGGGGCTATACACCCAGTAATACCGGCAATTGCCAATGCCATCTTTGATGCTGTGGGGATAAGGATTACCCACCTGCCCATTAAATCGGAAGATGTTTTGGCATTGCTGAAACAGAAATCAGTGTTAACAGATCAAATGGCCGTATAATTATGGTAGCAGAGAAAATTTATATTAAGCCGGCTACTGCCGATGAAGCCATCAGCATGGCTTATGCGCATAAGGATGATTTTTGTTATCTGGCCGGTGGCACTGATGTGCTGGTGAATAAATACCAGGGCAATAAGGAATGCAACTGCCTGATAGATATTACCGGTATTGCCGAAATGAAACAGGTTACCGTTACAGAAAGCCATGTAAAGATAGGTGCGCTGGTTCGGTTGGATGATCTCGCTAAACATCTAATCTTACAGGACCACTTTCCCACTCTTCTTGTTGCGGCCAGGGAAGTGGCATCACCGATGCTCCGCAAAACAGCAACCATTGGCGGAAATGTGCTCTGCGAAAACAGATGCTCCTTTTATAACCAGAGTGAGTGGTGGCGTGAGGCAGTAGGGTATTGCCTTAAGTGCGATGGGGATGTGTGTATAGCCACAGGTGGTAAAAAAGCCTGCTTCTCCAAGTTTGTTTCAGATACTGCCCCGGTGCTGATAAGTGCAAGCGCACAACTGGAAATAGCGGATATAGATGGCACTCACTTTGCCGACCTGGAAAGCATTTATACCGGTGATGGCATACAGCCCAGGAACCTGCCGGAGACCGCGCTGATACTGAATATTATTCTACCTCTGGGACATGATTTCAGGATCGTTTTTAAGAAGCTGAGGCCGAGGCTTGCCGTTGATTTCACTTCACTGACTACAGCAGTCTCTGCAGATAAACACGGTAATTTGAGAATGGTAATAGGTGGTGTTGACCCTAAGCCGGTATTGATAAAAGGCAGGACAGATGGCAATAAAGTGGACTACATAAAAAGTGCACTGCAGAAAACCAGGGTAGTGGATAATGATTTCTATTCGCGGAAATATAGAAGGGATATGATTCGTGTCTTTCTGGAGCAAAGCTTTGAAGAACTGTTCAGTTAAAAATGTATGCCGGGAGTACATAAAACTGGTGATAAATTCAGGTGCTCTGAAATCTTGGTTTGTTTAAGGATATTTTATACTTTTAAAGCCAAATACCTTATTGTATTTCCCAATTTCAAACCATAGTTCATGAATAATATTAAGAGTATCGGTTTTATTGCTACATTGTTTTTACTTGCCAGTTGCGGGGTTTCAAAGATGGTTTATCATCTGCCTTTAAGTGAAAGCAGTGAAAAAGTGATATACGATGTGAGTAATTTCAGCAACACTTTCGGGCAACTGGATACAAAAGTTCAGACTGATACCCCATACCATCTTTATCTTGAATCCGGCTTTTATTACAAAAATCATGAATCTCTATCTGTTATTGCCAAAGAGGGCAAAAGGGAGAACACCATGCGTGTAGCCATACGTGCCAGCCATGGCAGGAAGTTTGTTAAGAATTTTTCAAGAAAAACCAGGAAGATGTTCTTGAATGAGTTGAAAAATGCCTTGATTCCTCCTGTGGAGTAATATTCATGTTACTCTACTTTTGCACTTGCCTCTCATTAAAAATAGCTTTTAACTCAAGGACGGAGCTAATTGTTTTTATCCAATCAGACAAAATAAAAGGGCATAGAGAAATCTCACGCAGAGGTACGAGGTCGCAATTTGCAAAGCTCTTATTTAAGACCGCAAATCCTACAAATACCGATATTTAAAGGGTATTTGTTGTAAATCAGCGGGAAGCCTAAAATATTATTATCTGGCATAATTATTGTGGATATAATTTATTGTACCTTCATTTAATCTAAGATTACCCCAGATGAAAAAAAATTACTTCTATTTGTCCTCATTCTGGTTTCCTTTACGTCCTTCGCGCAGAAAATAAGGTTTAGTGACAGTTCTAATGTATGGCATTATTATTTATGGGGTAATGCTACAATTCCACCAATATCATGGCCATATATTGATTTCTATTCAGGTGACACAATAATTCAGGGTAAGGCTTATAGAAAACTTAGACATGAAGTAGATGTCGACTATGCCTATATAAGGGAAGATTCAATAGCTCAAAAAGTATATGCAATTTGGACCAGGGCACCTGGTAGTGATACAACAGAACAATTATTGTATGATTATAACCTAGCTATTGGTGATACATTTAATACTAATCATATAAAATATATAGTAGCTGTAAAAGATTCGGTGTTGATCAATTTTTTATCTTATCATACCTGGAGGATGCATCCCTTTTATATTGATTCAACAATAATAAGTCCTGGTAGTTTTACCAATGATATTACGGTACTTGAGGGGATTGGGAGTATAAATGACCCTTGTTTTCCACTGGCCCCATTTTCTTTTGAGGCTATTACAAATCTCAACTGCTTTAACTACAGAGGTACAACGCCACCGATCAGCAATACAGTAGGCCCATATTTCAATAATACAACAAGTTGCACCTTAACTTTTGGATTAGGAATTATTGATCTGCTTAGTAAAAATAAAAAAACTGAAGTAAATCCCAACCCTACGACCGAATCCTCCGTAATCCAACTTCCATTTTCTATCCCTTACGGCTCACTTATCATCACCAATATCCTTGGCCAGATAATTACCCAGACTATATTCCAGAACAAACAGGAACTACAAATTGGTGATCTTATTAAATCCCCCGGCATCTATTTTTACCGGATTTTGGATAATTGTACTGGTGAAGTTTTTTCAGGCAAATTTGTGCAAGATTAAACAAATCTTCTTTCACAAAACTATCATTCCTTACCTTGCACATAATTAAGAGGTAAGCTTTTATGTCCGATAATTTACAACGCATGTTGCAACTGGTGGGAGAAGTTTTTGATACCAAAAACGATCCCGGCCAGATCAGTGTTTCTGAAGAAGACCGGGAGCGGCTTTATGCCATACACCCGGCTACTCTGACCGAATATGTGGAGGGCGACGGGCCTGTGGCCTGGCTGATGGGTATACCCACTACCACCGCGATTATGCAGCAATTTATTAATGGGGATATAACAGAAAAACAATTGCTTAGTAACACACCAACAGGTGTAAAATATGAAGCTCTTTATTTAGGTTCGGCATCCATATTGCCAGAATACCAGCGCAAAGGACTGGCAAAGAAATTAGCAATGGAAGCCATAAATAAAATCAGGCAAGACAACCCCATAAAAGCCCTGTTTACCTGGTCATTCAGTGATGCCGGTCATGCCTTAAGCGAAGCCCTTGCTAAAACAGCTAATCTGCCCATTTATGAACGGAAAGTGAGTAAAGCATTACCAGAACAAAAATAACCCATTTATAAACTCCACAATACCGGCAATACCCACTGCAAGGCTCAGGTACCACAGAGGGCTCTTCTTTACCAGTGCTGCTATCGAAGAAAACAGTATTGATATCTGCAGGAAAATAACTCCAAAACCACAGGTATCGGCATGGTTTTTAGCGTCTGCCTGCTGGGCTTCCAGTGCATGAGCCTGGGCTTCAATGGTATCTTTATCGGTAGTATATTTTTTTATCTTTTCCACATCGGCATTAATTCTTTTTTCAAGATCGGCAATATATGCCGGGTCTTTCTGATCGTGAAGGTTCAGCTCCAGGTTTTCTTTCTGCTGCTCACAAATCACCAGTTTAATGCCTTTTGCCTGGTAGTATGCCCATTGGTCCGAAGCCTTGGCCTGGGTCAGCACCGATTTGCTGCTAAAACCTCCACCCTTGAAAGTACATAGGGTTGCGCAAACTGCAAACACAACCGTAGTGGCCGGCATCAGCTTAAGCCATAATTCTTTTTTCTCTTCAGCCATTTATATATTTACATTAATTCAAGAAATGAGTGTCAATAATTGTTGCAAAATAACAAGTTTAAACTAAATATCCATTGTTTCATTTAATTTATCCAACTTAGTGCAATGTAATAATTTACCCCTTATCTATTTTTGTAGCTTCATTGAGGCTATTTTTTATAGCAGATAGAATTCTAATTGAATACTTTTACATTTCACTGCCTTTAAATAGTTATCTGGATACACTTACTCACATAGTTTTAGGCGCCTGCATTGGTGAAGCTATAGCAGGTAAGCAACTGGGCAAGAAAGCGTTGCTGCTTGGGGCCCTTGCCCAAAACATTCCCGATATAGATATTGCAGCTTCCTTCTGGCTGCCCACTACCGCTGATCTGCTTGCCCATCGCGGCTTTACGCATTCTATATTATTTGCTCTTTTGTTAAGCCCATTGCTGGCGAGGCTTTCTGCGCGTATGTTTTCATCATCCGGAATGACCTCTCGACGATGGCTGTATTTCTGGTGTATTCAGATACTTATTCATATATTTATCGATGCATTCAATGCATATGGCACCGGCTGGTTTGAACCATTCAGTCATTACCGGATATCCTTTAATACGCTTTTTGTTGCCGACCCGCTGCTGAGTATATGGCCGCTGGTCGCTTTTCTGGTATTGCTGGTGAAGCGGAAAAACTACAATAAAAGAAAATTTTGGTCCTTGCTTGCCCTCAGCCTGAGTTCGGCTTACCTGCTGCTCAGTATTTCGTTTAAACTTGTTATAGATAATCGGGTAGCGCAAAACCTTAAGAACAATAATGAATCGTATAGTCGTTTTTTCACTACCCCCACACCGCTCAATATTCTGTTGTGGTATGTAGTGGTACAAAAAGACTCCGGCTACTCAACGGGTTACAGCTCAATTCTCGACTCTCACCCGGTAATGAACTATCATTATAGCTCCCGAAACGAATCTCTTCTCTCAATGCCCTGCGATACGACTGACAAAAAGAACCTGATACGTTTTTCCCAGGGTTATTATACCGCTGAGTTGCGGCATGACTCACTGGTATTCAATGATCTCCGGTTTGGTGAAATACTGGGTTGGGAAAGAGAACATCCTCAACCTGTTTTTTACTACTACCTTCAATATCCAGGAAGTAATAAGCTGATTGTGCAGCGAGGACGTTTTGCTGGTTGGGATAAGGCAGCATTCAAAAGATTTATAAGAAGGATAAGAGGTTTAAGATAAATTTCTTACGCTAAACATTTACAATTTCAGGTAATGGAACTATGCAGGCGGTGCAGCAATAAATAAAAATCTGTACTTTTAAACCGTATTGATAAAAGATGAATAATTTCAGACAACAAAACCGCCTTCTATTGCGGATTGTGATGGGGCTCATTATTGCACAATTGCTGCTTGTAACAACTGTTTCCGGCAGGGATTTCACTTTTATGCCCAAATACGGGTATCCCGAAAATGGCCTGGGAGGCATAACCGGCGAGATAACCGGTGACCTGAAGCCTTTGCAGCATGTTATGGTTTTCCTGATGCAGCACGATAAGATAGTAGACCAGACAGAGACTAATGAAGATGGCTGCTATAAATTCAGGTACCTGGAAGAAGGCAGTTACGATCTTAAAGCAGTAAAGGATGGTTTCATCACCTGTATGGTAACAGCCATACCTGTAGCGCCGGATAAAGTAACCAAGCTGGACTTTTACCAGCCTCTGATCAATAATAACCATATGCCGGTGAGCCCTATAGTTGAGTCATACCACTATTACTACCGCCTCATGAAGCATCCCGAAGTTTCATACCCAAGATAATAGCGCTTTTTTACGTCTATAGTGATAAGATGTAATAAAATGGCGAAATCAAAACAGCGGCTGGTTTATTTTCTTAGTCCATTATTGGTATTACAATTGCTGTTTAATCAAGGCAATGTATTGCTAGCCCAAGGGATCAGAGGGCAGGTGGTTGATGAAAAGAAAGAACCAATATTAAATGTAATGCTACCTGTTTACCAGGATGGACTATTGAAAGGTGGCAGTGTAACTGATATAGATGGCTATTATGTTATCAAGCCATTGCAGCAAGGAAAATACAGCTTGTTGGTTATCTATCCAGGTTATGATTCTTTGCAAAAAGAAATAGAGACAGGCGGTGATAGTTTAGCGGTATTTAACTTCGAGATGAAAAGAAGCCTGGTTCGGGAAGTTGTAATAAATTATGGTTGCATTTTTCATCCTCTGGTTCCTAAGTATGGCTACGTTTCCGGCCAAGTATATGATGATGAAGGAGGATCACTTTCTGATGCAGCTATTTATTTTTATCAAGGAGGATCATTAATGTTGTCGATGATAACTGATACCAGCGGGATATATTTTTTTAAAGGTGAGCAAGGGTATTGCGATATTTTGATAAGTCGTTCGGGATATGACACGGTATTGCTTAACCAGATAATAATAGAAAATAAACTCACAACCCATGTGAATTTCAGGCTGCACAATACGGGTTCAGATAAAAAACGAGGGCCTATAAAAAATATTTGCACATTTGGCCCCGAACCCAGGAAAACAGAAGAATGGGAGCAGTTTTTCCTGATTGATGAGATCAGGCATTTGCCGAAATAATAAAACCCAATCAGGGTATTACCACCTGCTCGCCATAGTATCGGGCCTGGGTATTGAAGATAAGGTCATTTACCATTTTTACGCGTGCAAATTTTTCCCTGAGCTGCGCATCCCAGAAGGTGTCACCGTCTTCAGCTTTAAAGGCCACTGCAGTTACATGTTTGTGGTTGGCTATATACAGGGCCCGCCTGTCATGAAATTCCTGCGAAATGATAGTGAAGCTTTCCTGCCCGAAGATATCTCGGCAACGTAATATGCTATCCAATGTGCGGAAACCGGCATTGTCCATATAAATCTTTTTGGCCGGTATGCCCCTTGCTACCAGGTCGGCTTTCATAAGGGCAGGCTCATTGTAATATTTGCTGCCATTATCTCCGCTAACTATAACATAATCTATTTTGCCCGCCATATATAGCTGCACTGTGGCATCAATGCGGTTCTGGTAGTAGGTGTTGATGATTTTCCGGGCCTTATCTTCATATTTTGCTGTACCCAGCAGCAGGCCTACTTTGTTTTTAGGTATCAGCTTAATATCTGTATATAACTGGCTGCCAGTACTGCTTTCCACAATATAATTCACCACTCCGGCC
Source organism: uncultured Bacteroidota bacterium (assembly GCA_903835005.1). Classification (GTDB taxonomy): domain Bacteria; phylum Bacteroidota; class Bacteroidia; order Chitinophagales; family Chitinophagaceae; genus Nemorincola. Next base: position 26,488 of record CAILLK010000125.1, on the reverse strand, counting down.
ACCACCAACAGCAATATTAAAAATACAATAGTCAGGTTTCGCCAGAAGCGGTAGGTCATAATTTGAAAGCAAAGCCCCTCTTGTTAATAATTAATCTTACCGGTAAATAAAAGTTATTAAACGATCAATGACAGTCAATTGATCGCTTAATTTGAAATGCATGAGGAGCTATTCAGAATCTAAGATACAAAATAGATGAATAGCTGCAATAAAATGGAGGGAAACAGTTCTACTATGCAACAAAGATTTTTATAAACTTTGGCTTTAATTGATCACCCCCAGATCAAAATCCTCCATGCTCCTTAATTTTCCATCAGCAATCGAAAAGCGAGGGTCATCAAAGTGCAATTCATCGGGCACTACTATTACTTTCATCCGGGCGGCCTTACCAGCTATCATTCCGTTTACAGAGTCTTCCAGCACAAGGCACTCATTAGGTTTTGCTCCCAGCAAGGCTGCACAATGCAGGAATACGGCAGGGTGGGGCTTACCCATTTCCACTGCATCGGCCGAGGTAATGACATCAAAGTATTTTTTCAGATCAAAGTGTTCAACCAGTGCCTCAATCATATGGCCGGGAGATGATGATGCAAGGCCAATTTTGAAATGGTGTTTGCGGAGCAGGATCAGCGCTTTTTCCACACCTCTCAGAATCGTTGCACTCTTTTTTGAGGAGGCTATGATATCATCCAGTATTTCATCGGCTACTTCTTTTGCACTACTTCCTTGCCAGGGATAATGTATAGCCCAGTGGTCTGTAACTTCAAATATCCTGAGGCCTGTGGTTTCTTTAAATTGCTGGCGGGTAATGGGTATTTTATGTTTATGGGCCACCCGCAGCATACTCTCGCCCCAAAGCGGCTCGGTATCCAGCAGCAGGCCATCCATGTCGAATAAAACGGTATTAATCACAGTTGCGAAGGTAAGAATTGAGCTCGTTATTATCCTTTCAATCCGGGAATTGGCTCAATATATTTAATGAAGCAACTTAAAGTTTCACAAATTTGCTGTTGTATACCTGGTTCCCGACGGTGAGCCGCACAAAGTATACGCCAGGTGCAGTGATGTTGCTGGTAATGGTATGGTCACCTGCATTTTGCAACTGGTTATTTACTACCGGAATCTGCTGACCGGTAACATTGTAAATGCTCATGTTTACAATATCATCCTGCGACAAATAATAAGCAATGTTTACATTTTCTGAAACCGGATTAGGATATACATTAATAATGCTTTCTTCGTTAGATATTGGTTGAACACCTGCAGTTGTTGCCACTATCCCGTTTACCTTAAGGTTCTTAACCTGAAAAGTACCGGAAGTGCTGGTAGCATTGAAACCAAATATGGCAAACTCAAGCTTATGAGTATAGGTAACAATAATTGGGGCTGACCATGTGGCCGTAATCATCGAATCGCATGAATTATTGTTAGGTGCCTGGTCAGTTCCCTGGTTTATCCAGGTTGTTCCACCGTCTGTAGAATAAGCAAAACGTACATTCTGTGGCCCGGTTGCAGAACGTCTGATATCAGCTGAAAAGCCGGTTATTGCGAGCAAATGCCCTGTGGTTGCCCAAACTGCCATTGTATCGGCTGGCAAAGTTGTTGCAAATGTTGTTGTAGTTGGGAAATTTTTGGATGAAAATCCATACTGGCAAGCTGTAGCTGGAGGAGTTGCGCTATGTATTCTTCCCATATTTGAGCCGACTGCATTGGTGGCTACAAGACTGTATAGTCCTACGCTGTCGGAGGTAAATGTATATATCTGAGCTGACACAACAAATTGTGCAGATAATAATACCATTAAGGATAACGCTTTGGAAATTGTTGATAAAGAATTCATTATGATTTTTTTTAAATTTAAATGTAAAGGTAATTTCTTCGTATTATCGGAATGTTACCTTTTAATTATTGTATCCGATTTGCGAAAAGTATTTATTGAATCAGTTAGTAATTTAAACAAGTGAGTTAGAGGGTGATTTTTACCAAAAATCAGGTTATCACCCGCTTTAACCCTACTTTTGCCGCAAATTCCAAACATTTATGAAGCGAAACGCTTTTTTCGGCATGTTGCTTGGCGCGTCTTTACAGTTTTACGCTGGGCAGGCATCGGCCACAATTACCTTTACTGAATACACCATGCCTAACGGGCTGCATGTAATTCTACAGGAAGATCATTCCACACCGATTGTTGCGGTATCGGTTATGTACCACGTAGGGTCAAAAAATGAAGACCCGCAGCGCACCGGGTTTGCCCATTTTTTTGAGCATCTGCTGTTTGAGGGCAGTGACAACATCAAGAGGGGAGAGTATATGAAGTTTATACAGAGCGCTGGTGGTCAGCTTAATGCCAATACCACCCAGGACCGGACCTTCTATTATGAAGTGCTGCCATCCAACCAGCTGGAGCTGGCCCTTTGGATGGAATCTGAGCGTATGGCCCATGCCAAAATAGACGATATAGGTGTTGAGACCCAACGCAAGGTAGTAAAGGAAGAAAAGAAGCAGCGCTATGACAATACCCCTTATGGCCAGCTCATTAATGTGATCTTCGAAAACGCTTATACCGTTTATCCTTACCGCTGGAGCCCCATAGGCAAGGAGCAGTATATAGATCAGGCTACTCTTGATGAGTTCATGAATTTCTACAAGACTTTTTATGTGCCTAATAACGCTGTACTGGTTATTTCAGGAGATATTACTGCAGACCAGGCTAAACCGCTGATCGCAAAATACTTCGGTGAGATACCTAAAGGTACAAAGGCTATACCCAGGCCTACAGAAGCAGAACCCATCCAGACTGCCGAAAAGCGTGTGAACTTCTACGATAATATACAGTTGCCCGCTGTTATACTGGGCTACCATATACCCAAGCAGGGCACAGACGACTATTATGCTGTGCAGTTGCTTACCCAGTTATTAAGCCAGGGTAAGAGCTCCCGTTTTGAGAAAGAAATTGTAGACAAGCAGCAGAAAGCCGTGCAGGCCGGCGCTTTCGATCTGGGCAATGAAGAGCCGGGTATGGCTATTATGCTGGGTATTGCCAATTCGGGTATCAAGCCAGAGGTGCTGGAGGCATCAATGCTGGCTGAAATTGAAAAGGTGAAGAAAGACGGAATAACTGAAGAAGAATATAAGAAGCTGCAGAATCAGGCTGAGAGTGATTTCATAAGCCAGAACCAGAAAGATATTGGCGTAGCTACCAACCTGGCTACCTATTATACCTTCCAGGGTAATGCCAACCTCATTAATACCGAACTGGAACGCTACAAGAAGGTGACCAAGGACGATATAAAACGTGTGGCCAACAAATACCTCACTAAGGAAAACCGCCTGGTGGTATATTATCTGCCTAAAGAAGAACAGGACAAGCGCAGTGAATCGGGCAGTGAGCCGCATACAAAGCCGGAACCTAAAAAGTAATTATTCTTAAAAATATTCTGATAAAAGCTTTAAAATATTGTAATGAGAAAGATAGTAACAGCCATAATTGCAATTGCGTTTGCCGGTAATGCCAGTGCGCAGCTCGACCGCAGTATAAAGCCCAAGCCAGGCCCTGCACCTGAAATAAAACTGGGCAAAACAGAAAGTTTCACCCTGCCTAATGGTATGCAGGTTTTTGTGGTGGAGAACCACAAATTACCTACCATTGAGTGCAATATAGAACTGGATATTAAGCCCGAACTGGAAGGCAGTATGGCGGGATACCGGGATATGATGTCGGAATTGCTGCTGGACGGCACTACCACCCGCAGCAAGGACAAGCTTAACTCTGAAATAGACCAGATGGGCGCCAGTATCAATGTGAGCAGTGAAGGAATTTCGGGCAGCGGACTGAAGAAATATGAAGGCAAAATCATAGAACTGATGGCCGACATTGCTATGAATGCCAAAATCACAGATGGCGATCTGAAAAAAGCAAAAACCAAAACATTATCAGGTATACAGACCCAGAAGAACCAGCCCGACGCAATGGTGCGCAATGTGAGTTCTGCGGTTAACTTTGGTAAAAACCACCCTTATGGCGAAGTGGCCACCGAAGAAAGTGTGAATAAAATAACACTTGATAAATGCAACCATTATTACAAAACTTACTTCCGCCCCAACGTGGCTTATATGGCTATAGTAGGCGATGTAACGATCAATGAAATAAAGCCGCTGATAGAAAAGTACTTTGGTAAATGGCAGAAAGCGGCAGTACCGGCAGCTAAGTATACAATACCTGCATTAAGCCAGACCGGAGCCAAGGTTACCAAGGTGGCTTTTGCACCCAGGGTGGCCGCAGTTCAGAGCGTGGTAAGTGTAACCTACCCCATAGACCTGAAACCCGGAACTCCTGATGTGATCAAGGCGCGCGTGGCCAATACCGTATTGGGTGGCGGCTCACAGGGCCGTTTGTTCCTGGACCTGCGCGAAAAACACGCATGGACCTATGGCGCCTATTCTTCGCTGCGCGATGATGAACTGGGTGGTAATTTCTCTGCCACAGTGAAATGCCGTAATGCCGTATCTGACAGCGCCATAACCGCCCTGCTCGATGAGATGAATGCCATGCGCAACGAAAGGGTAAGCGATACCTCACTGCAGAATTCCATCAATTATCTCTCCGGCAATTTCGCTATCGGCCTCGAAGACCCAAAGAGGGTAGCGCAGTTTGCGATCAACATTGAGCGCTACCATATGCCAAAGGATTTTTATCAGAACTACCTCAAAAACCTGAGCGCAGTAACACCTGATGATGTAATGGCTATGTCGAGGAAGTATATACAGCCTGGTGTGGCCAATATTGTGGTGGCAGGCAGCAAGGAAGATGTAGCGCCCAAACTGGCCAGATTTGCGGCCGATGGCAAGATAGATTATTACGACTATGCAGGCAGGCCAATGGCTCAAAGCGAAACTGCTGCAGCCCCGGCCGGAATGACTGCTGAGGATGTATTTAAAAAATACATTGCTGCTATGGGCGGAGAGAAAGGTTTTACCAGCATTAAGGATATGAAGGTAGTAGGCACCAGCGCTATGCAGGGTATGCCCCTCACCATTACCGAAATTAAAAAGGCACCCAACAAGTGGAAACAGTTTATAGAAGCATCGATGGGCGGCGGTCCGGCAATGGTGGTGCAGAAGCAGGTTTTTGACGGCACCAAAGGATACCAGGAACAGCAGGGTAAAAAGGCAGAGATAACAGGCGATGACCTGGACGAACTGGTAAGGAGCGCTGACATAGCCATGGACCTGCACCCTGAAAAATATGGTATAAAAAGAACGCTTAAAGGCATAGAAACTGTGGATGGCAATAAACTGTATGTGATAAATATGGTGGATGGAAAAGGTAAAAAATCGGTTGAGTATTATGATGCCAAAACATACCTGCTTGTAAGAAGAATGCAGGGTGAAGGTGAGAAAATACAAACCTCCGATTACTCCGACTACAGAGATGTGCCCGGCGGCAACGGCTATAAACTGCCCTACAAGGTTACAGAAACCCAGGGCGGCCAGTCGTTCTCTGAAATGGTGCAGACAGTAGAAGTGAATAAAGGCATAGATGACAGTGAGTTTAAGTGATTGTTAATCAGTTTTTTAAAGAGCCGCTCCGGATATCGGGGCGGCTTTTTTAGTCTTGTGTTGGTGAAAATTATTGTCGGGAGTTCTAAAGCTATCAGGTTTTATAAGCGATGGTCGGTATTCTGATTCATATAGCATTTTATTTATTTATGATTGTAGTAAACCTCCAGTTTATCTCAAAATCACTTCAAAATGCTTCAAAAATGCTTCAATTTTCTTCAAAAATTTCTGGTTTTTGAAAATTTTAAAAGTCAACTTATTTATTTACAGCGTTTTATACTTTATATAATGTGTTTTCATAAAAAATAATTGAGGGAAGGAATTTATATGTTGGTACGTAATATATTATTTAGACTTTTCAAGATAATGTTGGGCAAATTAAAGGCTCACCCATCGCAACGTGCAGATTTGAGAATGTGGACCTGCCTGCCAACATGCAGGTTTGAAGACCTCGCTTCTGTATGTCTGGCCCCTGATGCTTTAGTTCAACCTTAAAAAAAGGGCAGCTTCCCAATGTCATTAACTTAAGAATGTACCTTCAGTATTTCTCCCCTTCAGGGCTTGTTTACACTTATTCTACTGTGTAGGGGCTTCACCCCTCGCTGATGTATCAGACCCTTTCAGGGCCAACCTAATAACTAAGTTAATAACATTGGTTTTTGCGTGTAAAATTCGTACGAGAAATTGGTTTTGCAAAAAGAAGTTTTTATCACAGTACACTTTTCGTACTGTCATGTACCGTATTGGTTACTTTGCCTTTTTCCCAACTCGAAAAATCCATATCCAGGCGACCTAAAGGCTATACAGAACAGCCGAAAACTATTGGTGAGCATCTTATAAAGTACCGGATTGATCACAAACTGAAACGAATAGAGGTTGCCAAACTGCTAGGTGTTGTTCCGAGTGTTATTACTGATTGGGAGAAAGGGAAATACCAACCTGAAGCTGGTCATTTGAAAAATATCATTGCGTTTATAGCTTATATCCCCAAAGGAAAATTATTGCCTCGCTAAGTCACCTAGATTAATTAACTCACCTACTTATTACCAAACATAAATATCTATGCTACTTTTTTTTTAAAAGAGAGAGCAGGGGCAACACTGATTTCGGCAAACCAACAGCCAGTTTTTAGCTACACAATGGTAACTGGCTGAGGTTATCGGCTTTTGTAAGGTCTCTTTGAGTCCTTAGATAATCTTTCCCTGAAGGATGATGAACAACAGATACTTCAGCCTCATCGCCATTTTTATCTCTCACAAAATAAGAATGGGTATTGGTACTAATATCTTTTATTGCCTCGGCCTCGGTTATTACTACCCGAGCGCTATTATAACCCCAATCTCCTCCTATATGAGTTATATACTCATGTGGTTGTGCGGCATATTTTGTCCTAATGCACTTAACTTGTCTTCTTGCCATGATATTTATATATTTATTTATCGTGATGTTTTAAATGTAATACATATATATTGCAAATGCAGTATTTTTATTTTTCACCAGATCAGGTTCTGATTTGGTGATACCAGGATTTTAATTGACGAAGAATTCTTTGCCCATTTCTTTCTTTAAAACCTTTTACAATCTCGTCAATATTTAAACCACCAGCATTAGAGGCTCTTAAAATTCGGCCAGTAGGGTCTATATATGCTAATTCCAAATCAGCTACAGCGTAATTAGTTAGCTTAAAAATAGTCCTCTGAGATTGGGCTCTTATGTCCAATCCCCTAATTTCGATTATAGGCTTGTTCGCCAAAATATTTATTATGTCAGATAAAGAATCGCAACTCCTATCCTCTATTTGTAAATAATTCCAGTACCAGATAAGATATCGATTTACTCTCCTCATCTGCATTTCTTCACTATTTGAATCTAAGTCATCGAAAGCCAACATGGTATTTAATGCAATATCAATCATTGACATAAAAAATTCTTTAACATTGATCGTTTCACTGGAATTATAAGTTTTGGAATAATAAAATTCATGAATCATAGCCCAAACATCTGCAATATAATCTGCCTCTTCTAATACCCGTGGAAAACGCCCGACATTTTGTGCAGTATAGTTGGTTAGTTTTTGAAAAATATGAATTGATTCGTGAAAAACAAATAGCCGCAACGCTCTTAATACTGCTCCATTTTCCTTAAGTCTATTTTGTATATTAAATATAAACCTATCGTTGATTTGCCATTCATTGTTTTCGGAAATGTAGAAACCATCGCCTGCTTTATCAACCGCTACTGTGAGTTTGGATGAATCAAGAATAGTTTCAGTAATGCCGGGTATGCCTTTCCAATATCTACATTCAATTTCCGAGTAGTCATTCTCTGGGGGTAATACGGCCTTTATCCAACTTATTTGGGGGTCATTATATCTTTTCTTATCCTCCTGCTTTTGCTTAACAAGTGGACCAATTTTATTTTCAAGCTGCTCCTTAAGTTCATTTTTAATATCAGCTATTTTTTTCGAATCTGCAGCTTCTATATTTACTTCTATATCCGTGTTTTCTTGAAGTATTAATATTTGTTCGTACTTCGGAACGCTATTTGTATTAAACTGATAAGTAACTATTGGTTTAGTCACTAAAGGGTTAATTTTCGCTCCCATCAAAAATGCGATTCCAACGGGAACAGTTGGAAATAAATGAATCCTGTCGGTATTCGGCAAGTAGTTGGCAACTGCATCAATCCCCAAAGAAAATTGATATGCAAACTGCTTCATCTGTTCTTGATTTACAAAAACATCCTTGCCAATGCTTTTTAATTTAAGTTCCATAATTTTATGGGGGATATCTACAGCCTGTTTTAAATCATCATTTTGCATTAGATAGGTCGCCTCGACCTTGAAAATGACATCAATTGGCCCAGCAAATTCTTCCTTGACATAATTTGTGTCAAATTCTATAGTAGACCCTGTATCAGTTTCTAATTCCCACTTGTTGCGTTCTCTGCTCAATAAATAAACATCGACATCTCTCCAGGCGCCAAAGCAATAACCTAAATGCAATGCAAGAGGAATGGTAGCTGTGCCAAAATAGAGGACTTTATATTCGGGATGATCCGCTAAATAAGGTCTTATCTCGTTTTCAAAAACGTTCTTTTGATATATTCTGTATTCTTGATTATTCAGAATATGAATCGCTTCCATGTTGATAATTTCCTTTCGAATATCAAATATTTTATACCTGGGAACACCGTCTTCATTTGGTAAGAATTCCAGTACTTCATCATCAGATATTTCTCTGAAAACCTGATGTTTGATTATTATATAACCATTTGCCATGTCAATATATATTTTTTAGTTTTTTAATTTCCGAAGTTCTTTTATCACCTTCCCACACTCGAGTTTCACTAAGACCGACAATAACGAAGTATAAGTACCTACTTGAAAAAATATCGTCTTTTAACCTGTTCTTCCAATTCGTGATATCTACCCTTGAAGGTGTAGGGTAATCTTCCGGATGAGTATGCCACTCTCCTAGATAGTTACATGTACCATTACTTTTCGACCACTCTTTATCTATAATTTTTTGGTGCATTTTCTTACTCCGAATAAAGGAATAGCGGGTACGTTTGTCGCCAATCATGGGTACACTAACGTGATCAACTATGATATCCTTTGAATCTTTTATAAACCGTCCCAAAAGAACACCTCCAGCCTCTGTATCTTCTCTTCCTTTTTGTCTATAATTTAGCATTCTCGTTATTGCTTCAATATCTAATTTTAATTTTCCCTGATTAGACAAAATATAAATTATTTCTGTAAGTGATGGCATGTATTGCAGTTTGGGTCAACAAATTGGTTTTTCTTTTCTTCTAATTCTAGTTCACTCATGAGAAAACGGTTTGACAATTTATAACCCTCGTTTAGAAAAATATCTGGTTTCCCTTTCCATGAATAAATGGCGTTCTGTTCGTTACTGTCTGAAAAGGAATCTATTAACTTCCGAACGGTCATTAATGAAGTTTGCGTAGAATCAGCGGAAGCATACGGCGTAAAGAATGTGCCGCAACCAGAAGCATTCTTCAAAAAAGTTTTGGTTTGTTCTGGGTCAGCAAAGGAAGCAGAATTCATTTTCCGTTCATTTGAGTACAAGCATTTATAGCATCCAATTCTCTGAATGTTGGTCACTAAACAATGACCTCCAATCCCATATGGATCATTCCATGAAAACAAAACCGGAATGGTTAGATCCGCTCGGTTCAGTAGCGAATTAAGATAAATATTGATTGTTACATTGCCAGTAGCAACAATTACAAAATCGTAATCTGAAAATACAATTTGATTTTGATCAATTAAATACTGTACCTCTTTTTTTTCGGCTTTTATATTGGAATGAGGAAATTTTTTCTCCAAATATTCTTTAATAGCGTCAGCTTTATTTTTACCTATAAAACTAAAACCCACCAAATGACGATAACAATTATCTACAGAAATACTATCACCATCAACTACAGTTAAATTAAAAAAACCATTCCTAACAAGTTCTTCCATTATAAAGCCGCCGATTGACCCGCCGCCAATAACTATCCCTTTTTTATCATAACGAATGCCGTTGCTTCCACGACGGTACAAATATTCCTTATCAAGTCGAGTTATACTTATCGGGGTGATTTTTCCATGAAAATCAGTTGAATACAATGGATGCAATACTCGATCCATATTTGAGAATTTTACGCCAAACAAAGAAGATATTCCGCCTTTTCGCACAATGGAAAAAATTACATATTCCTGTGCTTTGGAAGGTCTATTGGTGAACTTTTTTATTTTTTCTAATCCAGTTTCAGAAACATTATTATTGATAAGGTCATGTACATATTTTATCGTGATTGCGTTATTGTATCTCGGTGGGATAATTAGATTGTTATTTTGTAGTGGAACATATATCCCGTTTTGAAAAGTAAATCCTCCGTCACCAATATTGAAGAATCTCTTTGAACTTTGCAGATATTCACTTTGATCAGTAACAATTAACTTGCCTCCTTTACCTGCGCCGATTTTAAGTTCTGTAACCTCACTACTTATTAAACCATTAAAATAAACTTTTTCATTTCCTTTAATCCTACTCCAGTAAGCTTCTATTTCATCGGTAAAATCCGTCAAGTTTTCTTTCTGCAATCCTTGCCTCACAGTTTCCTTTGCTTTGCCAAGAGTTTCTTGTATTACATCACCTGGTCTTTCTATGTCAATAAAAAGGTAATCGTCTTGAGTATAACAAATCCTACCATCTTCTTCTATGTGAGGTATAAATTCATATGTATCATAGTTGGCTATGAAATATTGTGGCAGGGACAACGGAAAGTTCTTCTTAAACCCAATCAAGAAATTACAATTTATATCCGCGATGGTAGTTGTAAATGTAAAGCCAAAATCCAATCCCCGTTCTCTCAGAATTGGATTTTGACTGTCAATTACATTTTCAAATTCTAGTTCGATTAGTATATCCTGAATCTCATTATTGTTCATAACTATGCGGATTCAGAAGTACCTACGATGGCCTTCCCTCTGCTTTGAGCAGTTTGTTCTTTTGCAGGTATTGGAAAATCATCGCCAAATTGTTTATTTAATTTTTTACATGCTTCATGTGGATCTGCTTCACTATAAGCCTCAGAAAGAACGTCCCTAAGTTTTTCGACTTTTTCTTTGAAATTTTTACACTGGTCATCGGTCATTTTTGCAAACAAATCATTGTTCGGAGGTACTGGTAACTGAACAGTAATGCGACTAGAAAAATAAGAAAATTGAGCAACAACATACTTGGCAAATTCCCAGCATGCCTTGAGGTCATCAATTTCTTCTTGTCCGTTAAAAATATTTTTCGTAAATGGTTTGAATCCATTGTAAGCAAGTGCCGTTAGTGATATCCCGGTTGGCTTGCCATTCACCGAATCAAATTTGGTGTCTTTCCATCTTTTGAAATATCGGATAACCCGTTTAAACTGAGCTTTTTCCTTAATATCGGTATACTTTTCACCCAGGAGCTCAATTAATTTTTTAGGCTGAGATACTTCCCATTTATTTTGGTCACTCGAGATTGTCGGTGTGCCTTTTGCCAGGTATGTTTTTTTATCAGAGTTACAGTCACTTGATGAATAGATCGCAAAATCAACATGAAATTTTGGGAAACCTTGTTCATGGTATTGTACTCTGATGCATGGCTTTTTCCATTCCACTGTCCTAAACTGGGACTGCAAAGCGTCATGCACCATTTTTTTTATTTCCAAAGAGCTGTAATCCTTTGTTGAAACATTGAAGATCAAGCCCGCATCAATATCATAATCATGCTTGTCATAGGCCGGTTCAACACCGGTACCCATTGGATAGCTACCCTGGTTAAATACTGAAAACGTAATCAAAGGTTTATTTTCATCCTCTGATTTCTTTTTAAGGTAGGCTCTGATTTCCTCTATGAGCATATCTCGTTTTTCAATAACTTTTTTAATGTCGTCCATATCTAATTTAATAGTTGAATGGAATTGCTCAAACTGGGACTGTACTACTTTTGTCATCTCTTACTGCGTTTAATAATTAAAACTATTGTCCCAATCTTGTCACGGAGTAGAGACGGAGTTGCCGGGGATTAGCTCTTACAAGTAGAAAAATAATATCGGATGGAAGGCTTTGTAATTTGCTGGCCAGCACCTACCTTTGAGATATTAAATAAAGAATACATGAGGCCGCGAACCTTATAACAATTTCCCAATAGTTATTTTGTATTCTTCAGTACTCCTGGATGCATAAACGTCTGGGAGTTTTCTTTTTATAAGAGTATTATTATTAAGTACATTTACTATGCCAAATTTTTATTTAACCTATTTTTAGGACAAAATGTCATATTGGCATATAGCGTCAATCTATTGTATTCTCACAAAGCCCTAAAATAGTAAATTTTAATTTAATAATGAGAAATTTTCTCAAAATTAAGAACTTTTATTTAATCAAACAATTATTTTAATTTTTTTTTTGAAAGAATTACCCTTATATTTGTACTTTATAAATAATTGACATTACGACATGCTGTTGCAGTTTTCGGCAGAAAATTATCTTTCATTTAAGCAGAAGGGGATTCTCAACTTTGAAGCAAGCGCTATAAAAGAATTTTCAGAGAATCTTTTTACCCCATTGAATTTCTATGATGTCACTCTCTTAAAATCAGTTGCCTTATACGGTGCGAATTCATCTGGTAAGAGTAATTTGCTTAAGGCTTTTGCCCTCGTCAGGAATTTAGTTTTAAATTCTTCAAAGGAAAGCCAGGCTCATGAAAGTCTAAATGTTGAACCATTCAAATTAAATACAGAGAATGAAAATGAACCGAGCACCTTCGAAGTATTATTTCTTTTAAGAGAAAGGCGATACCGGTATGTTTTTTCTGTAAACAACAAACGTATTATCGGTGAATGGCTCTTTATAATTAATAAGCGTAAGAATGAAAGCGTATTCACCAGAGTGGGTCAAAATTATGATCTAAACAAACTACTGCACTTCGGAGAAACAAAAATTAAAGTCCAAATGCTTACTGAAATAACAAGGGAAAATACTTTGTTCTTATCAGTTTTGGCCCAATTTAATATTGAATTAGGAAAAGCAATTTGCGATTGGTTTGCCAATAGTACTATTGTCTTCGATGCCAATAATCAAGAAGTCATTGATTATACAGCTGGACTGCTTTCTAATCCGGAATATTTCAGCAGAATAAACCAAATTATTTTCAGTTCTGATTTAGGCTTTTCAAGCGTAGAAGCAAAAATAAAGGAATTAGCCCAAAAATATAATAAAAGTGAACAGTTGATTGCTGCGCTTTATGGGGATGAGAATAAAACCTATAGCATAAAGACCAAGCACAAAAAATACTCTGGAGATAAAGTCATTGATAGTGTGTATTTTGACTTAATGCAACATGAGTCTCTAGGAACTCAAAAATATTTTGGATTATTAGGACCAATTATCCAATCACTTCTAAAGGGGAGTATACTTTTCATTGATGAACTTGATAGTAGATTTCATCCTTTACTACTTAATATCATTTTGAAACTATTTAATTCCAGGATGAATAATCCAAATGGTGCACAATTGATTTTTACGTTACATAATACTGATCCTTTGAAAAAAATACTACGACGAGACCAAATGATTTTTATTGAAAAGGACCAGTTCGGAGCATCTTCTTTATGTAGCCTTTATGAGAAACTTCCTAAAGTAAGAAACGACGCTTCATTTGAAAAAGAATATTTATCAGGAAAGTACGGTGCAATTCCAAACATTATTAATGCTCAGCTAAAATTATTTGGTTACGACTAAAATACTTAGATTCTCTTGTATAGCATTATTTATAAAAGGTGGATATGTGACCTTTTATTTTTGTGCTCTTGCATGTAAGTAAAATACCTGCTACAAAAGTAATTTTGTAGCAGGTATTAAGTTTAACTTACCTTCGGTTTCTTTGAATTTCTCGCATCAAGAATAAATGCATAATAGCTAAGAATTCCAAAAATACAAATTGCGACAATTGTATTTTTCAAATCTGTTATTACATAAAATATTCCTAACCCGGAGATTGAAAGTAAAACCACTATAACTAAAATCATTCTAGTTATAGTAAGAATTTTGTCGTTTTTCATAAAAAATTATTTAATTTGGTTGTTTATTACATAATATACAATATTCATGCCAATGTAAATGATGGTAAATTTCAGGCTGTTGATAAGTAATTATTTATAATGTCTGTAAAATTGTTTTTGCTTTTTTAATAATATAACTTCCATTATTTTCAATATCATCTAATCTTTCATTTTGGATTGCAATATGCAGATTAAGTTTAGCTGCTCTAAGTAAAACTTCACCTTTGCTTTTTACTCTTTTACTATACTCGATATACCATTCAGCTAAATGAATATATGTAGGCGAAAACGATGGATCCTGAGCAAGACATTGCATAAATAAGGCTTTTGAAAACTTTAAATAGCCATTTTTAAATAGAACATAACCATATGTATCAAGAAGAAATGAATACGTGAAGGGGATAGTCATGCCAGTAATTAAGGATATTATCTTAGGATTTTTATCTCTTATTTCATAGATTTTCATTGCATTCCATATTAAATCTAGAGCTTTCTTTTTTTGATCCATAGATTCATCGTTTTCATCGGAAATATCAATATCGTTAGCAATCATTAATGCTAAAGTTGCATTGCTTAACAGACAATGTGGAGTATGAATTATAGCGTCTTGCAGATTCTGAATAATTTGAGCTTTTTCATGCAATTGAACGCTTTTCTCGTATTTGTTCAGTGAGAAGTGTAAATGAAAAAAATGTTTGTTTTCCTTAAACCATTCAGGGGCATTAGTTTCTTTTTCATGTACAAGGTTTAATGCTATATCGTATTGGTGCAATTTTCTAAACATTGATAGCTTAATAAAGAAAATTATTTCGTTTTCCTTTATTTCTTCAAGATATGCTTTAAGAGTGGTCCATTTTTGGCTAGCGTATAATTGGATAGCTCTTTCCTCATTAGTATTGAGTTTGTATTCACCTTTTTTCATTGTTTCTATCATAGCTAATAGATTCTGACTTAACCGGGCATAGAGAGCATTCCTTTTTTCAGGCTTTCTAGCGATATAATGAATTAAGAAACCCAACCCAAAGCCTAGTGAATATGAAGGAATATACTCTCTATGCGTAAAAGGAAATACAATAAGCAATACTAAATAAACGATCATCATTAGGATTTTCGTATAGAACACATCCTTCCCTTTAATTGACAAAGCAAAATAATGAACTAAAAGCATTCTTGTTATTAATCCTAGTACAGCTCCCTGCAAAACAAAACCTAAGATATTTTTGACTAATTCCGGGTAATTATTTACTGTCGGTTTTAAAACATTATAGGTATACCTTGGGTAAGCAAATAAATATAGCCCCATACAGATAATGTTCACGACCAAAATGACCATTATTTTATTTACGTATAAAACGGCCAGTAATTTAGAGGAAGAATCTATCGCAATTTCTGATACTGCATAAAAACAAGATAAAATTATTGCTACCCAAAATGAGTGATTTTCTATAAGGAGTTTTACTAAAAAATAAAGAGCTAAAAACAATAAGAAACGCACAGCGTTCTTAGGTAGGCGGAGTTTTCTTGGTATCCTGGTATTGCGAATTATCCTTAAAGCACGAAGCATTCTTTGTTGAGTTAATTTTATATTAAATTTTCTTCGCCGAAAAATACGTTTTTATAATAAATGTACATACTAATTGCAATTATTTTTTTAAAAAAATTTGAATGCTTGTGCATCAACCTATTAACAGCTTCTCCACTTCGTTCTAAAGCAGGTCTGCCACCGCACAAGGCCTACCCGCAGATTTCAATGAGTAAACCAAATTTTTTGAAGCTCATTATATTCCACGCATAAACGGTGGTGTATAATCCACTGCGGCAGAATCAAAAGTCCAATAAATACCGTTATCGGAATGTTGGATTGTGTGATCTAAAATATCTTCTATGATAAGAGTTTCTGCAATACCCCTGGTCGTATGTTCGCCTAGCAAATCGTCCAACTGGGAGGGGTAATCTATTGTTGTCATAACAATTTCATCGAGGTCAAAAACGCATAATAAAGCCTCTAAAAAACTATGCCGTCCGTTGCTCATGTCATAGGCAACTGAAGACACCCAAAGATCTCCATTAGGCTTGTGCTCAAAATCTAATTTTATTGGTTTCCCGTTGTGATAATCTACAAGGTAGCTGCTGAGATCAGGGCTATCCGCCTTTAATAATTCCCGGCATTCTTCATTAGTTAGCCCCAAAACATTTTTGCCTATTACATCATTAAATGCATACTCATTCTTGCCATATCCCTTTGGGTCTGCATGAATGTAGAGGGTTTGTAACAGGCGAATTTTATCAAGTTTTGTAACATTGAAAACCATAACAGCTAGTATTGCCGGTAAACTTAAAGATTTTTATTTGGGAATTGAATTCATAGAATGTAGAAAGCCTGCTATCAGGATTTAGTATGCAGCTCTCCCCATGCATACAAATCTTCCAAAACAGGCAATAGCGATTGTCCTTTAATGGTAAGCGAGTACTCAACCCTAGGTGGCATTTCAGCATATATTTTTCTTAAAACCAGTTCATCTTGCTCCAATTCCTTTAATTGTTGACTAAGCATTTTGGTTGTTATGAACGGCATCTTTTTCTGCAATAAACTGAAACGATTATGTCCCTGATGTATGAAATACAATAAAGCAATCTTCCACCGCCCTCCTAATACTTTCATAACATTATGCATGGGGCATATTGCCGCTAACTCTGCCTCGTTTGAAAAATTTGTTGAGCTTGCTTTTCTCATTAGTTACTTTTTTGACACTATAGTACAAATATGTAGCTACTGGCCATTTTGAAAGCAAATGTAGAGATTTGCACCGAATTCTAAAACACGCAAAATGAAAAAAACAATAGTAGTATTGGGCGCAACGGGAAAGGTTGGCGGTAAAATCTCTGAAATCCTTTTAAAGGAAGGGCACCACGTAAAGGTAATTGCACGAAAGGGTGATGAGCTAAAAAGGTTTAGCGATATGGGGGCTGAGGCAATTGCTGCTGACATTACCGATGTTGAAGTTGTCACAAAAGCTTTCAGATACGCAGACAGTGCATTTGTTCTAACTCCACCACATTTCACATCAGAGAACTATAGGGAATATCAACGAAAGATAGGGAATACGACTATTGAGGCTATTCAAAGGTCTGGAATAAAACACGTTGTAAACCTGAGCAGTTGCGGGGCACATATGCACGAAGGCAACTGTCTTATTGCTGGCCTGGCAGAACAGGAGGTAAAACTTAATCAATTGGCTGATGTGAATGTAGTACACCTGCGCCCAGCATATTTTATGGAAAACTCGTTACTGAATATAGGCCTCATAAAAGGAATGGGAATCAATGGTACAACTGCAGATACTGACCATGCAATACCAATGGTGGCAACTAAAGATATTGCTATTATTGCATCAGAATATCTGGCCAACCAGAACTTTACCGGGAAAACCGTGAGGCAAATTTTGGGTGATAGAAATTATTCCTTTAAAGAGTTTACACGTATAGTCGGAAACGCGGTGGGAAAACCGAACCTGGAATGTGTGCAATTTCCTGCTCAACAGGCTAAGCAAGCCATGATCGCTCAAGGTGTTTCGGCGAATGTGGCAGATGATATAATCGGCATGGAAACCTCTCTTAAAAACGGCATTATGAACTATGAAAAAAGAACGTGTGAAAATTCTTCGCCTACGTCTGCAGAAGCATTCGCAGCAGAGGTGTTTGCGCCGGTGTATAATTCACTCTAAGCTTTTATCATTCAAAAAAATAATTACGATGGAAAAGAAAATAAGCAAGACCGAAATGGTGAAAAGAACTCGTCCCGGATTTAATAAAAATGCCGAGCCATTCTTTAGCATTATTATGGAAGGACTGAAAGGGGAAGTGGATGGGGAACATTTTTGGGATGCTGTAGCAGAAAATGCAGTCTTTGAATTTCTATACAATTTCCCTGGATTTACAAATAAGATAAAAGGCCGCAACGCATATATGGACTGGTTTGCCGGGTATACCAATGTTCTCCAATCAGCCGATAATTTACGGGTATACAAATCTGAACAGCCAAAAAACGTTGTTATTTTGGAATATGCAGTTCATGGCATTGTTCCGAGTACCAGGAAAGCATATGACAACCGGTTTTGTTCTATTATTACCCTTGAAAACCGCAAAATAGTTCACTGGCGTGATTACATGGATTCTCTGGCTGTAATGCTTTCGGTTACTCCCGATTAATCATATACCACTATAAAGAAACACCAAGATAGAATTTGCCTTTTCTGGAATTAAGCTAACAGATTTACAGAGTGTTGGTGCTTGTTGGTAGGGCATCTCAAATGGCGAAATAATTTGCGGAATTTTATCTAATGTTAATTGAAAACACCCATAACTTATTAATGCATCTGTATTGGAAGTGCAAAGGAAGCATGTATAAAATCCATTGTATCATTATTTCTAGATTCAAGAGAAATAAAACCCTTATACTATTCCCAAAGCGAGCAATTTAAAAAATATTCTGAAATAAAAAATAGTCATTTATCGCTATTTTTATTTTGAAAATCATTACCTATTTTTGTCTAAATATCAAACGGTTACAACTGGTAAGCCAAAAACAGGATCAAAGAGTAGGCAAAATAATATTAAGCAACATGGACGTTAATATTAACATTACTTTCAACAGTGGAATAGGAAATCTGACAATAACACTGGAAAGGAGTTCCGATGGTAGTACTGAATCTCAAACTGTTGAACATACAACGGCTGACCCAATCACATTTACAAATGTGGAATCAAATGATTCATTTTCAATGATAGGGGCTTGTGCAGGGACGACAATTATTAATATTGATGTTCCTACAATTGAAGCAACCCCATATAATTACCCATCTGGTAAAATTGACGTAATTTTTATTGTTTCTTAGATTCCACAATTGCAAGTGTATTTTCAAATCATAAATTCATAATTTAAACGTAGGGAATGAAAAAACTTACTCAACTATTCTTTATTTTCAGTATTGTAACAAATATATGCCTAGCGCAATCTTCAAGTACTTTAGATTCAAGTAGCGGCGTTTCAAAAATCAATGTACTTACAGCAGACTCTTTGGCATCAGGCAACTATAAAGATGTTTTTTCAAGTTTCTTCCAATTGGCATTTAATGACCTATCGGGACCGCAAAAAGCTCTTGCTTTTACTTCAAACCCCTATGCGATTATGGTTAAAGCCAACCCAAGTTTGGCGGTTGATACGAACTATGTAAAATACAAGCATCTACGGAATTTGAATTTTAATGTCCAAGTGTTAGTTGATTCGGCGTATCATTTGACCGGGTTTTCAGCCGGTATTAAGTATGCGTTGATAAACTCCCGTGATAATACGGTATCAAAAGATTTCATCACCAGAGTCATCAAACAAACTGATTTCGATACTTTAACTGTATTAGTTCGGAGTGTTCTACGTCATTATTCAAGGTCTATTGATAGCGAGTTGGTGTTGGCCATCAACCATCAGTTTAAAGACGACTCATCAACTTTTAGTTCGTTGAGCAGTGACGTCCGAAATATAATAGATTCAATAATTGATGCAAACCATTTGACACGTCTGAAAAATTTGATCGAGCAGAATCCAAATGTAAACTTCAGACAGGAGAATAATAGACAATACCAAGCCCTGGTTGCTGAATGGCAGAAAAAACCCTTATGGACGATTGCTGCCAACACTACGTTTTCTCCCAACCCTTCCGCACCAACTGGCTCGAATAGATTATCATCAAACAACGTATACTTGTCCACTGAGTTCCTATGGGCGCCCTTCAAAACAAGGATCAATTGTGAATTTGATGTAATAGTCAGTGATACCATTAGCAATGATGTTAATAGTACGCAGCCGAACTTACTGAGAAACGTTGCGTCGATTGAACCTGGAATAAATTTTACTTTCAAGTCGAAAAATAATGGGAAGTCAATATTTGAATTCAAACTAAGTGGCACCTACTATAGCGTTACATCAAAACAGTATCCATCACAAACTTCTGATAGTTCAACTCTTAATGCAACAATTCGACTAAGAATAATCGATGACATTTGGGCTCCATTAACATTTAAAATGGATAACAATGGTCATGTTTATGGATCATTGGGTGTAAAATTCAATTTTTCAACACTTGCGGGTATTTTACAGAGATCAAACAACTAATTCTGTTTTTTCTAGATTTAGTCACCTCTGTATTTGCAATGTTTGGGTATAATAATGGATCTCGTGCAGATGTAATATCACAGTTGTTCCATGGGAGTTCCGAAAGATTGAATAAATAAAAAATGTGGTTCAGAATCCTTGTCAGACATATTTGGCTATATAGATAAAATATTTTATCATGACTTATCTGGACGAGTATAAACAGAAGTTAATTAAGTTAGAAAATTTCCATGATTTTTCTATTGATGTTTCAAATTCCTGTAGTGGTCAGAAAAATATTCCTTGGAAATTAGTTAGGTCTAACCATTTATTTATAAGGATGACAGTTACTTGTCAGTCATTCATTCGTTTATTGCCATTTAATCGTATATTTCCTGCGGAATATGAATTTTGGGACCTATTCTCTGTTTGTTCTTTAGCACGTAATTTTGTTGAAACCTATCTGTTATTTTGGTACATCGGAGTTGATAAGATAAGTGTTGAAGAGAGTAAATTGCGGCTGGATATTCTCCATTACCATTTAAATAGTGAGAAATATAAGTTTTATAAGGAATTTGGATTAGGTGCTGATACACTGGATGAATTCGAATTACAATTGCCGATTAGAAAAGAAGAAATTAGAACTAATCCACTATTTAATAGTCTCGTTATAGACAAAAATAAAAGGAAAAGTATTTTGAGTGGCTCTGTGGCTAAATATTTATCCAACGATGAGATTATTGAGAGTGTATCTTTTAAAGCCGATGAATTTAAACCCTTATATCGCTGGTATTCAAATCATACTCATTCTATGCCTTTCGCAACATTTTCTCATGATAGTGAACGCGGCACGGGCAGGCCAAACAGGGCTGAAATCGAATATATAAGTACTGCATTAGATTTTGTAACAAAATACTTATTGATAGCTATAGTAGATACTATTGGTTTATTTCCACTCTGCGAAGAGTCGTTAAATAAACATAAACTAAAAATAATCAGGGAAGAGTTTCTTGTTTATTCACAAAATCTCCCATCCTAGGTACAATAGTACAAGAAACCTTAAGTATATGATCATACATAATGATTAAGGGAATACTTGAAACAGGTATTTTATTTGGCACCCATATTCGTCTTATATCGATGATCGCAATATTCACTTATTTCATTAGTCTACGTCGATCCGACCTATATGCAGTTAGCCCAATACCATATTGGTCTGCACTTGCAGTGATTTTCATGACTGCATACTCCGCTCCGCTCTGATGCAGCCCACCCGCAGGTAAATCGGAGTGAGTCTTTTTTGCTCAGCAAAAAATGCGACCACGCCAAACAACCACTTGCCCGGAATTGTTTACTTTCAAAGGAACGGGCAAGAGGTTATTTGCCCTTCGCCGACTTCCCACTGCAGTGAGAAGTCCGGCTCAGGGTATGGAGCGTGGCATATTGTTTGCCTCTCACAAAAAAGCCTCACGGCAGCTCCTGTGTCCTTTTGTCCGCCCTCAATCCATACACTGTGTAGCTTCATTCCGGCTGGCTCTGCCCCACAGGCCGATATAGCTTGGCATTTTAGCCTACAGCACATTGCAACGCACAAATACCATGCTATACCGCTTGCTCTATGCCGGATGGCTACTTCGTTCCTGGCTTTTCAAGCCGACAAAAGTACACCCGCTGCCCTTGTATGTGCTCGCCCGCGAAGCCACCGGCTGCGTTACGGATGTTGCTTCACAAGCCCACGCATATGAACATGCCAACGCAAAATCCTGCACTGTGTAAATACCGCATTCCTTTGTCATGCCGGGCTATTTACCCCAGCCTGGTGGCACTCGCAGCGAAAACGCTCATTCTTCGCTCTTTTCGCTTTCTGGCGAGCCGCACAGTGATCGCAATGAAGGATTGCAATCACTTATTGCACACTCACGGCCGCGGGCGCTTTTACCCTGCTAACCAGCACTTACACACGGTTATTTATTCCAAAAGTCCCTTTTGAAGTATAAGAAAACAATTGATATTAAGTAACGAGTATTTGTGATAAAGCAGCATATTGGTGATAGTTTCTAAACAAGCCGCAATGAGGACTATTTTCGCTTCTCAATCTTTCAATTGAGAACACAATAAAACCTATAAATTTTCAGTCCAACCAGAACAAAAAATACCACTAGTGTAGCTACTACCATAATAGTAAATTGTATTTGCAGTTTCAAAATAAATATCTGCACTTACGTTACCACCCGGACCATAACTTGATGTTTGTAATTTGATTGGCGGAGGAGGAAGTCCGTTATTAGTGTTTGGGTAATCATATGTCGTATTTGGGGCTACGGCCGTAGTCACATAAGACCAAACATTTCCTGCAATAGCGGTTATATAAATTGCAGATGCTACTGGTGAGCATGTGCCAACTGTGTTTACTGAACTCCATCCGCTCGTACTTCCTGTAGCTAATGCTGGTACTCCGGTTGGATTACTACCTACTACATACCTACATCTATTGCCAAATTGATTAATCCTGTAAAAATGCGATGTGCCATCTGTTAACCTAGAACCGATGTAAGCCACTTTAGTATATCCAGCTGGTAAAGTTGGTGATGTAGCAGATGTTGAACTTAAGGTAACAATGGTTCCATTTGATATTAAGTAAAAATAATACCAGGTATTTGCAGCCAATGAACCTGCATCAAGGCCGTTAGCTCCAAGGATAGTTGCATCATTTGTTATTGTGCCAGTTGCGTTTATTGTAATATCGGTTTTCGTATTGGGTGTTACAGGGTTATTTACTACTTTCAAGCCTGATAAAATATTTCCACTTGTATTTGCAACTGCCAAACCCAACATCACCCAGTTCGGCGCTGTCGGTGTACAACTGTTAAAATAAAATCCTTCTGTGCCATCAATCTGATAAACGAGCAGCCCAGTAGCCGGCGAACTTATTGCTGCTCGTTGCCCTGACAGCATTCGAGGCACTAATATACCTTGACTGTTTGATGCTACATCCAGCATTGCCGATGGATTTGCAATTGCACCAGTACTATTTATCGCCATTCCAATCTGTCCATTAACACCAAAATAGTTTAAGAATAGAATTGCAATAACGCAGATCGGAACTGAATGTTTTGTTTTCATTTCCATTAGTTTTAGATTTTACAGAATGAAATTGCTTTCGAAAAAACAAAATGCAAAAAATAGCACTATAAATGTAAGTAAAAAAATCAGCAATTCCTGTAAAAATACTTGCAAAAAAAGCTATTAAACAATATAGATTTTGAACCTTTTAGGTACCTCGAAGTCCTTTGTAAAAGAAGGATTTACACCACGACATTTCGTTATCAGGAAATATGAGGAAAGATGTATTCATTATTTGATATTTAATCCCTATTTTTTCTTCCATTTGTGCCTGGAAAACTTGTACTTAAAAGTCCCAACAAAAGTATCCGGGCAGATTTCCGGCAGGGTTTTATGATGATGTTCCAGTTTATGAACCATATGCAGTGCCTTCCACAGATCAGAATAGCTTACATGTTCACCATCCTTGAAGTAACATTTGTTTCCGTCATCGAATAAGCCGAATTGCATTCCTTTGTTCAGTTTTTCTATAATCGCTTCAATCTTTGTTGAGTCCTCCATTCTATGTAAATTCTTTGGTTCAATTTCGTTTTTTTTATTCAGAAATGGCAATTATCAGGTCATGCAGCCTAACAATATTAAGTCCATTTTTCTCAATGATAACGTTTCTGAAATTCGTGTTTTCCGGAAAAGGACTAATTGTCTCAAGGGCTAGTATTGTGAAGTCTCTCCTGAATTTAGGTTCATAATCTTTTAGAAATTGTTCTGCATTTTCAGGTGTTTTTTCACCGCTAAATGATATCTGGTATTGCAGCAGATACTTTTCATTAATTATTCTGACTTTTTCTTTGTATTGAGAAATGAGGAATTCCATAGGTTCTGTTTGAGCTGTAAATGTATTCAAATTATTCAATTGGTGTACATACTCGTATTTTTTATTTCCGCCACAATACAAAGCTGATATGCTTATCCTTGTGTGCAAAAACTAGCAGTAAATATTCTGCACAAAGACTAATTTTCTATACCATTGTATGTATCTTATTTGTAGTTCTCACAGGATGGTTTATTTACATCCACACCTTTGATCAGAGTTCCAATGAAAGGCAGCCAGGCTTGGGGATCGGTAATCCAGGGTATGGCTATTTCGGCCGCATCGTTGGCTTCATAGCTTCCAGAAAATAGGATACTTACAGACATCACCATTTACGACAAAATACTCTCCAGAATACTCAATGAACAGGAACTTATTCTTGGTTCTCTTGCAAGGCAGATTGCTGAAAAAACAAGGGGGTTACAAAACTTAAACAGGGAATCTTTTGAGTTAAGAACAATCGGTGATCCGATTAGCGTCATTGATAGCTTTGTTTTTGGATCTGAACGGATTTTGGGCTCCTTTGCCAGGGACGCATGTAAACAGGAAGTTGCATATTTACCGTCTGAAATGCCACCGCAGGATATACCGGAACGGTTGCGATAGCCGGGACATTCTACCAACTATTTTCTTTTCTCTTTTGCCATCAGTATCCTTGAGACGCAAAATCAGGCCATCACCAGATTTTGCTCCCGGTTGGCAAGAGAAGAACGGCAGAAGATGCCGTACCTCTCTTTTCATTTTTGAGTTTTTCAGCGGAATTATCTCACTCTTTTTGTCTTTCTGCTTCCGAATAGCAAAGATATGGGCCTGCTCCATAAAGGACAAGGTCGGCACTCTCGCTTTTGCTTCGTTTGTGAATTTGCAGAACAAAATCTCCACACTCGGACAGTCATTGAACCGCATCAGTTGAGGTCGTATTTTCTTCAGCAAAACCCTGCTCCTTTCCTCCACAGTCCTTATTACTTGTCGCTATCGGCAGCATACATACTTTTTTCAGCCGAAGTGGGCTTTTTCAGGACGACCACAGCGGCAAATACCGGGCGTAATGGCCCCATCAAAAACGTAACCAAATAACAAATAGAGCATATGGCACACAACATCCATTTTAACGACCAGACAGGGAAACATTCATTTTTCAGTGTCCAAGTACACCCGTGGCATGGCCTGGGTCAGATAGTGAAGGACTATCCCACCAGCCGCGAAGCCCTACAGTTCGCAGGCCTTGATTACGAAGTAATCAAACTGCCTAACATTCACCGGCTGGAGGATGGCACAGAGACTACCTCAGACACCTCATTTTTCACCTACCGAAAAGACAACGGCGCAATCCTTGGCGACAAGCTGGGAGTGGATTACAAGATTGTGCAGAATGTAGATGCATTCACTTTCTCTGATTCCATTGTTGGAGGTGACGGGGTAATGTATGAGACAGCAGGGGCACTTGGAAAAGGCGAGAAGATTTTCATCACCGCCAAGCTCCCGGGGTATATCAAAGTCGGCACTGATGATCTCATTGAAAAGTACATCTTTCTGACCACCTCGCATGATGGCTCAGGCAGCATTACCGCAGCCTTTACACCGGTAAGGATCGTATGCCAGAACACGCTTAGCATGGCACTCTGCAACTGTTCGAATGTAGTGAAGATACGCCACACGGACAGCGCACAGGAACGGCTTAAAAATGCACATAAGATCATGGGCATATCCAATACGCTAACTCAGCAGCTGGATGCCATATTCAACCAGTGGGCAAAGGTACGAATCACCGACAAGCAGGTAATGAGGCTGATACAGGAGGCTATGGCACCAAGCAGGGAGGTACTGGACAATGTCAGGAAAGGGGCAACAGACGAGCTTTCTACTGCCTTTACGAACATTTGCGAGAACACGTTCCAATATGCCATGCAGAGCAGTACTCAGCAGACCGAGACGACCAAGGGTACTTTGTTTGGAGCTTTCAATGCGGTGACCGGTTTTTACCAAAATGTGAAGGAATTCAAGAGCGGGGATGATAAGCTGAATTCCATACTGTTTGGTACAGGATTGCAGCGCTCACAGACTGCATTCAGATTGTGCGAGCAGTTTGGAAAACACGGTGCAGATGCTTTCAGAATGAATTAATGAGAAGGTAGGATATTTGGCGGGGGCAACCCCGCCTGTATTCTATTGGAGCTGCTATAGTTTTGATTTTGTAGCAGTTGCTACATTTTCTAAATGATACTATATAT
>CAILLK010000124.1 GCA_903835005.1 uncultured Bacteroidota bacterium | reverse complement strand
TAATCCTCTTCTCTAAACCCGCTTTGCAAAGAACTTTTTAACTGCCCCGTTTTCTTTTTGGGAGCGCAAAGATAGGCAACATTCTTGTCCCACCAAATTGTTTTTCGTTTATTTTTTCAAAAAGATCCACTTTAACATTTGCAGGATTCAATTGCAGGGCGTTATTAATAGGAGGGGAACGCTTAATACCTTAATGATTGCCTTTAATATCAATGCCTTACACCAACAGTAGAATCTAAAGGGTCACTCAGATACTCTTTCCCATCATGGCTATAGGAACATGGACAACTTTCTTTCAATGGCCGTTCAGGAAATTTGCGATGATAGTACTTGATTGCCTCATTATTATAAATAGGCCAAAGATCAGGCTCATTAAAATTATGAAAAAAAGGAGTTGGATTTATCCATAAACTGATAATAAGGAAGGGATCATGCAAGGGTGGTCGCCATCCATCATAAATGTAATCCAGACTGGTATGGTATTTCCAACATAAACCCAATATCCGTTCGGTAAAATAGCCTTTTGGTAACTTATGTACAAACTCATCAGTAGTCTTACTCCCAATGTGAATGTTTATCGTTTTGTTCAGATAAATGCGAAAATTAATAAGGTAAATAGCTAAAACAAAAAGAGGTATAAACATTCCTGCTTTGAAAATTTGTTTACGCTTATTATCCCCCTGTTTAGAGTATACGTAAATTTGTCGCAGCAGATAAAATGGTATAAAAGCTAGTAACCCAGCTCCTAAAAATATTATTTCTATTGTATAAAGAAGATAACTGCTAATGATGAGCCACGGATGTATACCCAAACCCAAAAACAGAATACAATACACACATATCGGCACTCCCATACCCAACAAAAAGTAAAGGACATTTTTAACCCAGAGAGTCTGTACAAAAGGGAATATCAGAATGGCAATGAAAAACGCAATACACATCAAAGCCGCGTACAAAACAGGCATACAAAACACCTGCAGCATAAAAAAATTGGCAAAGATGCCAATGCCACAATAGGCAAGAGTTATTATCAGCCTTGTTTTAGGATTTGGATGAAACGAAACTTTCTTCAGAAAGGCAATGAATCTGCGCATAAATTATAAACGCAGCATCAATAGAATTATTATTTCGCCGCCTTTACCGCATATACCAGCGGCAGCTTCCCCTCCATGCCCCTTATCTGAAACCTTCCCGGCGCCACTTCCACCATGTTCTGAAAACAAGAATAAGGCGAGTAATCAAACTCCTGGAAGTAATCAATCCGTAATCCTCTACTGATAAGGCTTTGAATCACTTCAGCCAAGTCATGGTTCCAGCCTATTTCAGTCATTTTTACGTCCGCATCCCTGTCGGCATAGGTGCCATTGGTTGTTTCCACTATTGTTTCCTTATTGAAGTAGGCGTACTGAATATATCTGAAATCACTGCTGAACATCCATACCACCGGATGAAACTCTGCAATCACAAAGGTGCCTCCCGGATTCATGAAGCGAGCAACTATCTCCGCCCATTTTTTCATATCAGGCAACCAGCCCAGAACACCATAAGATGTGAAAACAATATCAAAATGCTCATCCAGCACAACTGGCAGACTATAAACATCCGAACAGATAAACCGGACATCCTGCTCCAACTGCTCATTTAATGCTTTAGCTTTATTAATAGCTTCATCCGAAAAATCAACCCCTGTTACCCTTGCCCCCAACCTTGCGAGCGAAAGGCTGTCCTGTCCGAAATGGCATTGCAGGTGCAGAACAGATTTCCCTTTAATATTACCCAGCAATTCAAGTTCAATAGTATTCAGTGATGATTCACCTTTAAGGAACTCATCCATCTTATAAAAAGCAGAGCTGGTATGATGCCTTGTTTTTTCATTCCAGAGCATTTTGTTGATTTCAAGATAATCAGGTTCGTTTTGCATGATATACAATATGATCAGACATGAATTTAACATTTTTTTATTCCAACAAGTGATTGCAACATATTATACCATTACACCAGGTACCTCAAAACTGTCAATAACCCACCAGTCCTCTTCCCGCTTCAGGCTGAAACGGCATTCCCCTTCAAAGTCAATAGCCTCATGACTGCCGTCTATTACTCCCGAATAACGGATATGGCCTATTACGTCAGCCACCGTTACTATATCATTAATATGAATTGTACTAAATTCCAGTTCATGAACAGTAAATGAACTGAATGAATCCCGAAATAACAAGAGTTTTTTATTGATTTCCTCCCGGGTATAATCCTTACCTGCACAACTGATTGTTTCATCAAGGCCCCATGGCTCCTGCTCCTTTGTGTCCTCTTTATCGGTTATGTGCTCAATAAACTCACGGCATCTGCTTTTTATATCGTGTTCATGATTGGGATGGTATTCTTCATAAATATAGCAATGCATCATGCCTTCAATCTTGATATCATTCGTTTCCTTGTTGAACAGCTCTTCAGTAATAAAGCGGTACAACTCCCTGTCAGCCACCTCACTGATGGTATCCAGGTGCAGGCTGCAAGCATGAAGAAGACCCATTATCCGATCCAGTTCTGCCGGAATCTGAGCTTCTTCAATATCTGCAACCGGTTTGAATTCAGGCCGGCCAATAAGGTCATAGATAAGTATCATTTTGCCCTTAGCCATTTCATCTTCCCACTGCTGTACATAGTCCAGAAACTGCCCCTCTATTTCAGGCGGCAGCCCGCTGTCGGATAATGGTTTCGACAGGTCCATACCATGTTCCAATGCAAGTTTCAGCTTTTTGAATTCGTTCTCAGACTCCAGATCATCAAACTCTTCCTCCTCCCGGTCTTCTTCACTATCAAATGGTTCAGACATAAATTTTTTTTATGAAATTATCAATGTTCAAAAATATAAATAACAACAGTATATATCCCCAGATCTTTACTATAGGTTGCTTCAAGGGCTGCATGAGCTGGCGGGTGTTCGGGAGCCTCCTTTTCATTTGCATCCAGCATATAAATCAGTTTTTTATAATGCTCCAGTCCGGGATAAAAATTATCCTGCTGGCTCATCTTAAAACCCTGGGCACCAAGACACTTAGTCAATAGATATTTATATTTATCATAAATCTGCTGCACATCTTCTTTATTCATAGTTTGAAGAAAAGCGCCCTCGTAAAATAAACCCATACTGGCTACAAACCTCGACTTGATGGTACCCGGAATCTTAATACCACAATCCCATAAAGTTGCCGTTGAATTTGCCTGCTGAAGTTTCCCTCTGATATTCCTGAATTTGTTGGGTGCATCCCGCATTATAAAAGAAACAGCGTCACAAAATTCATCCTGTTGCGCCAGAGATTCGGCCCAGGTTACAATTCCTATAATAAAGATAATTAAAAAACGAGCGATAAACATACCGCTAATGTAAGGAAGATTCAGAAACAGAAAATTTTTAAGAAAGATAATGAAGAGAATCTTCTTAATATTTATCACCTTGCAGATTTCATTCCTTGCTTACCTGACCTTACCTAAAATCACAATCACTCATAACTGAGCAGATAAAAAGCAAAAGATAACAGGGAGTTCAGAAAGGCTATATGGCAGATAGGCTTTAAGGCTGCAATTCTGTAATGTAATTTAATTTCGACTCAGCCATAGCTACCTTGCTTACCCCATCGCGCAATTTCTGAAAAGTTTCGACAGGCCCTTTCGTAAGAAACAGGTTGGTGAGCCATGCAGGCACTGAACCCGACGGGTCGAACTGAACCACATATACTATTTTCAATAAATCTGTACCCTGTTTTGTAATATCCCAGTGTGCCCTTGAACTTTTTACTCTTATCTTCCCTTCTTTTTGCGGCAAAAGATTGGGTTCAGATAAGGCATCTATATTTACGAGCTGGGGTGTAGGCTGCGTAACAGTAATATGCGAAATATAGTCTCGGTTAGCACATGGCCATGGCACACTTACTTCCGAATAAAAGATCATTTCATTGTCCTTTATCTTTTTCAGCAATTGTGAAGTCTTGTTATTATAAACCCACTCGTGTTGTTTGTCTACATCCATGAGGAAAGAAACAAGCTGGGAAACAGTAGCCTTAATAATACACTCTACTTTTATAGATTTAAAATCTGAATTAGGCGTACTTGCGGTAAATACTTTGATCCAGTCTTCATCCTTTTTCAACTTCCAGTCGAGTTGTGCATTTGCGCCAAAACAAGAAGTAATCAGCAGCAATACCAATGCTGCATTTTTTATTCTCACATCTTTAAATATTCCAATCCACCTTTTCATATCCCTAAAATTAAGGAAAATAATTATAATGAATCCTTAATTTAATTGGCTACTTATTGTAAGCAATCAATTCCGGAAAATAGATGAATGAATCATGCGCCCAGGTCAATTCCAGCTATAATAAGCTAACAGGAGCAAATTCAGTAAGAAGATTGTGTCACGTTGATAATCCTTCACAGTTTCAAAAAAAAATTACCATTTTACTCCCGCCAGTGTCAGCACTTCTTTTACTGCTTCGTAAGTTTTTTCTACCAGCGGCGCCAGGTCTAATTCCTTCACCCATCTGGCCTCCAGTATATGCTCTTCCTTCTGGGGCTTAAGTCTATCCCTACTTGTTCCGCTCATTTTATACCAGGCCGTGCGCTTCAGTATCTGTTCGCCGTATTGAGAGTATATATGAAAGGTATCACAGATTTTCACACCCAGCTCCAGATGTTTCAATCCTGTTTCTTCTTTCACTTCACGCAGTCCACATTCTTCCATATTTTCATCATCATCGCGTTTCCCTTTTGGAAGGTCCCATTTCCCCCTCCTGTAGATCATCAGTATTTCCCCGCTTTCATTGTACGCTACCCCCCCGGCAGCATCAACGGGTGTATAGCATTTACTTAGCTGTTTTATTATAGCAGATTCATCAGTACCTTCTATTATTACCCCCTGCTCCGCGGTGTTTTCTAATTGCTCAATAGCACAGGCAAGGTTTTCGGGAGTAACACCTGTATAACTGGGATATAGTGCCGAGGCAGGATTATTGCTTACATAAGCCTTCTTATCGGTAGTGAGGATAAGGATTTTATCACTTAAGTATATTTTTTGCGACCAGGCCATGATTTTATTTATTTATTTTCCTCACCTTATTAATACAGACTGTACCCTAAACTTAATTAAATCTGCCGAAAGCAATACCTTTGCACTTTCTCAAATAACTTTCGACTAACGACTTTAGACTTACGACTTAAAATGAGTACTGCAAAACAATTCGCTGCTAAATTACTGCAAATAAAAGCATTACAGATCAACCTGCAAAAACCTTATACATGGGCCTCCGGCTGGCACTCCCCTGTTTATTGCGATAACCGCAAAGTTTTATCATTCCCCTATGTGCGCGACTTTGTAAAAAGCGAGCTGGCCAATATGATCCTCGAAAAATTTCCAGATGCTGATGTTATAGCTGGTGTAGCTACTGCCGGTATAGCCCATGGTGTTATGGCTGCTGATCTGCTGAAACTGCCGTTTATATATGTTCGGGCAAAGCCAAAAGAACATGGAATGGGAAACCAGATTGAAGGCGTTTTGGAAAAAGGGCAAAAAGTAGTAGTTGTTGAAGATCTTGTATCTACCGGCAAAAGCAGTCTGCAAGTAGTTGATGTGCTCCGGGAGCAGGGCGCAGAAGTACTGGGCATGTGTGCATTGTTTACCTACGGTTTTCCGGTGGCCGATGAAGCCTTTCAGAAAGCCGGACTGCCTCTATACACAATAAGCAATTATACCGCTCTTATGGAAGTTTGTGAAGAACAAAAACTCATAGCGCCCGAGCAAAAAGCAACACTGGAACAATGGAGGGTAGATCCGGGCAACTGGGGTAAGTAGTGATAATTATTTCCAACCTGAATTTTATGTTCAGCGACCAGTTTACCAATATAATCTCACTTATCAGGCAATCGCAGCCAATGCAATCTGTGCGGTTAATACGGAGCTGATCAATCTTTACTGGCAGGCACGGGGGAATATTAGTTGGCAACTCGCAGCAGCAGAATGGGGAGATAAAACAGCAGATGAACTGGCAGAATACATTGCCAGCCACGATCCCGATATCCAAGGTTTCAACCGCCGTGGCCTCTACCGGATGAAGCAATTTTATGAACTATATAATAATCTCTCAATTGCGTCAACTGTGGAGATAATTACAACCAAATGAAAAACAATCACCTACAATTGTCTCCACTCGTGGCACAATTTAACTTATCAGATACGAAATACGCTCCAGCGAAAGTTGGTTGGTTGCCTGTTTTCAAAATTCCCTGATAAACCTGCGTAGACTAATAATATAATTTTTGATAACCTTACCTCAGGTATCCTTTGAAAGAAATTTCCTAACCCTACCTTTGTACCAAATCTAACCTTCTAATTCCTGAAAAAATGCCCTGGCTGCGCCTCATACGATGGAATAACCTCCTTATCATTTTCCTTACCCAGTTGCTGGTATGGTGGTGTGTCCTGTTGCCTGAATCCCCTGTTGTACTCACCCCACTCAATTTTTTGCTGCTTTCTTTTTCCACAGTTCTTATTGCAGCAGCTGGTTACATCATCAACGATTACTTCGACATTAAAATAGATGCCATCAACAAACCTGATAAAGTAGTGCTTGAAAAATCGATACCCCGCAAGCAGGCTATAATAGCTCATGCTGTATTGAATATTATTGCCTTCCTTTTGGCTGGCAGAGTTGCACTGGCAGCGCATCATCCTCAATGGCTGCTGGTGCAGATAGGTAGCACAGTAATGCTCTGGTTTTATTCCACCGATTTCAAAAGGCAGTATGCCACAGGCAATATCGTCATATCATTACTCACTGCACTTACTGTTTTAACCCTGCTCATCTATGAGCCGGTTATAAGAGGGCGCAACGAAGCGCAACAATTGTATACCGGCACTATTCTCTCAAAACCCGGGTGGGTGCTGCTGATATACGCTTATTTCGCCTTTATGCTTACCTGGATGCGCGAAATAGTTAAAGATATGGAAGACATCAGGGGCGATGAAGAAGAAGGATGTAAAACAATGCCTGTTATAAAGGGACTGAAATATTCCTCCCACTTTACTGCTGTGCTGGGTTTTCTGGTCATCCTGCCTCTGGCAGCTGCTGCCTTCTTGCTGTTTCTGCACCACGAAACCTGGTTGCCATCTTATATTATTGCTCTACTTATTCTCCCAATAACGGCTTGGTCCATTTTCCTGTTCAGCAATATTACAGCTCTTCATTACCATAAAGCCAGTAACTGGTTAAAAGTGATCATGCTGCTGGGCATCTTTTCCTTGTTTATTTATCATCTTCAGTTAACTTTAAACCATGCCGCATAAAATAATCCTTGCCTCACAATCACCGCGCCGCAAGCAATTGCTCGAAATGGCCGAAATAAAATTCGATGTGCTCATAGCAGATGTCGACGAAACAAATCCGCCAGGTATGGCCGGTGAGGAAGTACCCGCATTTCTCGCCCGCAAAAAAGCCGATGCAGTAGCGCACCTGGTAAAGGAAGCAATAGTAATTGCCGCAGATACAGTAGTGCTGCTCGATCACCACATACTCGGTAAGCCTATAGATTCCACCGATGCAAAATCTATTCTAGCCCGGCTCTCAGGCCGTATGCACAAAGTAGTAACCGGCGTTTGCATCCGCATGAATCAGCAGGAAGTTTGTTTCTCCACCACCACAGAAGTGTACTTCCGGCCATTGTCAACTGATCAGATTGAACACTATGTTGCTCATTACAAGCCCTACGACAAAGCCGGCGCCTATGCTATACAGGAGTGGATAGGCGTAACGGGTATAGAAAAAATAAATGGGGACTATTATAATGTAATGGGCCTGCCCATCGGCGACGTAATCAATGTGCTCAAACGAGACTTTAGTGTTTCCAGCTAAAATCTCAATGGCAATACCCGGCTTTGGATTAGTATTTTAGTCTTTAGACTTACCACCAGATACTTAACAATAAAATATATCTGAATAATTTCCTAACCTTTTTTCAATTTTTTACGTCTTCTTATAAACAAGGGGTTAAAGAAAACTGAAGAAAACCTTAAAAAAATTTGGTGGATTCACGATTTTTAACTTGCTTGCATCAAAATTATTTCATAAAAATTCATCTCTATAGCAGCAAACTTCTACATTAATCCAAGACTAACGTATGGCGTGATACTTTACGTAACCGTTAAAACAGGTAGTAGTTATGCAGCTTTTCCAACAACCGGACTCCGATCTGATCAGTGCCTATATTAAGGGCAACGAATATGCACTTGAGGTACTCATCAACAGGTATAAAGACAAGGTATACACGTCTGTATACATGCTTGTTAAAGACAAGTACCTGGCCGAAGACATTTTCCAGGATGCCTTCCTGAAAATGATCAAGACTATAAAAGAAGGCCGATATGCCGAACAGGGCAAATTCCTGCCTTGGGCTATCAGGGTTGCCCACAACCTCTGCATGGACCATTTCCGCAGGTCGCGGCAGCAGATTCCGGTTACGCTTCCCGATGGCACTGATATCTCCAATTTATTCGGTGCGGGCGACCTTGTAGCCGATGGCATTGAAAAACGCGAGGTGCATGACAGTGTGCGCAAGCTGGTAGAAGACCTGCCTGAAGAACAGAGAGAAGTAATTGTACTCCGCATTTATGCCGATCTCAGCTTCAAAGAGATTTCAGATCTCACAGGTGTAAGCATCAATACAGCGCTTGGCCGAATGAGGTACGCACTTATCAATTTGAGGCGCCTTATATCTGAAAGGCAGTTGGTTTTACGTTAGGAATTGCAGTATTTTCGCCAAATGTCCCAGTTGCCCCTGTTTTACTTTGATGGCGCTCTTGCCACGAATTCCACGGTAATTCTCGATGCAGATACAGGCAGGCATATCTGGCAGGTGCTGCGCATGGTTGCAGGCGATCAGATTTTAATCTCAGATGGAAAAGGCACTTTAGCCACCTGCACACTTAATAATAGTGAACGGCATACCTGTAAGGCTACTATTACAAAATCAGAGCTTCGAACCCGGAATGGCGGCCAGCTTCATATATGTGTTGCATTTACAAAAAACAACAGCCGTAATGAATGGCTGCTCGAAAAGGCGGCAGAGCTTGGAGTTGCATCAATTGTCCCTCTTATCGTATCCCGGTCTGAGAAAACACATATGCGCGCCGACCGCTTACTAAAAATTCTGCAATCGGCTATGGTGCAGTCGCAGCAGTATTATCTGCCTCAACTTTTTGAACCCACTAAGCTGGAAGCAGCAGCAGAAATGTTTAAGAAAACTGAACATAAACTTATTGCCCATTGCATACATGGGCAGCCCAAGATGCCGCTAGGTAAAATGTTAAATCCTTCAGGCGAAACAGTAATACTCATTGGCCCTGAAGGCGATTTTACCCCTAATGAAGTAACTTTGTGCTTGATGCATGGCTTTAAACCTGTATCTTTAGGAAACCACCGCCTACGAACAGAAACTGCAGCAATAACTGCAGCTGCCTATTTTAATGTAATGAACGATGAAGCAATTTAAAACCCTCATATTCACCTTTCTCTTTGCCTTTTCGGGCAATATGCTTTATGCCCAGGCCATGAAGCTGGCACTGTTGGTTTACAATGGCGGTGGCGACTGGTATGCCAATCCTACCTCACTTCATAACCTGGCCCAGTTTTGCAACGACCAACTCCACACTTCATTCGACCTTAAGGAAGCACAGGTGGAAGTAGGCGGCCCGGATATTTTCAATTACCCCTTTGTGCATATGACCGGCCATGGCCGCTGGGCTCTGAGTGATGCCGAAGCACAAAACCTGCGTAAATACCTGGAAGGCGGCGGATTCCTGCACATTGATGATAATTACGGACTGGATCCTTATGTACGCCCCTCTCTGAAAAAAGTTTTCCCTGAACTTGAACTGGTTGAGTTGCCATTCAGTTACCCAATTTATCACCAGAAGTATGATTTCCCTAATGGCCTGCCCAAAATACATGAGCACGATGGCAAACCACCTAAAGGCTATGGCCTGATATACAAAGGCCGCCTTGTTTGTTTTTACAGTTATGAAACCGACCTGGGTGATGGCTGGGAAGATTTTGATGTTCACCGCGATCCGCCTGAAAAACACCAGGCTGCACTACAGATGGGCGCCAACCTGATACAGTATGTCTTTACTGAAAATCCGCTGACTCCGTAAATAATTTCCTGCTATTTCAGTAAAAACCGGAAAATGAATATCTTTAGGAACCATACATTTCCAAAGATGAAATTCACTACTCCGGTTATCCGCACACAAAGTTTTATTCATACCCGGCTTGAATCGGTGGATGCGCTGCGGGGTTTTGATATGTTCTGGATCATTGGCGGTGAATTTATCTTTCATGGTATGGCCAAGGCTACCGGTTCGCCATTCTGGATGTTCCTGTCGGAGCAGTTTGAGCATCCAGACTGGAATGGATTTCATATCTATGACCTCATATTCCCATTATTCCTGTTTCTTGCAGGTGTCTCCACTCCTTATTCTGCAGGGCGGGATCTGGACAATGGAAAGAGACGAAGCCAGGTTCTCGCGCGTATTATCCGCAGGGGCTTCATTCTCGTACTACTGGGCATTTACTGCAACAATGGCCTGGTGATAAAACCATTGGCAGAGTGGCGTTTTTGCAGCGTGCTGGGACGGATAGGTATTGCCTATATGCTGGCTTGTATCATCTTCCTGTATTGCAAAGACAGGGTGCAGTATATATGGTTTACAGGCATCCTCATAGGCTATTGGCTATTACTCCGGTTTACTTCTGCACCCGGTTTCCCGGCTGGCGATCTTACCATGCAAGGTAATTTTGCTTCGTGGGTCGACAGAACCATACTACCCGGGAAACTATACCTTGTGATACATGATCCCGAAGGACTTGTATCTACAATACCTGCTATCAGTACCTGCCTGCTGGGTATAATTGCGGGTAAATTGCTGAAAAATAACCCTATGGCTATGGCCCGCAAAGCCTTGCTTTTGGCAGCCACAGGAGCAGTTTTTCTTGGTCTGGCACAGCTATGGAACCTGGTTTTCCCCATTAACAAAAACCTCTGGACCAGCTCTTTTGTTTTGCAAACCGGTGGATTAAGCCTGCTGATGCTGGCACTTTTTTATTATGTGATTGATGTGAAGGGATATAAAAGGTGGGCATTTTTCTTCAAGGTGATCGGCGTCAATTCTATCATGATCTATATCTCCAGTCGATTCATACAATGGGATCATGCCAATAATGCATTCTTCAAATGGGCTGGACAACTGGCTGGCAATCCATATAACATAGTTGTTATGTCGGTAGGGTTCCTGATAGTAAAATGGGCTTTCCTTTATTTTATGTACCAGAAGAAAGTTTTTCTGAGGGTTTAACGCATTTTTCATCTACTTCAATTCTTATTCATCATTAATTTAGTGTCCTTTAAGGCAATAAATATATTGTTTTATTTTACTTTTCATGTTTTTCATTATTGATTATTTAACTTGTTAAATTCAATTAAATCTATTCCTGACTCAAATATTATCCCCCTACAATCAATTAACAATTTGCATAAACAAAATTCCCTAAATTGCTTGTTAATGAGTCTTTTTTTACCTAACTTTATTCTAAGTTATATTTCTGATAATAAAAATTATCTTTAATTATATAAAACAGATTACGTATGTGGCTTAGCCTAAAGAAAAAGTCAGACAATCCCTATAATGCTGCCTTTCGCCAAATGGCGCTTAATCATAACGTAAGAACATCAAGAATGCTAACAGCCATAATAGGAATGGTAGGCCTGATTCTGGTTTTGATTAGTCAGTATTCTACAGCCAATAATGTACTAAAGTATCCTTCAGAGTATGAAAGCGCCATAAAATTTATATTTTTTACTTCTGCCATATGCTTCTTTTCCTTCTATGCCGGCAAAAAAATGAGTGAAGAATGGAGACTTAAAGCCTATAAAATTATCTCTGATTTCTACGCTATAATTATAGTTATTTCCTCCCTCTGGCTCACCTTTGTAATGCAGCATAACCCCAGTAATACCATGTCGATTTTTGTGCTGGGCATCATCACAGTTGCCGCATTATGGATATTTGACAAGATGCAATCGCTGATTATAGCAGTTTTCATTTTAATACTCTTTGATGGCGGCCTTCATTACTTTCAGACAGATTCGTGCAAATTATTTACCAACTACATTACCGGCACCTGTGTTTCGGTGTTTTTTGTTTGTATATCCCGTGCCTGTTTCTCTGTGAATTACAAACATTTTCTGCAATTGAAAAAAATAGAAGATGACAATAAAGACCTTACCCGGCTAAACCAGATACAAACCAATATCCTCAGCGTAGTGGCCCATGACCTCCGTACACCGAATAACAATGTTATTTCGCTGATAAAATTACTGAAGGACCCGATGGTATCACCTGCAGACAAAGATGAATTTTATGACATGATCCTTGCCTCCTGCACCAGCTCAAATGAGATAATTGAAGACCTACTGAACATTGCCCGAAATGAATTTCAGGATGGGAAACTGGAGTATTCGAATGTTGGTTTATTTCTGGAAACCGCTTTAGTTAATTATAAAAAAATAAACAATTTTTCGCAACAGATAAGCTTCAAACCACCACCAGGAAAATATTTTTCCCGCATGAATGCCCGAAAGATGCAAAGAGTAATTGAAAATATATTAAGTAACGCTGCCAAATTCTCAACAGCGGATGCAATGATAAATGTGGAACTCAGTACAGAATCCGGCAAAAATATTATTCTGATTGCCGATAATGGCATTGGAATACCTCTTGATCTAATGCCCCATTTATTCAGCCGTTTCTCGAAAGCAGGAAGAAAAGGCCTTAAGGGAGAAGATTCGAACGGACTGGGTTTGAGTATATGTAAATTGCTGATGGAACAGCAACAAGGTGAATTATCTGTAGAAAGCCAGGAAGGAAAAGGCACAAAAGTTAAGATATCATTGCCTGTTGCCTGATTTTGTGGGTACACCGGGCATACCGGTATTTTAAATAACTTTTTCGCAGAAAAGAGTGCAATTTTGTACTTCATAATTAGCCGGACAAAAACCGGACTTTTCATCAATTAGAATTTCTTAAACTACCGAATGCCATCCATCTCCCTCCGCCCATTACAAAAAGCCGACAACCCCGAAATCGCAAGCATCATCCGCGCTGTGCTTACCGAGTTTAAAGCCAATAAACCCGGCACCGTATATTACGACCCTACAACTGATGACCTGTATTCGGTTTTCGCAAAATCAGGTTCAGCTTACTGGATAGCTGAGGCTGATGGCAAAATGGTAGGCGGTTCGGGTGTTTATCCAACAGAAGGACTTCAAGACGGATGCTGCGAACTGGTGAAGCTTTACCTTCTTCCTGAGGCAAGGGGCATCGGCCTCGGGAAGAAATTGATAGAACGTTGTTTTGAACTTGCGCTCCAGCTGGGGTATAAACAGATGTACCTGGAAACAATGCCTGAACTGACTAATGCAATGGGATTGTATGAAAAGTGCGGGTTTAAATACCTGCCCGGACCAATGGGCAATTCAGGCCACTATGGCTGCGAATTGTGGATGCTGAAAGATCTGGTCAGATAAGCTGTTTTGAAATAAATAATATATTATTTATTCAGTTATCAAAGGTTGATTGCATATTTAAATGCAAAATTGCCCTAATTTCTGAAACCATTGTGAAAATCTATTTCGGGACGGTACCTATTGCAATGAAAATCCACGAGGTAAAGCTTAGCGACACAGGAGTCATGACTGGCTTTTGCACCAATTTGCGCCATTCCAGATGTTATTCTGAATTTGGGGCTGTGTTGGTTTTTGAGAACCATCTTCTACATATCGAGAATACATTTATTGGCTTAGATTGACCATGAAATTAAATTTTGACCAATGAATAAAATGCGTGTGGTACAAAAACAAAAAAGCCCCTGCAAATTTGTATTGCAGGGGCAGAAACTTAAATAATATCTTAATGTACCACGACTACCTTTTTGGTCAGCACCTGCTGAGATGTCCGGATTACCAGTGTATAGGTGCCGGGGGCTACGCCATCTACCGAATAGGTGAAGGCGCTGTAGCCCTCTTTCAGTGAGGTATTGGTCATATACTGCCGCACTACTTTACCCTGCATATCTACCAGTTCAATGCTTCCCACATCCGGGTCGACCATAAAGCACTTAACCACCATACTACTGACAGCGGGGTTTGGACATACATCCAGCAACTGCTGGCCGTTGTAATAATTGGTATGCTGAACATTGGGGCTGGCCAAAATTGTACTATCCACTATGATGTTTTCATCGCCGGGCAGATAAGAAGTATATACAAAAAATACAATCATCATTTCATTGGTGGTATTCTCCCCTACCACAATGTTTTGCGGCGGGCTATATGGATTGGAGGGGTTGGAGGAGGTATTATTGTAAGTAGCTTCAGCCCTCAGCAAGGTACCGGCAGGGGCTTTTTTAAACTTGCTGAACATGTAGAAACCCTGCCAGTGGAAATCCCATTTGTTCACACTTACATACTTGTCGGTATCACCTGTGGGCAATACACCATAGCTTTTTATGGTCTGCCCAATAAGATGCATATGCGGGAATGCGCCCAGCAAGGTCATATCGCCGGGAGCCGGGAACTGTTCGTAGAAAGTCTTGATGGTGTCGGCAGGTATCATCAGCGGGCCATTAGTCATATCGAAATCATGGTATAAAACAGGTTCCATAAACACTTCCCTAATACCCGCCGAGGGCGCAAAGTAGAAGTGGATTTTGGTGCTGTCTTTCATCCCTACAGTGCCTGCAGGATAATGCACCTGAACAATGATGTCGGCATTATGGGGGATTTTGAGGCCAAAACCAACAGGATAACTCATGGGCATACTGCCCGGAACCCATACTCCCAGCATGGAAGAACTATTGCTGCCGGTGCCCCCAAATTCGGGATAACCGGGACCTGTGCCTGCAGCTACACTTGCGGCCTGAAGACCGGCGCAAACTCCTGTAGTATCGGCAAAAACCAGCACATGGTGCACACATTGAGGATTTCCGGGTATGGCTTCGAATGAGGAAATGTATTTATCGGCAACCAAACCACTCGGAATGACAAAACATTGGTAAACATCGCTAGAGGAGGCCGGAGATGTAAATGTGGGACACTGAATAATGAGGTCGGGAGTACCGGCAATCATCCCGGTATTGCCATACACAGGCTTAGGCGGCGCCAGCAGGGTATCGCCCATGGGTGTTCCACCCGATACCCATGCAGTGATAGTGGCAATATCAGCAGTTGATAAAACCCGCTCGTGAGCCAGGTGCGAATAGCTTGGGTCCGGAGGCCATGGAGGCATTATTCTGCCATTTACATAGGTTGAAATATTAGTAGCGTAAAGTGTAGCCTCCTCATAGGTAAGTAATGAGAAAGGCGCTATACCACCATCGTGATGGCAGGAGGTGCAATGGTTGTATAATATTGGCGCCACCTGGGTACTCCAGTCTGGAACTGAAGCCGATAAGGCTTTCTGCAATAATAAAAGTGCGGTAAGTAAGAGGAGTTTTTTAGTCATAAATACCAATTTGAATATAAAAATAGTTATTTCGATTGAAAAAAGACAAAAGCCTCCATAATTTTTTTACTTTTTTTATACTTGTACTGAATCCGGTTGTTTCTGAATTTAACAACCGCGATGGCTCAACAGCACTACCTTTGCCATATGGGATATAAAGACATACCGCCTGGAAGTGTGCTGAACTGGATTAAAGAAACGTTTGAAGGGAAACTCGTAACTGATTCAAGGTCACCTGCAGGCAACTGGCTGGGTTTTACCCTGGAGCACATTGACAAAGGAGAAGCAAAGCTGAGCCTCGAAATTAAAAGTGAAATGACCAATCCGTATGGCAATATTCACGGAGGGATGATGAGCCTCGTGATAGATGAAGCAATTGGATGGGCTGTTGTAAGCCTGGATGCAGGCCAGAACTATACTTCGCTTACGCTTAATGTTGATTTCCTTTATGCAGTAAAAAAAGGAGAGCGAATGAGAGCAGAATCAAAAGTGTTGCGGACAGGTAAAAAGATAATCAATGTGGAATGCCATGTGTATGATATGCAGGGCAGGATACTGGCTCGTGCCAACAGCAACCTGATTGCCACGCATATGGAGTTCAATTAATCTTTGGGCATTCGCAGCAGTCAAAATAATGCATTGCTACTTATATTGTAAAATTATTTAGTTTTATGAGAGTTATTATCACACTTTGCATTTTAACTGTACTTTCGATTTCATTTCACAGTTGTTCCAAAAGCAGTAATAATACAGGAACTACCGACTCAGCCTACATGGTATGCACTGTATCGGCCTATGCATTCAATACGGTGAAACCCGGGTCAACCAGCGCAGTGCTGCTGCCATCAGGAGGCATTGAATATGTTAATATAAACGGGCTGGATTCAAACGGCAAAGCCATTCAGATAACGTTGACCAATGTTACAACCGGGGGTAATTATGCTATTGGCACCGGAATAGTTACTGCCTATTATTATCCTACAGGAGGTTTTCTGGGTACAGGTATTCCAGCAAACGGCGGATCAATTAATATTACATCACTGTCGCCTGATATAAAAGGTACCTTTAACTTTACTACTGCCGGTTATACAGTTGCCAATGGCTCATTCTCGGTAAAGGCCCCTAATTAAGCGGGTAAGGCATTCAAAGGTCCCGTTTTTCCTTAACTGATTTTTATCTCAATCGCAAACAGTTTATATTGGACTTCCTGTTTTTCAGGATTAATATTACATTTGCCGCACAAATATGCTCAACGGTAAAAAAATAGTGGTTGTATTGCCGGCTTATAATGCCGCACGAACCCTTGAACGCACTTATAAGGAGATTCCGCTTGATATTGTGGATGATGTGGTACTGGTAGATGACAACAGCCGCGATGACACTGTGGCTGAAGGGCAACGCCTGGGGATAAGGAACATCATCAAGCATGAGGTGAATAAAGGTTATGGCGGCAACCAGAAAAGCTGCTATAAGAAGGCCCTGGACCTTGGAGCTGATATTGTGATCATGCTTCATCCGGATTACCAGTATACACCCAAGCTGGTACTGGCTATGTCATCCATAATAGCTTATGATGTATATCCGGTGGTGCTGGCATCACGTATCCTTGGCCGAGGTGCTCTGAGAGGAGGTATGCCAGTTTACAAATATATTTTTAACCGGTTTCTTACTTTGTTTGAGAATATAATGCTGCGGCAAAAACTGAGCGAATACCATACCGGATACCGTGCTTTCAGTGCAGAGGTGATCCGGTCGATAGATTTCACACACAACAGCGATGATTTTGTATTTGACAATGAGATGATCTCGCAGATATTCATGAACGGTTTTGAAATAGCTGAAGTAACCTGTCCTACCAAGTACTTTGAAGAAGCATCCAGCATCAATTTCAGCCGGAGCATGAAGTATGGAAGAGGTGTGTTGCGGGTATCTTTAACACACAGGTTTCATAAATGGGGAATGTTGAAAAGTAAGCTTTATCAAAAACCCCAAACTCCAAACCCCTAAAGGGGCTTAGCAGGCGAATATAATTTCAGCAGTATATCTTTAATTTGACGTTTCTGGAAATTATAAAAGATAAAACTGCCAGAAATATTTAATCTTTTTAGGGAAAAGCCAAATCAGAATTCCCGGGTTAAATGCTATGAACTAACAACTCCTCTTCAATAGCTGGGAGCGAGTTTTAATACTCTGTCCCTTTGTAAAATATCTTGAAGATGCCCTGCCCTATCTGGTAGGTGATAACATCGTAATTCAAGGACCAGTTGGATAGTTCTGCATTGGTAACATCATAAGCTTCCCCTTCTGTAAACAGGCGTAGTGTTCCGGATGTATTAATATAGGCAAGAGAATTGTATTGAATGGTAATACTGGAGGGATAATAATTTTCCATTTCGGTAA
The DNA here is from genome assembly GCA_903835005.1 of uncultured Bacteroidota bacterium. GTDB lineage: Bacteria > Bacteroidota > Bacteroidia > Chitinophagales > Chitinophagaceae > Nemorincola. The sequence goes on along the minus strand of CAILLK010000124.1, from coordinate 18,250 downwards.
GGTTGCCTTTGTAGAAAATTTTAAACATTCCCCCCGGGTCTTTGTAAGCAACAATATTATCGCCAACCTGGTAACTCGGGTTCATAAAGCCAATAGTATGCAGGCTGTCGCCGTAAAACACCTTAAAGTAACCATCGCCCGAAACAAAAGCAACGAGATCGTCACCTGCTTTAAAGGAAGTCGGGGCATAATCGTCAATCACATAAGTCTGTCCTTTGTGAAAAATCTTAAATTTATGATCAACATCCACATATGCCACAGTATTCCGTCCAACATCAAAATTATTGACAGGGAATTCTTCCTGAGCCAGCAGTTCGCCCCGGTAAAAAATACGGAAAAGACTTGCAAAGTTATCGAAGGCAATTATGTTATCAGAAACTTTACACCTCGATAGCGTACTGTCGGGGATAAAGGATTCCACAGTAGTTATTTTGCCATTGTAATAAGCTCTGTATTCGCCCTTATAGCTGTCGAGGAATAAAACCACGCTATCTCCAACAAAATACTGATCGCAGACACCGCAAAGGTTTTTGACAACTCCCCGGTCAAATACATTCAGCGACTTCTGGTTAAGAAATGCCACGAGGTTATCGGTAACAAAATAGGCATTGGTAAAGCCGATATTAACGGATTGCACAGCGCCGTTATAAAAGATTTTAAAGGATCTGGAATTATCAAGGTAAGGAATTGCTGTCCGGCCTATTTTCATGCTTGTAGGCGGCATATAATCTACTTTATGAATCATACCTTTGTCCCATACCATCAATTGATTCTGGATATCTGTGTAGGCTGCCAGCGGTTGTGCTACTGAGCTATATGCACAACCAAGTATAGTAATGAAGCCAAGTAATGACAAACGCATACTTTCAGGTTTTAGCGTGTAATATAAGCAATTTTAAATAAAAAAAAGCCAGCCTGAGAACAGGCCAGCCCCTATAAACCCTATCACTATGAAAACTATTGCGAAAATAAGCACTCTTCTAATAATTTCAAAATATTTTTTTTAATTTTTTACAAATACATTAAATTTAATGGATTTAATTGCTTAATCTCATCCACCGGATTGACTTGGATATAAGTTTACCATTAGTAGAAAGTTAATATGGAATTCCGCCTAAAATACATTATATTTTCTAGTTATTAAATTTCAACCGATTTTTAAATCAAAAATTAGGTCAGATCAACTTTTAGGATCCAGGGCTTTCTTTATCCTTTCCGACACATCCTCCAGATGATATTTACTCATCTTGTCTTTTGTGCCGGGAATTGCTGCATTAATCTGATTCCTTAATACAAACATTTGTGCCCTTGCTACCGATGCAACATCGGTATTTTTTATGGCTGGTGGCGCCATGAATCCATTAGCTGCCGGCGCAGGTGGCGGATTAAGAATATTGGCGAGTGCGTCTACATAAGCTTTTTGCAGATTACGCCTGTAACCGTCAATTGGCTTATTACTCACCAGTTCGTTCCATATGCCTTTCTTCACATCATTCATCATATCTTCCAGCGGGTAAGTGATATTATCGCCATACCTGTTGGCCGAAACAACCAGTCTGTTTAACCGGGCTCCGGAAAGCAGGCTGTTCAGAATACCTGTCTGTATATTGCATACATTTTCATTGGCAACCGGGTTACTGATCTTGTTGAGTATTTCTTTGTTCAGCAGCCATTCCGGAGTTTCAAAGAGTTGTTTATTGAGAAATGCCACAGCATCTTGCTGAATGACTTTTGGAGTTGGTTCATAAACATCTTCCCCTGCCTGCTCAATGCTTTTAGGCGTTTCATATACTCCTCCGACATTCTTCAGTACATGCCCCATATAGCGGCCGAACTGACCTGTAAGTGCATAATACATATCGCTCAGGTTATCGTATTTATCTGCTTCCTCCCTGGTCCATTCAGGCAATCTCAGAATGATCCTTTTCAGGTTCAGTATACCATATTCACTTGCCTTCATGGAGTTATCACCAAGGTCTTCGGTTTGCTCCCTGGGATCATATTGATTCGATTCAGTTCCGAACCACAGCCGCGGGTTAGCTTTCAGACTGTCAATCACCCATTTATTGACAATTTTTTTATCTTCCTTTTCATCTTTTGCAAAACTTGCTTTGTAGCCCCATTGAATAGCCCATTTATCATAATCACCGATACGGGGAAACAGCCCTGCCTCACTGATACTATCTTCGGGCTGGGCCACATAATTAAAGCGGGCATAATCCATAATAGATGCAGTATGCCCATGAGCTTCCACCCAAGCCTTGTCCCTAAGCTTCTCCACTGGTGTGCGGCTGCTGCTACCCATATTATGCCGCAACCCAAGCGTATGCCCAACCTCGTGCGACGAAACAAAACGTATCAGGTTGCCCATCAGTTCATCATCAAATTCCATTTTCCTTGCCCTCGGGTCTACCGCTGCTGTTTGTATCATATACCAGTCGTGCAGCAGTTTCATCACATTGTGATACCAGGCTATGTGGCTCTCTATTATCTCACCGCTACGGGGATCATGCACATTGGGGCCATAGGCATTTTCTATATCAGATGGCAGGTAACGCAAAACTGAAAACCTGGCATCTTCAAGATTCATTGTAGAATCTTTATCATCCCATTCCTTACCCATTATTGCGTTTTTGAATCCTGCTTTTTCAAACGCCTTCTGCCAGTCATTGATCCCCAATATCAGGTAGGGTTTCCATTTTTTTGGTGTAGCAGGATCTATGTAATAAACAATCGGTTTTTTGGGCTCTACCAGTTCCCCTCTTTTCCATTTTTCAATATCCTCGTCCTTAGGTTCCAGCCTCCAGCGCACAATAAAACTCTGGGCTTCCACTTTCTGCTGGTCATCGGTGTATACTTCATAATCATCCTGAAAAAAGCCTACACGAGGGTCAAACAAACGCTTCTGCATGGGCACCTTTGGCAGCAATACAAATGAATTATTGGTTTCTAACGTAACTGCATTGGCTACCGCAGCTGCCCTGAGGGTAGTACCGGGGAAGGAACCCGGAGATGGCGGTGTGAAGGAAGGTGTGGAGTTAAATGTGCGAACAACACGCACTTCGGTATTAATGGGGTAAGTGTGTATTGCTGCAATATAAGACCTGTCTGAAACCTGGCTTCCCAGGTTAAACCGTTTCTTACTGAATTCATTTAATGAAACCGGATGGTTGTCTCCCTTAAAAAAATCAGAAACATCTATTACTACGGAAGTGGAGTCTTTACCATATGCCTTTATTTCAAAAGCAAAGGCAATTGGATTGAGATTGGAACTGGTTACGGCTTTATAAATATCATGCGTGGAATCAGCTATGCTGATCGTTGTTACGACCCTCAGGAAAACATTTTTATTTGGCCCTTTTTCCCATATCACAGTCTGACTGTTAGCCATCTCACCAGCATATACACCACCACCACCCGCCATCTTGCTGTATCGGGTAGTTACAATCATCTGCCGGCCCATAAGGCTGTCCGGTATCTCGAAATAGTACTTATCATCCAGTTTATGAACGGTTATCAGGCCTTTATTAGTTACTGCCTTATCTGTAATCACCTTATCAAAAGGTTTGGGGCCATTCTTAGCACCCGAATCCTCTGGTTTAGCAGGTGCCGAAGCTGTTGCACCTTTATGGTGCTTATGCCTGGCAGTTGCCGACAGGGTAAGGCAAAGTAATATCGGAACTATTAAGTATCTTTTCATCAAAGAATAAATTTTGGATGTATTAATGGTATACAATGTAAGAAAGCTATTTCATATAGTCTGCAAAAAAGAAATCAGGCAACTTTTATGCAGAAAGTAATTTCAATGAGGTAAGACGCGCTTCGTCCTTAAATCAAATATAAAGCGCCATAATTTCCATCCAGAAATTATGGCGCATAGTACAGGTATAGACTGTATTTTTGAATTACATTGTTTCTTCTATTGTTGCAATATAGGAAAATGTTACAGCCGTTCCGCTGCTGTCATCAACACATATGCCGGTAATATTGTTCTTACTTGCCGAGGTAGCCATGGTAAAGCTCTTACCACTTATAGGATAAGCGATGTCTATCCAGGTAGCCTTACCAAAAGTGCCATCCGGATTACGCAGGATATTGGCAAATGCAGCCCCGCCTTTTGAACTCTCATGAATGTTAGACCAGCCCACCGGCATATTGTAACCTACCTTGCTATCTCCGGTTATGCCCTGGAAATGTGTAACTACCGAAAGATGCTCTTCGTTATTGTAATTGTATGTGGTGATATTGCTTACCTGTTTTGTATCAGAATCATAATCGGCCAGAAATCCCTGGCTCAGTTCGCCAACTTCAGACATGGAATAACCACCTGCTATGGTATAGCTGTTGCCGCCATTGTACCAGATTCCGTATACAGAAGTGGTAAAAGAACCTTCAACCATAAATGTTGCATACTCCCTGGTGTTTATATCATAAATAAAGGAACGGCCGTGGGTATCCTTGTTTCCATCGAAACATCCTACCACTATGCCACCCATTGTGCTGTGGGCATACACATTGCGTGTATCACCACCGTTAGGCGAGAGTGTCATCCAGTTGCCTGTGCCATCAACAGGACCTTCGTAATAAAAGCCCATGGCGCCGTTAGCCTTTTTACCGTCCACAGAATCAGTGGTTTTATAGGAGCCAACAACTTGTATATTGCCATCTTTTCCGTTATTGGGGCCATAGCACGATGTATTGATCACACCGTCAGCAGGATAATTGTATTGATACCAGTTGCCGCTATTGCCATCATTGGCAACCGGCCCCTCATAGATTAATCCAATCACGGTTGTTCCCTCTGCGCCCGAAAGGGTGCCTGCCAGGTATACATTGTCTGTGCCGGATACAGCCCTTATACCCTGTATGGATGTTGTACCGCCATTGGGGTCACCTATTGGCATATAAGTTACTTCTGGTGTTGCGTTATTTGTAGCTTGTGACATAAATTTTGGTTTTTTTGTTAGATTGCTCCTACTCTGATTAAGGCTTTTCGGATTCCGCCTGCACTTTCAAAACGATTATTTTGATCCAAAACTGCAACTGGTCAATCTGCTGATTAAGATGCTAACTACCTGATTATAAATTCGGGTATAAAATAATATTTTACTTAACCGGGTTAACCAGCCTGCGGACAAAATCAGCCTGAATTAAACAAAAGATAACATTTCCCTGCATTTTATGCTGCAAAAAGTTTCATACCACTTAAATTACCCTTTGCTTGTTAATACAAGCAAAGAGTAATTTAAGCAGTAAGTGTAAACGCCCGATGTATTGTATATTATTCATGTGTATCAACAATTCCATCAATGTTACTATTGCATCTGATCAATGAACTATGACTCATGGCCAGTCTGATCAATGTAGACAGTTTTTACATAATGAGCTGTAGATCCTGCTGGCTGGTTTACATAAACCATTGCTGCTGAATTGCTTACCGGGCTAGTGAGTGTTTGTACCTGGCAGAGAAAACAGTAATTGATACCTGAAACCACCTGACTGGCTGAGGCCAGCGGAAAGTAGGTAGTCACGAGCGGCTGAACTGCGAGTGCCTGCTGGAAAGCAGCTGCTGCGCTTCCGGTAACCTCAAAAACCCAGTTTTGCCATCCGCCCGGTGTATTGGTGGGTACAGGCTGCAACTCATGAATTGTGGTTTTTGTTTCGCCGGTTGTGGCTACATAAACATTGGCTACTACAATGTAAGACAATGGTTGAGCAGTAACGGATTTAGCCTCGCAAAGAAACGCATAGTTTATACCATTTACTACCTGTGTAGCAGATGCCACCAGTTTATAATCAACACCGTTAAGGCTTCCCAGTGTTTTTTCAAAAATTGCTTCCGATTGCGCATCCGGAGTGAAATTCCAATCTGTCCATGCCCCTGAACCTAAATTTTGTTTCATAAAATTTGTTTTTATTTGGTTAAGTTATTTCCTACTCGTTTGAAGGCTTTTCGGATTCCCCCTCCTGCTTTGGTGCCTGTGCGGGCCAGGTTTTTGAGTTATTATTTTTGTTTACAGTTAAGGGCCTTGCTCTATTTATTATTCTTTTAAAGGCTTACCGGATTTCAATTTCACCTTATTTTATAAGGTCAGTGAACTGACCTTCGCGGCCTGTCTGATCAATATAAGATGTTTCTACCCAATGAGCAGTTGAACCTGCCGGTTGGTTCACATAAACCATAGCGGCTGAGATACTTATTGGATTGGTAGTTGTTTGTACTTCACAAAGAAAGCAGTAGTTGACACCCGAAACCACCTGGCTGGCGTCAGCCTTTGCAAAGTAAGTAGTAAGGCTGGACCGGTTTCCCACTGCCTGATTGAAAGCTTCTTCAGCGCTTCCAGTAACGGCAAAATTCCAGTTTTGCCATCCGCCCGGCATATTTGTGGGTAATGGCTGCTGCCGTTTAATGGTAGTATTTGTTTCGCCTGTTGTTGAAACATATACATTGGCAACTACTATGTAAGCCAAAGGTTCAGCAGTAATGGTGCGCGCTTCGCAAAGGAAAGCATAGTTCATGCCGCTTACTACCTGTGTAGCCGATGCTACCAGTCTGTATTTAACGCCTTTAAGATTGCCCAGCGTTTGTTCGAAAATTTTTTTTGATTCGGCATCAGGGGCGAAAGTCCAGTCTGTCCATCCGCCAAAAGTTGCATTTTGTGACATAAAATTTGTTTTTATTTGGTTAAGTTTTTTCCTACTCTTTTCACGGGTTTTCAGATTCCCCCTCCCGCTTTGGTGCCTGTACGGGGCAGGATTTTGAAATGTTTTTTGTTTGTAGTTAAGAGACTTTTAATTTTTCCCGATCTTTCTATAGCTTTTCATATTCCGACTCTCGCATTGATAACCTGTTATGGTAATATATATTAGATTAAATGAGAAAATTTCATTTATAGGTAGTTAAAAATTACAATACATAAATAAATTGATGTATTGTAATTTTTATAGGTTGAAATACTATGAAAATAATGGCATGTAATTGAATAACAATACAACTAAATATATAAATAATTTAATTTATATTGATTAGTTAGTTTCCTCACTGTAAAATACATAATCGTTTTTTGTTGTTTTGTGATCAGCAAGTTGACCCATTTGTTTATAAAGATCGCCTGTCAAGTCATAAGTGTTGAGCATATTCCTCCAATCATCTTTCTTTATTACTGCAAAATTATTGCCACTGTTGGGAAACATCCAGTATTTTCCATCGTCTGCCCTCATTATGGTTCCTTCAACCAACATTATACCAACCTCATCATCATTAACTTTTAAAATGGTTGTCTGTTGGGTTTCCAAAGTAACTTTTAAACTATTGGCTATAGTTTCTACAGTAGAATCGGTAAATTGCTGAGAAGTTGCTACTGAGACCTGGGCTCCATATTCTGCTTCTGCACTGCTAGAAATGGTAGAACTAGACATAGTGGAAGTTACCAGCTGATAGCTGTTTTCCATCATAGCGGATTGCGATGTATAATTTGTGATTTGGGTATTTGGACCATACCATTTTACAATAAATACAGCGTGATTGTCAACTAGGGTTGATGGAACATAATTTTCAACATATGTTATTTGAATTTGATCCAAAAGACGACCCGATCGTCCTCCGATTGTCACTAACCTGATATTATCTATCGATTTGTAGGTTCCGTAAAAATGGCCACCACCTATATCTTCCCCTCTATTATTCCAAAAGTGGAGGTGATGTACTTCGTCATTCTCGCCATAATATACATCTGCACGAATAATATAATCATTATTCTTTTGCAATAAAAAAGTCCCATTATAGCCTCCACCATCACCGCCATGCTTTTCGCCATTGAGATAGATAGAATCAACCTCAGATCCTGAATACATTTTGAATTCACCGACAGTAGTAGTAGCGAACGCACTACCACCATTTCCTCCACAAGTTATTGATTTGAACGCACCCATAAAAATTTATTTTATTTTATTTGAGTTTTTCTCCTACTCTTTTCAAGGCTTTTCGGATACGGCCTCCCGCTTTGGTGCCTGTGCGTGGCAGGCCAGTTTTTTTAAGTGATGGCAGCTCCACTGTTTTGGCCAAACTTCTTATAACTGTGGGCAAGAGCCCAGGTTGATCGTTTTTGTTTATTTCAGAAGATCACTTTGCTAAAAAATCGTTTTGTTTTCTCCTGATCTTCTGGCACAAAGGTGCGACCGAAGCAAAACCTGCACAAGAGAGGAAATACGGAAAATTAGTACCGTATAAACAGCAATCAATCAACGTAGTTTCCACCTCCGGCAATACGTATTTATACGCATTTTCATTGCGGTAACTACGCATTTTTACTATCCAAATTCCTATTAAACCCGCTATGGGCTTTTTTATAATTTTTTATTAGTATTTATAAGTAACGCTTTGCCTGTTGTTTTTAGATGAAGCAGTATATACTTTTGGCGGGAAATCTATTTTTTAACTAAAACAAAAAACATTTTAACTATGTGTAATGATCAACCAACCGGAGGAGGTGTGCAATCACCTCCATGCTCAAGTTATCCTGATTATTCTTCTCCACCATGTCAGGAATGCTGTATGAAAGAACACAGTATCAGTTGTTGTGGATTCTGGAGTATGGTATATACATTTCCATATAACAACATTCAACAAGTCTTTGATTGTGGTAACGTTGATAATCCAACTTTGGCGGTACCTCCTGCTTATCAATTATCAACAGCGCAAATGATAAGCATTGCAAATGTTGATCCTAATAGTTTTGCCATATATATGTTTGCTGGACCAAATCCAGACAATTCCACAAATAATGATATTACTGTACAGGCAGGAAAGACATTTGATCCGCAATTCCAAGGCATATTTAATCAAAGCATACCTTTGTTCCAGGGTTTAATCAATAAATATCCAAATGGCACATATTATTTTTATAAAGCTAGATATATTGATTCCCAAAACCAAACTAATGATAATGTTACATTTTATGTTTCTGATGGATTCCAGGAGAATTATTATTGCGATGTAACTGTTTTATTTCCTTAAAAATTAACACATCAAAAATACATTAATATACATATCAATTTTTATTCCTATCATCCCACTTATATTAGGAATAAAAAAAAGAGCAACCCTGTTATGGCTATATGCTTTGATGGGGCTGCTCTTTGATGTTTTAATTTCACTGCTATTAAAAGACTATCTCTACAAAACAATAGCAGCAAATATTTTATTTTTATTAGAGTTTTCATTTATTTCTCTCTATTACGTAAGAAATACTAACAAAGCCAATAGCCTAATTACAAAGTCAGTAATCGCTGCAGTGGCTATAATATTTATCGGCTATAACCTATTGAATACTGATTTTTGCCATATTGAGAAAGGCATAAAAATAAGCGGGGCGATATTTTTCTATACTTCTTACATTATTTATGCTTTGACTGGTTTCTACACCATCATTAAAGAGAAAAAGAGTATATTTATAGAAAAATCTGCTTTTTTCTGGGCCAATGTGGCCATACTCATTTATGGCTCAGGCATGTTTTTCCTTATGTTATGTACTGATTTTTTGAGAATTACAAATATCGCCTTATTAAGCCATTTATGGGTACCTATTACCAGCAGTATCAACATTTTAGAATTTTTAGTGCTTACCTTAGCGTTAACTTCTAAAAATCCCTGATAGCTGCCTATGGAGATGCTGGTTGTATTTGGCACTTTAGCATTACTGGTCCTTGCGGCCGGCATCATCTTCTTTGTGATACTTTACCAGCGGCGGGTAATTGAGCACCAGATTCAGCTCAAAAATATAAACGAACAGAAAGAACTCGAACTGATTCAAGCCTCCATCCGCAGTGAAGAAGAAGAGCGGCAGCGAATAGCCTCCGAGTTGCACGATGATGTAGTAGCTACACTCTCTTCGGCCAGGCTTTTCCTTTATAAAAATCCAGGGGCGCAATATGATGACACCATCATCAATCAATCAAAAGCCCTGCTCGATGAGAGCATTGCCAAAATCAGGGATATCTCCCACAAATTACAACCTCTTTCGCTGCAGCATCTGGGCCTGGAAGCCTCACTCCAATCGCTCGCCGAGACTATAAATAAATCAGGGGTAATTTCTGTGCAGTTCAGGTGCGATTTTAAGCTGAACAAGATCAGCGATCATGCCGAACTGGCCGCATACCGAATATGCCAGGAGCTCATTAATAATATATTCAAACACTCAGGGGCTACACAAATCATGCTGGAAGCCGAAAACGAAGATAAAAGTATTATTATCAGGCTTAAACACAATGGCACAGGCCTGTCGCAGGAGACTTTCGAAGAACAGATTTTCAAAAAAGGCTCAACCGGCCTGAAAAATATTGTGAACCGGATTAAATCAGTTAACGCAGAAATTGTATTTTACCGCTCTGAAGAACAATTGTTTATAACTGAAGTAAGAATTCCTTATATTACTCAAGCAAAAACTTGAACAAATGAGTTTAATAAAATACATTATAGCCGATGACCATAAAATTTTCCGTCAGGGGCTGAAATACGCGCTCTCTGACGATGAAAGCCTAAATCTGGTGGGAGAGGCAGACAATGGCTTAAAACTGATGAGCCTTGTTGAAAAACAAATACCTGATGTAGTATTGCTAGACCTCAAAATGCCGGAAATGGATGGCATTGAAGCTACAAAAAAGCTCCATCACTCCTATCCGGGTATTAAAATTCTCATGCTTACTTCTATTGATGATGAGCATATTATTCTGCACCTTCTGGAGCTTGGCGCCAATGGGTACCTGCTCAAGAATGCAGAACCTGATGAAATAAAGAAAGCCATACACTCGGTATTTGCAAACGATTATTATTTCAATCCGATTGTCAGCAGCACCATGCTGAGAAAAATAACATTGAAGAACAGTAATATTAACTTCAAAGATGCCATAAAACTCAACGACCGCGAAACCGAAGTGCTGAAACTGATATGCCAGGAACTGACAACTGCCGAAATAGCACTAAAAATATTCCTCAGTCCGCGCACCATTGAAGGAATCAGAACTTCGCTGATCGAAAAAATAGGGGTCCGTAATACCGCCGGTCTGGTAGTTTATGCACTAAAGAACGGGATTATCAGATGAGTTAAGCTCCCAGGTAATTTTTCAGCGACTTTCCTATCAGGTATTCCCAGCCATCAGCATGGTTTTGTTTCGAGAGTTCGGGTTTATTTGCCGGGAGGGTTTCTGTTCCGGCATGAGTGAGCCTCAGTATTGTTTTGCCGCCGTCGGGGATTAATTCAAACGTCACCAGCGTATTGCCCTCATAACCGTCATACCGCCATGTATAGGATATCTTTTTGCCATCCACTACCTCCGTAACTTTACAGATGTGCAGGTACTTCTCTTTAGTGTCTCCCTCCAGAAATTGAAATTCGAACCCCACCTCAGGCCTGAACTCTGTAACAGGGATAAACCATTTCCGCATTGCTCCTGCATCTGTTATGGCTTCCCACAAAGTTAAAAAAGGCACATTGAAGGTGCGTTCTACTATTACAGGTTGGTTGTCAGTCATTCTATCTGGTTTTAAGCAGTTTTAGCAAATTGCTGCATCTTGTGCGAATAAATATAGGATACAGCAAACAGCGCCAGAAAACCAGCCATAAACAACAATCCGCTGACGGGTGCGCCAATTGCATTCATGGAATAGGTAGCAGCCAGCAGATCATAAGCAATACCGGCATATGCCCATTCTTTAATCCGCGGAAATCCGGGAATAAGGATAGCAATGGCACCCAGGAGTTTGGCTATCCCAATGAAACGCAGAAAATATTCAGGGTAATGCAATTGAGTGCATACAATCCTGACCGCATCGGGGGTGCAAAGGATATCGGGTATGGATGAAAACCCTATAAAGCCTGCTAGAATGCAGGTAAATATCCAGTAAATTATTTTGGTACTTTTCATTTCAGGTTTTGATTTTAGTTTAAAAACAGGCAATATATTCCTCCATTTTGTCCAGGCTCTCGCTCCATCCCTGGTTCATTCCCGCCAGCGCCATCTCCATTCCAGGTGCTGCCTTTGTAATTGCGGCATGCACCGTCAGTTTTGTGTTACCCTGCTCCTCTTCAAATGTAATTGAATTAACCCCTTCGAGCATCGCAATCCCATCTTGGTTCACAAAAGCCTTAAAAGAAAATACCAGTTTCTCAGGCGCAACCACTTCATGAAATGTACCGGTCATCCAGTGATCAGGAAAAGCAGGATGGTCCATATGAATACGGATATTACCACCCGGCCTTACATCTGCTTCGCAAACCGGAGCTGAAAACCCGCGCGGGCCCCACCATTGCGCCAGGTGTTCCGGCTCTGTCCAAACCCTGTAAACAAGTTCCCGGGCAGCATTGATTACCCTGGTTAAGTACACCTCCTTTATCTTTGGCTGTTCCATGAAGTTATTTTTGAAGCGTTAGGAGATAAGTATCCAACTGTTCAAATGTACCTGCAAAACCGTGTTGCAAACCGCCCATCATACCCTGGAAAGTAGTCATTTCCTTCTCTGAAGCATTTATTGGGCTCCCTTTCAGTGTAAGGGTGGTCCTGCCATCGTGTTCCGTTAAGGTCAGTATATTCATTATCTCCAGCGGAAAATCGGGAAGGAAAGCATTAGGCGTTACATTTCCCGCCTCATCCGAAAAGGAATTGACAAATACGATCCGCTCCGGCTCATTCATTTCAATGTACCGGAACTTGCCCCACATCACCATAGGGCCCATTTCCATGCAGTAATGAAAAATGCCATCCGGCTTAAAATTAAACTCCTTTACCTGCAAAGTACTGCCCTTGGGCCCCCACCATTGTGCCAGATGTTCTGCTTCTGAACATACTTTAAATACAAGTTCACGTGGGGCTTCAAATAACCTGGTTATTATCAGTTCCTGATTTGTTGTTTGTGTTTGTTCCATTTTATTTTGATTTAGTTTTCTTTTACAATACAATTAAACATCCAGTTCACACCAAATTTATCGGTGCAGCTTCCGTAATAAGCGAAATATTTTCCCAGGAACATATCTCTCAGTTCCATCGTTACCTTACCACCTTCAGATAGCGATTCAAACAACCGCTTCGTTTCTTCTCTGCAATCTGGTTCCAGATTGATATGAGAGTTGTTGCCGAAAATCACCTTAAAACCCATTGACTCAGGTGCATCGGTGGCCATCAGTATATGACCGCCCAATATAGGCAGTTCTACATGTAAAATCAGCTTTTTATCCTCTTCAGATAATGGTGGTTGTCCATCAGTTGCCGGTACATCCCCTAATCTTTCTATGCCCCCGCCGTTGAATTCAGTATTAAAAACCGACCGGTAAAAAAGAAAAGCTTCTTCAGTATTACCTGGGAAATTCAGAAATGTGCTGGTTCTGGAAGTGCTGGTGGTTTTGAGCTGCCCGCGCATCCGCAATTGCGATTCCAGGTAATTGTTCAGCTTATCAATATTCTGCTTCAGCCCTTCATCTGCTTTATGCGTCTTCACTACCTGCATAAATTCCTCTTTTGTTTCAAAAAGCATATGCCAGTCTATCTTAGTTTTATGGCCTTCTTTGCTGAATTTAATTGTAGCAGTGAATATTGGAGCAAAGTGCTTATAGACGATCTTTTCAAACGCAACCACCTCTGTAAAAACGCTTTTATTTTTATAGTCCGTGCCATCGGGCCCATGCATCACAAGTTCCCACTCACCTCCGTTCCTGAGATCCATTTTGGCAATGGTATTTGTGAACCCGTTTGGTCCCCACCAGTTTTTTATATGATCAGGGTTGGTCCATACTTCCCATACCAGTTCTACAGGTGCATTCAGTATTCTGGAAACCCGGAGTTCCCTGTCGGCAGTATTATTTTCGTTCTGTTGCATCTTTATCGTTTTGAAGTTTAAATAAATAGGCTTCCAGCGAGTCAAGTTTGCCTTCCCAGTACTTCCTGTACTGTTCTATCCATTCATGTACTTCGCTTAGTTGCTCAAGCTTAGCTTCGCAAAACCGCTCCCTTCCCTTCTGCTTCATATCTATAAGGCCGCACTCTATCAGTATTTTCATGTGCTTATAGATAGCAGCGCGGCTCACATCAAAGTTTTCGGCCACAGTATTTACATTCAGTGGTTGCCTTGCCAGCATGTTCAGAATCTCCCTTCTCGTCGGGTCAGCAATTGCCTGAAACACATCTCTTCTCATAACACGAAACCTTTTGGTTGCACAAATATAGGAAACCTTTTGGTTGCACAAAATTTTTTTCAATTTTTTTTCAAAATAAAATCCACCTGCAAGCAGGTGGTTTCCAATGCAACTATCTAAAAGATAAATTGCCTGCTTTGCAGGCATAGGTGAATGAAGCAATAAATCAGAATTGAAATTTTTAAGCCTTACCCACCACATATACTGTGGTAGGCGTAGGGTTGCCTCCTCTTTTCTCAAGCGATATGGCAAATGCCTCACCGGCCATTACCTGCATACCCACCTTTTGCATAAGCGGTGTATTGGCCATATCATCGGGCAGTGTGCCCATGCTTACTGGTTTGCCATTCTGTATAACCCATAGCTGGTACTGCATGCCCTTGGGTGGTTTGGGCAGAGCATCCATTGCTACATAAGCCTCGCCATTGCCCTTGCTCCAGTATAAGGTTGCAGCCATCGGGTGCCCGGGCAAAACAGTATGCATCACTATGGTTTGTATCCCGGTATCAGCCATCATGGCTTTCGAGCTTCTGTATTCACTTACCAGGTCGGCCTGCAGTTGCTGGTCGGCTTTCATTTTATTCATTTCCAGGGTAAGCGCTATCTTTTCCTGCTTTTCATGATTGCCCTGGTCCCAGAAATAATAATTTACAGCCAGGCTGCAAATGAACAGTGCCAAAGCTGCTGCATTTCTCCACATAATAGTTGGCCGGCGGTAATCCGGATTCAGCGGAATAGCTCTGGATTTTGGGGCTGAACCAGTGGCGCTGGCTCCAGTATTTGCACTGATTCCCTGCAAGGCCTGCTCAATCTTTATTTGCAACCCGGCTGGCGGATTAACAGCAAAGGACTGGCAATAACGGAACATAGATTCTTCAATATCACTTACCTCTTTACGGAGATCGGGATATTGTGCAATAACGGAATCAACCTCCCGGCGCTCCTCTGCAGTGAGGGCTCCGAGCACGTATGCTTCCAGTATGCCTGACTCTATGTATTCTCTGGTATCCACTTTATTGCATTCTTAATTATTAAACACTTCTCTTAATTGTTTTATACCACTTCGCATCCTGGTCTTGACAGTACCAAGAGGCAATCCTAATGTTTTTGAAATTTCATCCAGAGTAAAGCCTTTGAAATACGCCAGACTGATAATAGTTTCATACTCCGGTTTCAGAGCTGCCACCATCTTGCGCAGGCCTATTGTATCTGTCGTCTGCTCCGTTTTCATTCCCCGTTCCAGATTATTTACGACAGCCTCTCCGGTTTGGATTTTACCTTTCATAATTTCACCTTTCGACCTCAGCTTGTCAATAGATGCATTACGGGCAATATTGATCATCCAGGTATAGATACGGCCCTTAGCTGCATCATACTGGCCAATGTTGGTCCAGATTTTCACAAATACATCCTGGAGCACATCTTCAGCTATATGCTCATCATAAACCACCTTATTGATAACGCCATACAATACTGCCCCGTACTGTTTGTACAGGTAATTAAAAGCTTCCCTGCTCTGCTGTTTCAGCAGGAGCACCAGCTCTTCTTCGTTATATAATGGTGTTGCAGCCAATTGGATTCAATACTCAAATGTAAAGCGTAAACTGCCAAATGCCAACTGTCAGATTAAATTCTTAACTCTAAATTGTCAACTGGCTGATGGCTGTTATTTCGGAAACAGCATCCTGTAGTCTGTTTTAACCTTTCCGGCGCTGATATCATCAAGTTTCTTCTTAATCAGCCTTTTCTTCAGCGGCGACAGGTAGTCTATGAACAATTTACCCTCTATATGATCATATTCGTGCTGAATGACGCGTGCAGTGATGCCGTGAAAAATACCGGTATGCTCAACAAAATGCTCATCGAAATACTTAATATGCACCTTGCTGTTCCGCTGAATATCTTCCCTTACCTTGGGTATACTGAGGCAACCTTCATTATATGCCCAGGTATCACCTGTATCTTCAATTTTTGTAGCGTTTATAAAAACCTGCTTTATAGGCACTTCACCCGGATATTTCTTCTTGTCTTCGTCGTTAAAATCTTCAACGATCTGAATGGTATCAATGACAAACAACCGCACAGGCCGGTTGATTTGCGGTGCAGCAAGCCCTACCCCGTTACTGTTGTATACGGTTTCCCACATATCAGCTATCAATTTGCCCAGATCAGGATATTCTGGCGTAATGGTATCACAAACTTTACGCAATATGGGGTTACCATATGCAACAACCGGCAAAATCATTTAATAAAATTCAAAAATCAAAAATCAAAATCTCCGGCAATTTTCCATTTCAGAACTGTTCGGGATTTCATAATAAAGTTGGCAAAGTTAAATCATTTTTTGGCGTTAACAGAATACACTATTTACTCCAGCTATGGATATTAACTAATATAATCGCAAATATTACTATTGAGTGTGGCGTAAATAGGCCGTAAAATTAAAACAGAGCCACAATTAACCTATTTATGATCATATCGGTCGCCCTCGAGGGGAGAAACCTCGATCTCATAAAGAGGCCGCTCATTGTACTTGGTAAAAAAGTGAACAACCACATCATTATCCATGTTTACATGAAGGATATGTGTTTCATTTTTATAGAAATGATTCCTGCTTTTACGGTCTTTTACACTCTCTTTTAATTTATTATATTCCTCTTCCTTAGGTGTGAGATAAATGATAACAGTATCGATCTGCTGAAAGTGTTCATTTTTCACATAGCCCCATGATATTGTGCTGTGTCCTTTCTTGAAAGTAGCATAATGGTCATATTCCTTATCTACATCATTAAGCGTATACCCCTTTTCCATTACCACTGTTTCAAAATTACTCAGCGAGGATGTCCTTAACTGCATCAGTTCACTTACTGTAAAATCCTGCGCACGGGTTGCACCAGTAAAAGCAAAAACAATAATCGCTGCAATCAGGGAAAACTTTCTCATAATATCTATTTGGGAAGCAAGATAGGGAGGTTTTAAATTTTGTCATAATAATTTTTGAAAAAAGATGCCGCAATCCTTCAAACCGAGGTGAAAGTAACAGGGACACTCTTATAATTTGAGGCACTTTCAATACAAAAGGACTTTATTCTAATCAATTCCTAAAGTATGAATGAAGTAACTGATACCGCGTCAAAGCTCAATACTTTTTAATAAATTTCCTGACCAGGAGTGCAATTGTCTCCGAATCAACCTGCTCAACAGGGTGCCCTGTGTTTGGCAGTATTGCCATACAAGCATTTAGTAACGCCTTATATACACCGGCAGTTTCGTCTAGTGTTACCATTTTATCTCTGTCGCCTAGCAAAAGCATAACTGGCAGATTAATTGTTTTATAATCAACAGGCTCAATGGGGTTCTGAACGCCCATACCAGTCATCATTTCAGCCGTTTTAATCATCAGCTTTTACCAATCTTCAGGAGCATGCAGTTGCCTGAGTGATTCGGCAAATGCAGGCACTTTAAGTTCGGCTTTCACCGGGTCCAGTTTATTTACTTCATTTGCTGCTATTGCTTCATCCCACTCGAACCTGGTAGCCAGGGTAATGAGACAGCCTAGCTTTGCAGGAAAATGCTTTGCAAGGTACATACCCACATAACCACCCATGCTGTAACCAAAAATATTTATTTTTTCCAATCCCTCTGCGGCCATAAAGCGAATAACTTCGCCGGCAAATAATTCTATAGAAAAAGGAGTTTCCGGTATCTGCCTTCCGCCATGCCCCGCAAAATTGAGGATACAAACTTTAAAATGCGGCTGCAAGGTATCAGCAATCCGGGCCATTTGCGCTGCTGACCCCAGAGCCCCATGAAGTAACAATATCGGTTCCATACGGCATAAAAATAATAAAAATCAGGTGACGGCGGGCGACCAACAAAACGGCCCCGAAATTCCGGGGCCGTCTCTTTATTTAAAAACTGCAGTGATTATTGCTCAATTACAAAATGGAATACCCTGTTCTCGCTCGCTGATTGCAGGTTAAGCAGATACATACCGTTGGCCAGATTGCCTGTCAGTTGAATCTTCTCATTGATTTCACCATTATGTGCCATTACTTTCTGGTTGT
>CAILLK010000123.1 GCA_903835005.1 uncultured Bacteroidota bacterium | reverse complement strand
TATTAACAATATCAAAATAATCTAAAAGCCCTTCAGGAAAGAATAGGGAAATCAACCCTTGGTATTTGTCGCTCAACACTGTTTTTTGACCACAAAACAACAATAATATTTTTCTTCCCCCAACTTTTCAACTTGATCCATTATTTCCGGTACGTCAGGCTGAAGCAATATTTTGGGAAGTTTGGTAATTATTCGTTCATCAATATGTGCAATGTGCCATAATGTTAAATGCAATGATACACCCGACAAATAGTTCTTCAGATTTTCAGGATTCGTACTAGATTTCCTTATGAGTTCTCTATTAATATCAACCAATAAAATGTCTATTAAATAAGTGCATGTCTTGTTTTTTGATAATTCAATATCATCTTTATTTAGATTTTGGAGTACCGTAAGTTGATTAAATTTGGGAGCATCGATTATTTTATTATATCCTTTTTCACTGAGTGGGAGAATAACAGACGCTCCTATCCGAGATGTTCCATCCGGCAAAAATAATTGGGCGACAGCTTTATTATTTGTTAGTTTATTCCACCCGGCATATAAATCAATACGCGATTGAGGATCTGGGAATTGATCGTTAAAAACAGTATGGTTGTTAATTAAAAGAGCAGTTTCTCTCAAATCGTTTTTGTCTTTCGCAAAATTGACTGTTGTATTTAATATTTCTCTTAAAAATGCCTTTTTATAAAAATTTGGCACCCCATCTGGAATTAATTTTGGACCTCTGTTTAAGAGGCCTGTTGATGCAACATGTCCAAGGATAATTGTATTAGGAATCAGTACAAGTATAACGTTTATAAACTTATCAAATACTGTCATTCCTGAGAAAAACCAGCACCAAAGAAGATACATAACACTTGCAACTGCAAATACTAAAGCATGCTCATCTACCAATTCCCTTAAATATCGAGAAAAGTTGTAGATATAGGCGAGTAGCTTATTCAATTGTTCTTTTTATCATCCAAAGGTATGTAAATCTATATATATTGCAGAGATTCATCGATTGCAAAGTGTATCTGCTTTACTTAACTAATTGATTACTCCTATAGAAATTGTCTAGTATTTTCCTTTTGAAGTAATTTTAATTGCTTCAACAACATTATTTACTTTTTTAATAGAGGTGGCACTAAATGGTTGCGATGTACTCCCATCAATCATAAGCTTTAAGTACATAGAATACCGTGGCAGGTGAACAAAATCATTTTCTGTAAACACAGGATAGAACTCCTTAGCTAGGGATTCGGCATCATTTGCGCCAACTCTAAAAGTAATCATAGACCCCACATTCCCGAATATAGCAGCCCGTACCCGTTCATCAAGCTGTTCAATGTACTGGTGTGCAAGGAACAGAGATAAGCCGTATTTACGGGCTTCTGCAAGGATAGTGGCAAAAGCCAAGGTTACGAAGCTGTGGCACTCGTCTATGTAAAGATAGAAGGGTCTGCGGGTATGTTCTGGCATACTTGCTCTGTGAAGCGCTGCAAGCTGTATAGAGTTGATGATCATGGCACCTAATAGAGAAGATGCATCTTCCCCTATTTGCCCCTTAGAGAGGTTTACAATGAGAATCTTTCCGGTATCCAACACCTGCTGCAGCCGGAAGCTGTTTGTCTTCTGGCCGACTATTCTTCTGAGTGGGTCGCTTGTAATGAATAGCCCGGTCTTGTTTAAGATCGGCGAGATTATTTCCTGCCTCACCTTAGGGCTGTACCGCTCAAATTCATTGTTCCAAAAGGAAAGAATGTGTTCATCGGTACAATATGCAAGTGCCCGGTTACGAAATGCTGTATCGGTTAAGAGGGGCTGGATGTCCAGTAGGGTTGCATCTGGCATACATAGTAGCGCAAGCAAGGTAAAGCGCAGTATGTACTCCATCCTCGGCCCCCAGCTCTCTGACCATATCTTTTTGAAGGTAGAGACTAAGCCTGAGGCTACCAAGTGATGGTACTTTGGATGTATGCCTTTGAGTGGATTAAAGGCTATGGGCTTTCTTTCCTCCGTTGCATTGAAGTATATGAGGTCTTGTTTTCTGCCTTCTGGTATGTGCTTAACAATTCCCTGGGCTATATCGCCATGAGGATCGATAACACACAGACCGTTACCCCGCCCTATGTCTGAGAGAGCCATATTGAGTAATAGTGTGCTCTTACCTGTTCCTGATTTTCCGATGACATATATGTGTTGCAGACGGTCCTTGTCTTTGATGCCGAACCGTTGACTAGTGTTTCTAAAGTTGGTAATTCCTATTGGTGTTATGCCGCTGTCCTCCATGTATTCAGGATATATCTCCTACCCTAATGCCGTAAGGCAGGGAAAATATCCACTAATGGATACTGTGCTGATGGGCTTGCCAAAATATCTATTCTCGGGTATAATCAGGACATGAATAAAAAGAGAGACTTATATACAGAGCAAAAGGATGCGGTCAAGAAAATCACAGCTTTGCATCGCGATCTGGATAGCAAATTGCCAAAGATTTCGAATCTTTTCTTTATCGCTGTAACAAGCGGATTCGGAGAAAACGTGAATCTGAAGAAACTGTATCCCGAAATGTATGCGCGAGTTGAAAGCGAAATGAAAGGAATGATTCAGAGCTACGCCAAAGCACAGCGGGCTTCTAAGTCTAAAGAAGGACAGTGGCCTTCACCAATTTATCAGATCGTCTTAAAGACCGACATGAAGAATATTCCTAAACGGAAGATAAAAGCAGCGGGGGCTAAAACCAAGTAAAAAAAGACTCCATTATACAATTGACAAAATCAGTGGTGGTTGTAGTATCTGAGTGTGTTAGGAAAACCGGAGCAATATATTGCAAGGAATAATGAACCACATATATGACGGGTATCAAATCATACGGCAAATGTATTTTCTGCAATAAGGAATTCTCAGAAGCCGCTATCAGCAGGCATCTGGCGTCACACCTGGCGAAGAATGCTGCCGGTGAATCTTTGGGCAACTCGTATCACGTAAGGATTGAAAACATTCCTGACTCGGGAGCCAGCTTGTATTTTTTGAACATAGGAATAGATGGCAAGGCAACATTTCGGAATTTGGACATTTTCCTTCGTCAAATTTGGCTGGAATGTTGTGGGCACGGCAGCGAGTTTAGAATCATCAAACAAAAGAACCCCAACGAGCAATCCTTAGTTGATGCTGAAAGTCTGTTGATGGAAATTGATCCTGTCGAAATCAACAGAGATACGAAGGTTGAAGATATTTTTACCAAAGGCCTGCAGCTCGAATATGAATATGATTTCGGCAGTACCACCGCATTGAAAATTACGGTGCTTGAACAATATCCAGTTAGCGCCGGGGAAAACATCGTGTTATTGAGCCGTAACGAACCATTGGCGATCATGTGCGATTTATGTGGTAAAAATCCGGCCACTCAAATTTGTTCAGTTTGCAGGAATGAAAATGCAAACGTCTTTTGTGATGGCTGTGCCGGGTTACATGCTGAAACATGCATTGATTTTGCTCAGTATGGGGCTATGCCTGTGGTGAACTCTCCACGGATGGGGGTATGTGGATATGAAGGCAGTTTAATAACTACAGAAAGTGGGCGGGATGGGGCCTATGTGAAAAGATAACTTCTGTAGAACTCCGAAATTATCTGTTAAAGTTAACCCTGCTTAAATAAAAAGTCCACTTTTAAGGGAGCAGTTCAATCCAAATGCGGCCTTTAATTTTAGAGTGGAATTGACAGTTTCTAACATACATAGCTTTAAAAACATCAAAGGAATTCATGGCAAAATGAATTCCTTTGATGTTACTACCCGAATGGAAAACTACCAATTTACAGTCACCGAATCAGCATTCCTTTTACCCGCCACATCTTTGGTTTGAGCCGAATTAAAAGTTATAGTCAACGTTTTGGATTTGCCATTTACGGTAACATCAAGGTAGCCATACATTGGCAAATATTCCTTCATAATAAGATCGTTTCTTCCTGGAATAGGGAATTGGAAATGAGCCGGCGGATTTTTAATAGGTGTCATATTGAAACCTCCGCTTCCTGCAATAATGCAAGGAATTTCTTTATTATTTACCGTATAAGCAAACCTTTCATAATGGTGAGCATGTCCGGAAAGTATCGCATCTGGCCACAATCCCGCATTTTTAAATACAGTATTCAGGTCTTCCGTCATCAATGGCGAGCCACCGTTTTTGCTATCACCCGAAAACAATGGATGGTGGACTGCTAAAATTATAGCCCGAGGGTCGGTAGAACGTTTGGTTTTCAGTCTTGCCAACTCATTTTTCAGAAAGGTTAACTGATCATCTCCTGCATTTGGGAATTTGCCATTCATTGATGAGATTACTCCTCCTGGATATCCATCTAGCACATTGCTGTAAAGACCAATAATTGAAACAAATGGTGCGTCCAAAGTAAAATACACACCTGGCTGGTCCATTGTGGTTCTTACAAGGGTTCCCGCGTGCGGCGCCTTCTGCGGACCATCTGTGCAGAAGTTCTCTTCAAAGGCCTGCAATGATTTCATTGTATCATTAAATACCATTCCATCATGATTGCCGGGTATGGCAAATATGGGCGCATTGTAAGAGCGATATGGCTCATAAAATTGCTCATAGTAGTAATCTTCTTCGCCGAAATTATAGACTACATCTCCAAGATGGTAGAAGAACGACGGACCGTTGTTCAATTTAAGATCGGCAACCATCATGTCTGATACGTTTTCAGTGTTATCAAATTTCGAAAGCGTTGTTGCCCCAGTATCCCCGACTGCATGAAAAGAAATTTGCCCAGCTTCGGTAATCTTTGTGATTGTATTTTCAGAAAGTACCCTGTTCAGATCCATGAATACGGGATCAGCTGTTTTTCGAAAGCCAAGGACATTATTTTTGTTGAGTTTATAATATGGGGAATCATAATACTGAGAATCGTCAGCGTTTACAAATTTACCATCTAACGTTACTCTGCCGTCAACTGAAACTGGTGGTTCCGCAAAAAATCGCTGACCATCAGTGTTATTGGGACTGTCACCGTTTTCTCCACCAGTAGTGCCCCCGCCGGTCACATCCTGTTTCGGTGTCTTTGCGTTCTTTTTAGAAGCAGTAGCTGCTTTAAGGTTCTTCTCTACTCCCTTTTGAGAATTGTTTGCTGTTGCCATTTTGTGAGTTTTTATGGTTATGAATAAAGCCTTAAATCTAATTGCCGCATTTTTGCGGGTGTTATTTTTTGAATTATGAAATTGTTATTTTTTATGTGTCAAAAATAGCATTTCTGGAAGCTCAAAAAATAGTCATTTATGACTATTGGCTATTACATATAAATCATTAGATTATTGCCTTTCCCGCAATTGCCTTAGTAGCAAGATTTTGATATACTCTTGACATGAATACCCCTCAGAGAGGATCAGTAAGATATATCGTTTTCAAGGATGCCGACACCTGGTATGCCGTGGGTTTGGAGTTCAATATCGTGGAATCAGGGGACGACCCCCGGATTGCTTTGAACAATCTATTTGACGCCATACAGGGATATGTAGAATCATGCAGGAAGGTAAAAGGAATTCGCATGTCTCCCCTCAATCAGAAAACTGATTCGGAATACGAGAAGCTATGGACAACGGTAAATTCAGAAAAGAAAGTAAAATCTCCTTTTCAGATTAGCACATTTGGCGTTACGCGGGTGTAAAACACATGACTCGCAAACTCAACAATTGGACATACCAGGATGTTGTTACTATCCTTAAAGAGCATGGTTTCAGGTTGAACCACACACGGGGAAGTCATTTTTACTTTCATGGAAGTATTGGCGGTATATACCGGATGGTGTGTGTCCCCTTTCACGGCAGTAGCGCAATCAAACCAAGAACCTTTAAAGCAATTATTGTGCAGTCTGGTATTTCAATGGATATTTGGTTTGGTTAGCACATGGTATGGATTGAATCTGAGTTCGGATATAACCTTCCTCTATGGCTCAAAAAGGTTTTGAGTTTTGGCAGACACTCTTTGATTGAGTTTGTTATTACTGACAGTTCGAGAAATACGTAATTAGGGGAGCCTGATTGCGAATTTGGAGCGTCAAAACGCTTCAATAAAGCATCATAGCCATATTTTGCAATGTATTTTACTACTCCGTTCTCAATATAAAGTTCGGAAAACGCTTGAATAACAAGCTCTCTTTTTTCGCTATCCAGCGCATATTTGAAGTACTTGGAAGCATTCTTAACCAGTTCAGAAAAAGTAATGACATAATCCAACATGGATTTTGCCGATTCAGAATAAGCCTTGATCTTGCTATTAATTTCTTCTAGCTTAATACTCAACCTGCCTTCTTCATCAAGTATCTGGTTAGGTGTGAAAATACCAGTACGAAGTAGGCTCAGCTTGTCTGTTACAAGATAGTCGAGGTCATCAATTGCTTTCCGCTGCTGCCGGTGCAAGTCGGCAAGTTCCTTGTTTCGTTTTTCGGAAAGATTTGATAATGCCTCCAATGATTCCCTTTCTATTATGGCTAATTCTGCATCAGTAAAATGAATCCGGTCTAAAATCTCAATGATTTTATCGGTTATAGATTTGTCATTGATATTCTTGATCGCATTTGTGCAATCGTCTTTACACTGGCATCGGTAATACGATATTCCTTTTTGCTGATAAGGAGAGTACGCTCTTTGACAGGCACCGCATTTGAGTAATCCGCGGTACGTGAAAAATGACAGTTCTGGATAATGAACGGTACGGGTTCTCGCTTTAAGCATGGAATGGATTTTATAGAATAATGAGACATCAATCAAGGGCTGATGTACCTGGCTGTCTATGAGTTGCCCTTTATGAATCAGCTTGCCAATATAGAACGGATTGTTCAGAATGTTTTCTATGGTTTTTTCAGTTACGGGTCGGCTAGCTTTAGGTATTTCTTCAACCTGCACACCATTGAGTTTTTCTTGACGTGTTCGGTTGCGGCGGTATGGTTTGGTAGTCAGTCCGTTCTTATTGGCCCATTTCGCAAGCGAGGTAAAGCTCCACTCGTCGGTGGCATACAATTCACAGATACGCTTTACGATAGGCGCTCTTTCGGGATCGAAAGGCTTGTTGTCTGAACCGGAATTTAAATAGCCAATGGGAGCGGTATAGATGCACTTCCCTTCCAAAAGTAGCTTCTTGTAGCTTGTCTTTACCTTCTCGCTGATAACCCTCGAATAATGGCGGGAAAACATTCCGTCAATGTCCATGTGCAATGCGCCGGAACTAGTATCGTCGTAATTGGCCTGTACGAAGCGTATATCAACGCCCTGGCTCATTAATTTCTTAATCAAGACATCATCCCCTTCATTGCGGCTCAATCTATCCCAACAGAGGCATATAACGCCTTTCAATTTCTTTTGTCGCAGTAAATTTACCAAGGCAAGAAATTTTGGTCTTGATATTTTGTAAGTTATAGTTCCATCTTCCTTTGATTCAAAATCATCATCCTGTTTAAATCCCGAATGATGTTCTTCAATGATTCCATCCGTACAAAAGCCAGGAATACTAAACAAGGCAACATTAATTTGCGCATGTTCGCAATAGCGTTGGATTTCCAGCTTTTGGTAGGCTATGGAATTCTTTTGGTTTTCAGCATCATCTGTACTTTTTCTAGTATAGATAATAAAGCAGTCTGAATACCGTTCATGTATTTGAGTTGTTTTTATTGCTTGGTTCATGCTGATCAATTTCCCCCGGCTTAAATATTTCCCCATCTTTTATGACATTCCCTTCCATTACAAGCCGTACATGGATTTTTTTAAGGGTTACTGCAAACGCAGTGAAAACTTCTATTGCTTCAGGCGTAACAATGAAATTCTCACTCTCTGGCTTCTCGCTATTTTCAGTATTGCTCAACTTCAAAGAGGGAGAGCAGTTACTGACGTTGTTGCAAGACAAGCGCCTCTGCTCCCCCTCTTTGGGTTCAAAACTATTTTTGTCAGCATGTAAGCACTTGTCTTGCTCATTCATAGTACCATGCTCCCATTTATTTGTTAAACAAGTAAGGCAGGAAAAATATCCTTTAATGGATACACATAAAAAACAGCACATTGTTTAAAAGTGATGCCTGAATTTCCTGTCTGGAACCTATTCCCACGTCGCCAATATTTTCTCCCTGTGTTCATCAAGCCAAATACTACACCGTTTATATACCTTGGGATACATTACCTTCAAATTGACATTCTCGGCAGTTCCCCGGATCAGGCATTCCATAAAGAAGTTGCCGAACGTGGGCAAAGTCTTATCCTGGGCAATGCTCTTAAATAGCTTCTGAGCTTTTGCAAGTTCTAATTCAACATTGTAACCCTTGACTTTATTGGGCTTTTTTGCGGTAGTCATGGGGGTACTCTACCCGTCCAAAACGATTAGTCAAGTACTTTAAATACCCGGTTACTTTTTGTTGAGATTTCCTTTAGAACTATTTTGTATACTGGAAGCGTATCGCCATTACAGGAGTAATTAAAACCAATACTCTCACAAACTGTGGGATTTTCTTTGTCCTAAAACAGGTTATCCCCAAACGTATCTATTAGTGGATATTTTTCCTGCCTTACCCCAGCTTGCTGAGATTGCTATCGTGTAGTCATGGCTTCCAAATTTTCATCACTTGGATTTCGATTGCGCAAGCTGCGCACGCTTCACGGATATTCAATCCGGTATGCAGCCAAAAAAATTGGTGTTGCGCCTATACGATTGTCCCAGTGGGAGCGGGATATAAAGAGGCCAAACATGGACAACATCATCAACCTGGCCGTTCTCTACCGTGTCTATGTTGATGAACTGGTATTCGATCTCCGCCAGGACGCAGTGAAAGCCATTCATGGGAAACCGGATAACCCATATGGCGAGTATTACAAACAAATAAAGGAGAAGCCTCCCTAGCTAATTAGCTGCTTATTTGTTCCGTTTTCTGAACGTGTTTTCTTGTATTAAAACAAGCTTCTTTCCTATGCTTCCCATTTTATTTTCTCCTTCCTTGTATCGTTCGACATACCGCTCGACGGATTTATTTTAATAAATAAATAACGATAAGCGATCGAGTACACAACTGGGGAAAACTGTTCGAGTTATCAACATAAATATCCAGTAATGGATACACCTACTATGGCTACACAAAAAGAAGAAAAATTGGCTCGTGAAATTGCAGATGCGCTTGATGATTTTGATTCCCTGCCCGTGCATATTGAGTTTGCCCAAAAGTACTCAGAAGGCTTCCTACGCAAGACTTTGCAGAAGGTGCTTTCCATACCGCCGGATCAGATACGCAAGACCCGCGGCGCATTATTCACCTATCTTGTAAAACAAAATGGCTGGAAAGGTTCTTCTCGGGATTAGTCCTGGAACGAGGGTGGTGGGTCTGGCCGTCCTCCACAAGGGTGAACTAGTCGAATGGAAGGTTAAGACCTTCAAAGAAATGTGGTCAGTTGGAAAGCGTAAATCTATATTGGCTACAATAGACCGGATATGCGACTACTACGCGGTAGCGGTGGTGTCCATTAAAAAAATTGACCCTTTTCGTAGTTCGCCACAATTGGATGCGCTCATTACTGCAATAGTAAAGCAGGCTGAGAAGAATCGTCTTAAAGTTCAATTGTATTCCCTATCGGACCTGGACTATGACATCCAGACGGGAAAGAAGAAGGACACGCTCTCTGAGCAGGTGGCAACTAGACATCCGATGCTAAGACAGACGTACCTACGGGAGCGGAATAACCGGGCGGAATATTATACGAAGATGTTTGAGGCTATTGCTATGGCAGAACAAGCCAAAGATTATTGAATCAAAAATTAGCCGGAACTTGGACCCTCTCTGTCCTTGTTATTGAACATCGAGCATAAAGAATTATTGTTGTCGTATACAATTCCAAAATTTCTCAATCAAAACAATGAAATGGTTTGAATGTTCCCATATGCATATGGTAAAGACTTGGACGCCGCTTTTAGAGCGGCGTCCAAGTCTTTTATCCATCCTACAAAGGGTGCTTATATTCTTTATGTAATATTTGTTGTAGTTTTCCAAGAATTATGCAGATCCGGTTCGTAACTTTCGTCAATAAGAACTTTTTCAAGAAAATCTCTCATAAACTGTTCTTCAAATGTTAAATACCTATTTAGAAAACTGTCCAAAACAGGTTTGCCAATAACGCCCTTGAAGGTGTTTTTGTATTGTTGTAATGAATGCGCGAAATCGACCCTTGCATCAATTTGATGTATTTTATCTTTTGAATCAATTCGCTCTGCTAGAGTAATACACAGGTATAATTTATCCTTGTCAAAACGACGACGATATTGAATCAAGTTCGCGTTATTAATTAGTTCTCTATTACTTTGCTTAAATAGGTCGTATAGTGCTGGAAAAAAAGCTGTTCTATCCCATTTGGTTAAAAATACCAAATTTCTAAGATCAGTAACATGTTCTCTAATTGTCCACAAGTTACGGCTAGTGAAGATCAAACATGCCAGCACAACAGTGTTGGTCACAACCAAATGTGGCCACATCATACTCCAACATCCTGGCATATTCCATAGGCTCAAGTTGTAACTGTGAACGACGAACAATTCATAAATGTTTGAAATTAGAATCAAAACTATTGAAGAAATGTAAAATAGTAATCCAAATTCCAAAAGTTTATATCTTTTTTGTTTCTCTGGACTTGGGATTATCATGAAGAATAAAGATACTATCAATTCATTGTCGGTTTGATTTAGTTTTTCCGGAGTGTTAAGGTATTCTTTTAGCACATCTCTGGTGAATCTAAGCATTCTATGAAGCCAAAAGAAGAAAATTGAGCCAATAACCAATAAAACTATAGCGTAGTCTGTTTTAAAAAAATTAATTCCCATAAATGGCAAGGTGTTATATAGGCCCTGCTTGCTTACATCGTTCAAATAAATTAATTTAGCAGAAACCTCTTTTTCTACTTCGCTATCGCTTTTATAATAGGGAATATTAGGATTGGAACTATTTGCCTTAATCCTTAAATCGGCTATATGGGTTTTGTTGTATGTTTCTCTTTTTATGGCATATTTAATATTGCCGAAATGCCAAGAATATAAAAGAAACATATTTACACCAGTGAATATTATTAGTGTCAAGAATAACCAATTTAGGCCATTTGTAGATCGAAATAGAATGTCAAAATACTGCTTACCTCGTTTTTGTTCTACGTCTTTGAATTCGTAATTTGAATTATTGTCTGTCGTGATTTCCATCGAAATTGATTTAGTAAAATATTCGAAGTTTGTTTGAATAAAAAAATTGAATTGCAATATTTGGCATAAATATTACATAAATTTTTGAATTTTTATACAGTAAAGACTTTTTTTCATAAATATTAAGTTACCCTTGTAGTTGAAGCATTCACTTCAATTTAGTTTATCCTAAGTACGGCAATATTTTTCTTTTACCTGTATAAACTTGTATTCACGCAAGTATTCCTATTCATCAAAAAAAGCAAAATTGTATCAAATATTGCTATATCTCCTGACTTAAATTTTATTGGCCGTTTTGATACACTGTATCTAAAATATTCTTTATGCCAATATGGATTCGCAAGCCACAAGAACAAGAAGGTACTTACCAATTCTCGGGAACATTTTTAGTCACGCAAGCAGTGATGTCTTCACTCACGCCGGAGGAGATAACAGCCATCTACCTCGACATTCAGCTTTTTGTGCATGATACCGGAGGCGTTGATTACCTCCAGATATATATCAGCGATACAGGCCACAAACTGTATTTCATTGATCAATGCAACAAGGAGATGATGGAAGATGAAAAGTTCACCGAAGAAATGAACTACTGTACCTTACTGTTCGCACATGAGTACTAAAACGAGGAGATAAAATCCTCGTTTTTTCTTTCCTCCCCCGTATCTAGTAAAGAATATTTATCCTGCCTTACCGCTTCCCTTCATATCTTCTACACTGTGTCTGAACCAAATTTTTTAACAACAAAAAACGAATTGTATGGAGACACAAACAACGACAGCTCCGGCTAAGAATGCTGCACACCTAGATGTGTACAAGATCGTCAATGACAAAGTCATTGAACAGATGAACAAAGGAACCGTGCCCTGGCAGAAGCCATGGACTGGCGGCGGTCTGCCTCAGAACCTCATTTCCAAAAAGCACTACCGGGGTATTAATATGATGCTCCTCTCAATGATGGGGTTTGAGCATAACCTATTCCTGTCATTCAAACAGGTGCATGACATCGGCGGCAAAGTAAAGAAGGGAGAGAAAGGGCATTTGGTGGTGTATTGGAGCCAAGTGGACAGCAAACCGGAAGGGAC
Source organism: uncultured Bacteroidota bacterium (assembly GCA_903835005.1). GTDB lineage: Bacteria > Bacteroidota > Bacteroidia > Chitinophagales > Chitinophagaceae > Nemorincola. Next base: position 13,062 of record CAILLK010000123.1, on the reverse strand, counting down.
TGAACAGAATGGGCAGGACAAAGACCAAAAGAAGAAATCCATCCTGCGCTACTATTATGTTTTCAACATCTCGCAATGCGAAAACATTCCTGAAAAGTACATCCCTGCCTCACGGGACACAAAGGATATTCCATCTTGTGAATCCATTGTATCTGCAATGCCTCACTGCCCTCCGATCCGGCACAAGGAGCAAAAGGCTTTCTATCATCCGAAAGAAGATTATGTGAATATGCCAAAGAAACGGAGCTTTAAGGATGATGAAAGCTACTATGCTGTCCTTTTTCATGAGCTGGTGCATGCAACCGGTCATGAAAGCAGATTGAAACGGGAAACGATTACAGAGATGGCAGAATTCGGAGATTACTACTATTCCCAGGAAGAACTGATAGCAGAAATGGGCACCTGCTATCTGCAATCTTTTGCCGGTATTACCAGTACTTTCCAGAACAGTACGGCCTACCTGCAGGGGTGGCTCAGCAAACTAGAGGGAGATAAGAAATTCATCTTTACCGCTGCAAGGGCCGCGCAAAAAGCTACTGATTATATCCTGAACATACAGGATACCAAGGAAGAAACTCAGCCCGGAGAATGATGTTCGTTGTTGTGACTGATCTCTATGAAAAACTACCAGCTCGGTTCAATTTGAATCGGGCTTTTTCTCTGCTTATTAGGGTGTATCCATTAATGGATATTTCTCCTGCCTTACCGCTCCCCTTCGTATTTTATACACTGTGTCTGAAACCAATTTTTTAACAACAAAAAACAAAGTGTATGGAAACGCAAAAATCTGCGAACTACAGGACAGCACAGAAAAATGTGCACACCATCTTCAATGACAAGCTCATTGAGTATCTTAAAAAAGGTATCGTGCCCTGGCACGTAGACTGGAGAAAGGCCGGAATCCCAACCAACCTTTTGACCCGCAATCCGTATCGGGGTATTAATGTCATGCTGCTTGCGGCGCTCGGGTATGAGCGCAACCTCTTCCTCACGGAGAAGCAGTTAAAAGAGATCGACGGAGCCATAAAGCCCGGAGAACGGCCAAACATGGTAGTGTACTGGAACAATAAGAAAAAGGAAGGCGAGACGGAAACCAGCACAGAACCAAGGATGCGGTTCTACACGCTGTATAATGTCTCTCAGTGTGTCGGCATCTCGCTTGAAATGATGGAATCTGCCGAGGTGCATCCCATAGAGATGTGTGCGGAGATCGTTGAGCGTATGCCGCATCAGCCGACCATACGGCACAAGGAGGCAGCCGCCTATTACGACCCTACGGTGGACGTTGTGAACATTCCGAAGCAAGGCACATTCAAGAATGATGCAGACTACTATGCTGCACTGCTCCACCAGTTAGTGCATAGCACCGGCCATCACACCCGTCTTGATCGGATGGGACTGGTACAGATGCCGGAGTTCGGATGTTCGCCTTTCACCATGGAGGAGCTGGTGGCTGAGATAGCGACAAGCTACCTCTTGTCCTATGTCGGAGCTGAGGCGGTCTTTTATCCGACACCGGATTACCTGACCGGCTGGCTTGAAAAGTTCCAGGGAGACAGGTATTTCATCTTCAACGCCGCTTCTCTTGCCCAAAAGGCCGTTGACTTCATCTTTGACATTAACGGTGTTGAGGATGCGGAGATGGCAAAGGAGGATGTGGAAGAAACGGTTGTGGCGTAGAACTGTTCTTTAAGAATTACTGTGAATTATCGCTATGAAAACCGAAAGCCCGATTATTAAATGATCGGGCTTTTTTATTGCATCAAATAGGCTCTTTTGGCAAAAAATCTCTTGCACTACATTCAAGGATTTTTGCAATCTCATTCAGATGGTGAACGTTATATTTATGGCGGTATTTACCGCTCTCAACCATCGCAATAAATCCTGTGGACAGATTTAGTTCAAACGCTAATTGGGATTGTGAAAGCCCTTTTTCAAGCCTCTTTTCACGGACTTTCAGAATAACATACTTGTCTACTTCATTAATCATTATATCCCAAAGTAGCACTGGCAAAAAAAATAAACACTCACGCATGTGTGATTATTTAAAATTAATTACTACGTTTGCAGATACATCAACAAAAATCAACGCTCATGAAAAAAGAAATAGAGAAATTAAAACCAACTTACAGAATTGGATACATAGCATTGCTCATACTGTTTGCAATAGCAAGCTGCTCAAAAACAACCACTCCAACCAACACATCGACAGGATCAGTTTATTCAATGACTGCAAGCATCGGAGGCACTCCGTTTAGCCGTGATAGTTGTCTGTTCTCCTTACAGACAGATACCGGTAATGCTGAAATCGTTGGCTGGGCAGGCCTCCCGACAACCAGAAGTGACTATTATCCGCAAATAACACTGTTCATATCACCTAGCTATCATGGCATAGGGACATATAACCTCAATGACAGTGGCAATGATGCAGAGATATTGTTCTCTAGCACAACGCCAATGGGGTTTTCCCAAAACGGAGAGATAACCATCACTGCCGCAAGTCCAAATATTGTCGGCACCTTTAGCTTCACCACTACTACGGGAACGGTAGTTACTAATGGCACTTTCACTGCACTGAGGCAATAACATTTTTTTTCAAACAAAACAAACATACGATGAAAGGAACGATTACACTCGCACTACTCATATGGCTCTCACTCGGTGTACTGCCATCGGTTACAGCACAGGAACGAAAGGCCGACAAAATGCAAGATGAGGGGGATGCCCTATCAAATACAAACCAAAGACGACCTGATGAAGACGGAGATATCCAAGAGGAAGTCGTCAAGAAAAAGGTGCATCACAAACATGTAAAGATCGGAATTGAGGCCGGACTGAGTTCCTGCTACATGCATCGGCCGAGTGCCGTCAATGACGCGATTCTCGGTGGTAATTTCGGTACGTTTCTGTACATTCCACTTACAGGAAAGCTATACCTGCAGCCAGGGCTGTATTATATGGCAAATGGAGGCTCGCAGACCATTGGCACCGGATATGTATATCCGCCTACCATAACTACCACCTACAACGTGCATTCCATAGAACTGCCGGTCAATCTTGGCTTCCGGTTCGGACACAAAAAAACCAGGTATATGAGCTTCATTGGAATGGGACCATATATTGCCCGTAACCTCGGAGGTACGGTTACTTTTAACGATGGCACGACCTTAACTGACAACTTGGTGATTGGTTCAAACGGTGGACAAAACTTTAAGGCTTTCGATTATGGTCTCGGCCTGAATACTAGCATTGAATGGAGGTGCGGTTTGTTCCTTCGTGCACGATACCAGTATGGCTTGGCTAACTTGGCTCCGCATGTGGCGACTATGAACTCCATGAGCGACGGCTTCACCTTCGGGTATCTGTTCGGGAAGAAATATAAGCCGATGAAAAAGCATTTTAAACGATTGACTGAGGAGAATGACCAGTACAATGATCCACGGCAACGGCGGGCAGATGAATAGCGGCATATGAGAAATTGGGGGCTATATGAAATCGTTTTATTTAGAGCAGGGGGGTGCCGGACTCAGGTCTGCATCCCTTTGTTTTAAATGCTTTTCCTACCTATGAACACCATTTCACACTAATTCTCAAGTACAGGTTAATGACAGATGTACCAAAGCTCTTAATTACAAAAAAATTTGACATTTTACCCAGGGAAAAATACCCCCCTCTTCGGGGAAAAACACCCTCTTTGGATACGGGGAAAATACCCCCTTCGTTTTGCATGATTTCCCGTTGCTGGTGAATTTTACAAATTGTACGTTTACAGTGGCAAATTATAGTTAATAAAAAAATTAAAGACTTTTCACAACATAAATATCAATTTCATGAAAAATTTAGTAAAAATTCAAACAAACAGAAAAAACAACTATATGATAGTTGCAAATTTTCTTATTTTACTCCTTAGCATAACATGTAAGTATTCATCCTCCGCTCAAGTTTGTTGTCTGACAGATTCCTTGACTATCAATACTGGATACGACCCAACCACTTTAGGTTCCATCGGATTTGGAGCACATGATCCAAAATGGAAGGTTACAGGACTTTCTCCAGATTGTGCATTGCTAGCTCCTTCACCCTGGCCAACTCCTTACTTTGCCTATGCAATACATCCTGCTGGATGGGGTATTTTCCCTACAGGCCAACCGGGTCATTACCTAAGCTTCTTAACTACAACAGGGTATCCGACTGACAGCAATCTGGATATGAATACTTATACAATGACCTTAACCCGTTGTTTTAATATCTGTAAATCCGGATATTTTAAAATAGATCTGCATGTTTGCGGTGACGATTGGATTTCAGATTTGAATCTTAATGGCACCACACCATTAGGATCACCTGCATTTCCTCAGATAGCTAATAATACTAATACTTATGATACTTCTTTATGGCCATTAGATACTTTAATTTTTTTAACATCAGGTACTCCTCAATGCCTTAACATAACTGTAAACAACTATCCGTTTAATACTTCTTCAAATGGCTCAGGATTAGGAGTTTGGGGATCAATAAAAAATACAGGCCCTCCTGAAATTATAAGTGAAAAAGCTGGATGCAGCCCCACATGGTCGTTTTGTTCTGAACCACCAATCCTAGGTGATTCAATGGTTTGCGTTGGCGCTTCCAATACCTTATCTAATACTGATACAGGCGGTATCTGGAAGAGTCAAACTATTTCCATTGCAACGATTGATTCATTAACAGGCCTTTATACAGGTGTCAGTAGCGGCACAACCCTAATATCTTATACAGACCCTTGCGGTCGTGTAGTGACCTATCCGATAACTGTCAATCCTACACCTTCCATTATTTCCGGTAACCATCCATTATGTGTCAATAGAACAATTACATTAGTGGATTCTGTGATAGGAGGGACATGGACCAGTGGAAATATCCTTATTGCAACTGTTGGCGCAAGCTCCGGAATTGTAACCGGTGTTTCGGCTGGCCTTGATACAGTCTATTATTCCATGCTCTCAGGATGCAGAAATTTCACGGTTGTAACTATCAATCCGCTGCCTGCCGCTATTGCAGGGCCATATCTGGTTTGCGTTGGCGATAGTATTGCGCTGGCCGATGCCACTCCAGGCGGAACATGGACCAGCAGCAATACTTTAATTGCTACAATTGGAGCCATAACAGGTGAGGTACGAGGGATTTTGCCGGGAACGGTTACCATTACCTATACGCTCTCATCAGGTTGCGATACGTCAATGCTGGTATATGTAGTTCCATTACCTTCCGTTATTACCGGGGTCAGGACGTTATGCGATAGTTCATCAACCACTTTAACCGATTCTCTTGGAGGCGGATATTGGACGACTATTGATCCTGGAATTGAAGTCGGGTACCTTACCGGAATCGTTTATGGTGTCTCTCCCGGCATAGACACAATTACTTACACGTCTGGTTTAGGCTGCTCTATAACCACAACCGTTACCGTTTATCCGTTACCTGCTTCGATTTCAGGTAACGATTCACTATGTGTAGGCTCTAACGATACGCTACATGATGCAACCTCCGGAGGTAAATATACCAGCAGTAATACATCAATTGCCATAGTAGGAGCAACAACTGGTATCGTTACAGGTGTTTCCGGTGGGGTTGTAACTATCACCTATACAATTACGGCAACGGGTTGCTTTAAAACTATATCAGTAACTGTGAATACTGTTCCTGGTGTTATCGTTGGATCAAAAAATGTTTGTGTCTATGATTCAACATTATACACAGATCCGACTACCGGTGGTGGTATAACATGGAGCAGTAGTACTCCTTTTATAGCTACCGTCAACCCCATTACTGGGTGGGTCAAAGGAATCCATGCGGGCACCGATACAATCTTTTGCACCAATTCTTGCGGTTCGGCATTTAAACTGATTACGGTAAATCCATTGCCGGTAATTACTTCCGGACCATCCGTTACTTCATACTCATTATGCGAGGGCTTTCCTGATACGGTGAGCGTTACAGCAGTTGATCCAGGTGGTGGGTCTATCGTATATGCATGGACATCCTGCTGCTTTGTGTGCCCTGGATGTAGCACCACACCTATCTATACCCTTGCTACAGGTGTATTTGTTTATACTGTAACCGCAACTACTTCTTTTGGGTGTACAAAATCAGGCACTGTTACGGTTACAGTAAATCCCGTTCCTGATCCAATAGCTGGCCCTGATTCTGTATGCAAAGGAGCTAGCATAACACTGAGCGATGGCATAACCGGAGGTACGTGGACAAGCAGCAACCCTTCAGTTGCAACGATTGGGCCTTTGACAGGTTTTCTTACCGGTATTACACCAGGCACCACATTTATTACTTATACCCTTCCAACAGGCTGTAAAATAGGCATGTTTTTAACAGTAAATCCATCTCCATCCGCAATTTGGGGGATAAACAAAATATGCATGGGTTCTTCGAGTATGTTATATGATTCAGTTGCAGGAGGCACATGGACAAGTAGTAATCTTATCATTGCTACTGTAGGAGCTACAACCGGAATCGTAAATGGCATTTCTCCAGGCATAGACACAATTAGTTATTCAATAGCTCATGGATGTTCCGCAGTGTATCCGATAACAGTAAATCAATCACCATCTGGAATTTCCGGTAGTCCAACGCTATGTGTAGCTTCTACAACAACTTTGACCAACAGTATTCTTGGAGGTACCTGGTTTAGCAGCACTCCATTAATTGCAACTGTGGGTCCCTTATCAGGAATTGTAACCGGGGTTTCTCCAGGTGTGGATACAATAACCTATATGCTTCCGGATAGCTGCTTCGTAAAAACGACAGTTACTGTTAACCCAATACCTGCTCCTATAACTGGTCTAGATTCAGTATGCGTGGGTTCAGCAATTAACTTAAGTGACATTACAATCGGCGGGACCTGGATCAGTACGCTTCCTGCCATAGCTACAGTTGGTTTGACTGGGATAGTCACTGGTATTTCAGTGGGGACTACAACAATAAAATATGAACTCGGCTCTGGTTGTTTTGTTGCTCATCTAGTAACAGTTAAGCCATTACCTTCTATTATTACAGGGACACCCCAGGTTTGCGTCGGACTGACGACAACATTAAGCGACTCGGTTACAGGAGGCACCTGGACCAGTAGTAATACCTCTATTGCAATTGTCGGAGCTACAACGGGAATTGTAACCGGGGTGTCGGTCGGAATTGTTACAATTACATATACGCTTCCTACCGGATGTCTTACCACTCTTTCCTATACCGTTATGCCAACTCCATCACTAGTAGTTGGCCCAGATACATTGTGTATTGGAGCTTCAACCAGCCTCGCTGATTCAGGTGCAGGTGTGTTTACCACAACATCAACAACTATCTCTCTTTTGATAAGCGGGGCCATTACTGGGGTTGCCACTGGTTCCGCCATTGTAACTTTTACAATGACAGATGGTTGTTTTGTTCTGGATACAATCACTATCGATACAATGCTTGTCCTTCCTCCAATAACCGGCTATGACAGTGTATGTGTCGATTCCTCGACTACTTTCCATGACGCCTATTTAGGAGGCACATGGATTTCAGTTAATCCTGCGATAGCAACAATTAGTCCGATAACAGGCAAAATTGTGGGGCACGCTACAGGAATAGATACCATTAAGTATAAGGTTAACAATTTATGCGGTACCAGTACAGTGGTCCGGCTTGTATATGTTACAAGCTCAATCAGTACATTGCCCCCCATTATTGGCTATCCTGGTGTCTGTTCAGGTTTAACCGATACACTCTATGATGCTTATTCAACTGGAACGTGGACGAGCAGTGATCCTACTATTGCAACTGTAGGCGCTACTACTGGGATTGTAACCGGAATAGCTGATGGCACTGTAACAATTACATACACAGTTATTGAACCTTGCGGAACTTTATTTGTTACCAAGACGGTAAAAGTGAATATGATACCGTATATCACCACAAAAACAATTGTTGCTTGTCAAACACTAGGCACTGCAGGACTTGATGGAGCCGGGCCTGGACCAGGAACGATTATTTCCGGTGCAGGCTGTTGGTATATTTGTGATAGTTCCGTTGTCCGCTATTTTGGGAACGGGAATGCGGATGGCACCTTTACCTGGTCTGTAATTGGCGGCACAATAATTCATAATTATGGTGATAGCATTGACGTATTCTGGGGAATTGCCGGCATAACGGGGACTATCCATATATATGATTCTATCAGCCATTGTGACGGTGAAGCTGCTGCTTGTGTTCAAATAATACAAAGGCCACATGCGGATTTTGCAGCCAGCGCCACACACATATGCATTGGCGACAATGTGATATTTTCAAATCTTTCTTATGCTGATTCGCTTTCACCTATTGTATCCCAATTCTGGAGTTTTGGGGATGGAAACTATTCATCTGCTATCAATCCGACACACGTATATACTACCTGGGGTACCGATACTGTAAAGCTGGTGGTAAAAAATTCCTGTGGATGTACGGATACCTTCCAAGTGATTATTCAGATCTCTGAAACACCGGGTCCATTAATACAATGCCCTTCAATAGTATGCGACAGCCAGACAGTTACCTACAGTACTGCTGCCGTTTGTTCACATTATTTTTGGTCTGTTGTAGGAGGAACCATACTTACCACTCCCGATAGCTCTGCAATAGCAGTTCGATGGGATCATGTAGATTCTTCCGGTTATGGAACTGTCAGCTTAGTTGAACCTGCTTGTTCCGGGGTATGCAATGATACTACGACTATACGGGTACCAGTCATTTTACAAAGCCCGGTTATTCAAGGTTGGGATCAAGTCTGTGTTGGTCAGCAATACGAGTACTCATTGCCATTGTGGGCAGCAACCCAATATCAATGGGGAGTATTGGGGCATCCTGAATGTGTGGTTGGCTACCGGAATGATTACAAATTGATAGTTAGATTTTTTACTCCTGGGACTTACACAATCCACGGATGGTATCAAAACAGGCTAGCACTTTGCGGCGCGAGTACGGATAAAACAATAACGGTGGTGCCTGTGACTCAAATTACCGGCAATCATACAATATGTCAAAATAGTACCGATACATTCAAATTAGGTGACGCCACACTGTCGGGAACCTGGATTCTTTCAGATATTACCGGTAGTCCTGTAGCAACTGGCACAGGCAATTCATTTGGATATAATTTCGGTACAACTGGTGTATTTTTACTAACAGCATCCGGCCCATTCTGTGTTGATGCATTTACCATTGTTGTTGTTTCTGTTCCCTCGACAGTAGACTCACTCATAGGACCAGATACGGTGTGTCTGAATCGCCCGTATACCTATACGGCATATCATGATGTTCCTGGCGATACATATACATGGCAGGCCATAGGAGGTATAGTTTCGCCTTCTTCCGGTAGCGCCAATGTTAGTGTTATTTGGACATCCTACGGACCTAAACAGCTTTTGGTTCAAAGGCTAAGTACATCAGCGCCTTATTGCACCGGACCTCCGACAATAAAAAGCATTACAAAGGAAATTATCAATCCCGATATTTCAGGCGATTCTATTCCATGTGCTAATTCTTACCGATCATATAACAGCAATTATATCAGAGGCGAAGTTTATAATTGGTCTGTATCCCCTAACTCATTAGGAAGCATAGTGGCGGGAAATTATACACCTGTAGCAACGGCACTTTGGAATAACGTAACAACTGCTACAACAGGGTATGTAATTTTGAAGGTGCAGAAATGTGATAGCTTGGTAACTGATTCATTTATTGTAAATGTGCAGCCAGATCCTTACATTACACTCACTTTCACACCCTCTCCTGCTTGTCCAGGAGCGCCGGTTACATTTACTGCTTCAGCCGGTGATTCGGCATATCTTTGGAATTTTGGTGATGGGACTCCTAATGTTATCTCCTACACCTCAGTTATAGTTCATAATTTCCCGGTAAACACTACCACCGGAAATATAACCTACACTACGCATGTAACTGCGCTTATCGGTAGCGGGTCAACCTGTCCGCCACGAGGAGGCGCAATTGTTAACGTTTCCATATTGCCTGGACCTGTAGCTTACGCAAGCAGCGGCACGGGACAAGTATGTGCCGGCGACTCTGCTTTGATCGTGGCAACTGTTACTAATAATGTAACTGGGCTTACATATCAATGGGGCATGACTTTCTCACCACCAGTTCCCGGTGCGACCGATACAACCTATACAATAGGCACAGGTGAAGGATGGTTCTGTACTATCACTGCTTCAAACGGCTGTTCAACTGCCACCAATATTGTGAATTTCGCTTACGGATGTGACCATGGCGGCGGATGTGATACTGCTTCTGCATATACAAAAAATAGTTGCAACACCATTTATCTGTATGGAACAAGCACAGGTACAGGCCCCCTATGGTCGCCACTTTCAGGGATACCTGTAGGTGGGCCAATTCCTCCAGGCAATACGGAAACTGCCACATATGATACCCCTGGAGTTTATTGGTTCTATTATGGTATAACAAAGGATTCGTGCGGCATAATTAAGTTAGAACATGATACCATTGGTATCGTACCAAATTTCCGATACCAGTTACAGTGTGCCACATCTGGGATGGACAGTATTTTCTTTACCGATTATACCTCTTATCTGCCTTACTGGCACATAGATAGTATTGCTTGGTATCAGGGTACTATCCGACTTGGCGGAGGTCCAAACCTGCCATATGCATTCCCGTCAGGTACCATCCAAACCGTTGAAGAAATAGTTTATGGTACTAGGCCTGGAGGAACCTTTAATTGCGATGCTACCAAGAATATAAACTTGCCTGGTATGCCAATCGCCGCATTTACTGATGCCGTTTCTCCAATTTGTGAGGGTGTTCCGATCTCTTTTACTTCTACCAGCACCGGAGGAATTGCAGGGTATCAATGGAATTTTGGTGATGGTACTTCTTTATTATTACAAAATCCACAAAGAACATTTGTCTGGATAGTTGGAACTCCTCAGGCTGATACAGTTACCTTAATAGTTACTGATAGTCTAGGTTGTGAGGATAGTGTAAAACACACTGTAGATATATATGAGAATATACTTGGTGGTGAATACAGCGGAGATGGAACAATTTGTGCAGAATCTATACCTTTTATTGATATATTTGCTGTCTTCACAGGCTATTCACCATACAATTATTTATGGATAAACGGAAAAACAACAGTCGCTGACAGTATTTATCAATCGGGTGGTTACTGGATTACAGTTAGTGATAAATATCATTGTCAGCAAACGTTTTCACCTGTTCAGAATGTGAAAATTCTGCGACCACCTTCTGCTAATATTACAGGCCTTCAGAATTATTGTATCGGGCAACCAGTAGTGTTATCGGACTTTTTAGGCTTTGGTATATATTATGATTGGCTTAGAGATGGTGTTGATGAAGGTGGTAGTTTTTCTACTAATGATATCTTGCCACCAGGTGCATATATTTATCAACTAATTGTAGGTGTTACAGATAGCGGTGGCGGCCTTACCTGTTATGATACATCTGCATCAGACTCAGTGCATGTATATAATTTACCTGATCCACCAACCATTACTGGGCCATTAGTAATTGATTGCAATAAATACCAATTGCAACTCAGCGCTACCGATCCGGTATATGGCACTTACGATTGGAGCAATGGCGTTTACGGACCAACAGATACTATAAACTCAGGTGGCCCTTATCGAATTTGGTTCACAGATATTAACGGTTGTGTCAATTACTCAGATACATTGGTCCCAAATTCGGTTGATCTTTCTATGCCATACTTCCCGACCGGCTGTTATACAACATGCCAGAACCAGCTGCCAGATTCATTATTTGGCCCACCTAATGTCAATTTCAGTTATTGGGCCTGGCTCAGAAATGGAGATACTGCACTATACGGCTCCAATAGTTTAATGTCTCCTTATCTGCTTGACAGCGGTGGTGTATATGCATGGTATCTGTTCAACGGCCTTTGCGGAAAAACATCTGACCCCATGAATGTAACTATTGGCAATTGTGTAAGCTGCAAGCAGACCTATCTGGCTGCAACTGCTACCTGTACTTCTACTGACCCAGCCAATTATAGTATCGTTGTCAGTTTTTATAGTCCGGCACCAGGATCATCTTATGTCATCGGTACAGATATAGGACCTATTGATCCGTTCTCCGGCACAATACCAACAGGAGGTTACTATTCCTTAACGCTAACATTTTCTACGCTTTATTTATATCCGGTCCCGGACAGTGTATCAGTAGAAATATTATTCACGTTGCCTGATGGAACAAACTGCTTCCAGAAGATCAGAATTCCATTACCACCCTGTAGTTGGTTAGCTGAGAAAAACGGCCACACCGCTGACAGTTTGTTACCCAAGCCAGCTATTTCCAATTCTTTACTGGTGTTCCCGAACCCTACAAGTGATATGGTAACCATCTCTTACAATTATGGAACAGATATATATACTGAGCGGAGCATTTCAATTTATGATGCCATGGGAAGAAGGACACAAAACATTGGTGAATTAGATTGGCACGGAAATTGGAGTGTGGATACCAAAGACTGGAATCCCGGTGTTTACATAATTCGTATGGAAGCTGATGGGAAAACATTGCAGTTGCAACGCTTAGTTGTTGTTAGTCAATAGAATTAAGAACAAAAATCACCCTCTGTTAACGACAGGGGGTGATTTGAATAAATTGTATTAACTTTATAAAAACAAATGCATGAAACAAGTATTTAACAGCATGATTTTATTGCTGATAGCAATTTTGGGTACTACTCTTTTAGCTCGCGGTCAACAATTTAAATGGTTTACTGGTGGAGGAACCACAGAAGATTTAAGCACTTATGGGTCGAGGGAATGGGAGCAAACAAAATTCATATGTACCGATCCAAATGGAAATATTTATGCACTTAGCATAGTAGGAAATAATTCAATTTACGCCGACACCTTTTACAGAGCTACGGGTGCTTACGGTGCAAGCAATAATCTTTTGATAACAAGCTATACTTGCAACGGAGTAATGAGGTGGGCAAAACTTCTAGGATCATCAAGTGCTTCG
>CAILLK010000122.1 GCA_903835005.1 uncultured Bacteroidota bacterium | reverse complement strand
GTTTATATTGAAGTATTTTATTTTAATAATAATCTATTAATTAATATATTAGTTTAAATATTTTCAATACTTTTTATTAATTTTGGGTTCTATTATACAGATGGAAAACAAAATTATACACTCTGCTCATACTTTTGAAATTCTGCTGGAATCTGCTCAGAATGCAATGATTATTGTTAATCCGGACGGGCAAATTGTCTTATTTAATAATCAGGTTGAGAAGATGTTCGGGTATGAAAGCAATGAACTGAGGGGGCGGAGCATAGAAATACTCATTCCGGAAAAGTATAAGGACCATCATCCGGGATTGCGAAATACCTACTGTTCAGATCCCCAAGTGAGACCAATGGGAAAGGGGAGAGAACTGCTTGCACAGAGAAAAGATGGCTCTCAATTTCCTGTAGAAATAGGATTGAGCCCGCTGGAAACTACATCGGGTACAGTAGTACTGGCCGCAATTGTTGATATTTCGTACCGGAAAATGATTGAGAAAATCAGCATTGAACAGGCTATAGACACTAAATTTAAAGCTTTAGTTGAACACACATTAGATGCCTTGACCCTGAGAGATGCAGGTGGAAAACTTATGTACCTGTCTCCCGGATTTACTAAAATACTTGGATATACATTTGATGAAATAAAAGATGTGGACGTTGCCATGCTGTTTCATCCTGAAGATGTAAGTGATTTGAAGAAGCGGATTGCTCAAGCAAAGGAGAATCCCGGTTTGCCGGTTTATGGTAGAAACCAGATGAGACATAAAGGCGGGCATTACTTATGGGTGGAGGGTACCGTTACCAATTTACTAGACGATGAACATGTGAAAGCGCTGGCGGGCAATTTCAGGGATATAACGGATAGTGTAAGGGCTCAGGAAAAACTTAAGGAAACGGAAAAGAGATTCCAGGCGCTGGTGGAAAGTAATGATGAGCCTATTGTAATGCTGGATAGTGCAGGTAAGGTGATCTACGTATCGCCGGCTACAGAACGGCTAATGGGTTTTACCTTCGATGAATTTGCAGGTATGGATAGCTCCGCTTTTTTTCACCCGGATGAAATGGAGATAGTACAAGGCCGGATGCAGGAATCATTCAACAATCCGGGTAAGCCCATATATAGCCAGAACAGGGTAAGACATAAGGATGGACATTATATATGGACTGAAGGAACGACAACAAATTACCTGGGACTGGACCATGTAAAGGCCTTTGTAGGCAATTTCCGGGACATTACAGTTAGGAAAAAACATGAAGAAAGTATACTCAAGGCAAACCGGCTTTTTTCTTTTCTCAGCCAGATTAACCAGACCATTGTGCATGCTGCATCTGAACAAACCGTTTTTGAAGGGGCTTGCCGGATTGCAGTTGAACTGGGTATGTTCCGGGGGGCCTGGATAGGCACCATTGATCAGGAGCTTAAGGCAATAAAAATGGCAGCCGGAAATGGAATATTGCCGGAAATTGTTTTAGAATCGGACAAAACTCCGATTGAACAATTACCATCAGTAAATTATATTCTCGCAAACCGCAGGTATTATATATCCAATGACAGTAAAAATAACAACGAATATGAACAGTATCAATCAATAGTACTGAGCCATGAATTCCGTTCAGGTATGGTATTGCCCATATGGAAATCGGGGAATGTGTATGCCGCCTTTTGTGTGTATGGACAGGAGGTCAATTTTTTTGGTAAAGATGAAATTGAATTGCTGGTGGAGGCTGCAGGAGATATTTCATTTGCTTTGAATGTTTTTGAAAAAGAGAAGCATAAACGGGAGGTGGAGCAAAGGCTAATACATAGTGAAAAACATTTAATTCAGGCACAGGCAATAGCGCATATAGGCAGCTGGGATAAAGATATTAAAACAGGTATAACCACCTGGTCGGAGGAGGCCTGCCGGATTTTTGGTCTTCCATTGGACGACAACCACAGGTCGTTTGAATCTGTTATTTCCTTTTTGCATCCGGATGATAAGGAGCATATAATTGGGCAAGTTATAGAATCCAGAGCAAACGATACTGATTGTGAGTTTCATTACAGGATTATTCTCAAAGATCATTCTCTGAAGTATATATACGCAAAAAACCATCATGTAAAAAATATTGAAGGAGAGGTAATAAGAAGGTACGGAATAGTGCATGATGAAACAGGAATAAAAGAGGCTGAAAATGAGAAGACTAAAATGATGAAGGACATATTGCAACGAAATAAGGACCTTGAGCAATTTTCGTATATAATATCACATAATTTAAGGGCGCCTGTGGCTAATATAATGGGCCTGGCAGAATTAATTAAGCTTAATGAGAATGGTTTAAAAGAAGGAGAATTAGTATTGATCAATCATCTTTCTGATTCTGTGCGGAAAATGGATGATGTTATTATGGATTTGAACAGTATATTGCAGATAGGCAGGGACCTGAATGAGCGGAAGGAAACGATAATATTATCTGAAATTGTGCAAAAGGTAATTTCGGATTTCTCGGAATCAATTTATGAACTGGATGTGGTTATAAAGGTAGAATTCCCGGATATTGACGAATTATTTACCTTTAAAAGTTATATCTATAGCATTTTTTATAACCTTATATCAAACAGTATAAAATACAGGCAACCCGGTATACCGCCAATTATTCAAATATCCAGCAGCAGAACTACAGATAAAATGCAAATTGTTTTCAGCGATAATGGTATGGGAATAGACTTAACGAAAAAAAAGGATCAGATATTTGGTTTATACAAGCGTTTTCACCCTTTTATTGAAGGCAGGGGAATAGGGCTGTTTATGGTTAGAACGCAGGTGCAGTCATTGGGTGGTACCATAACTATAGAAAGTGAAGTAAACAAAGGGACTACCTTCAAGATTATTTTTGATATTTAATGATAATAGGTTTTATAGCGTTCCTTCTCAGTTATACCGGCTATAAAATGATAGCGTAAAAGCATGTGCCTGTAAAAATCTGAAACTACCGGTTCCCGATCTCAGACCGCTTTGCAAAAACTTCGTTCCAGGAAAGGATACCAAACCTGTTTGCTTTATCAGGCCTGTTTGTGGAAAGGTGGCGCATATATTCAATCCCTTCTGAATTACGGGCATTAAAATGAATCAGGAAACTGAAGCTGAAATTGCGGAAGGAATAACTGTTCCACTGGCAGCCACTGGTATCTGAATAACGGGTAATGATCTCTTTTACGGTATTCAGGTTTTTATCGGCATGCAATACCTGGAAGGCAGGGTTATTGCCGTTGCGGTAGTTAAGCCCGGGCGCAATATGTATGTAGGAAGACAACCTGCCGTGCTGCATAATCAGCTTGTTATCGTCCATATGCAGATGGCCAGCCTGCTGGTACTTTATAATGGGTGCAAAACGGCGCATCAGCCGGGCATAACGTTGTTCCAGTGAGGAATCCCAGCGTTGGGTCGGGACATGTCTTACCCTGTCGGAGTCGGTACCAGGCGGAATATGATACATGATCCATACATCCTGTTTATTTGCGCTATCCTGCACCAGGTGTTGCTCCAGCCAGTCAAGTTCCCGGGTATTGAAATCGCTGTTGTTTCTGAATAATACCGTATTCAGTGACAGGAATGAAAGGCCTCCGGAAGTATACTGGTAATAGCCGCCAGTGAGGAAGTCGTTCGATATGGTTCCATCTTTATCCAGACATTTAAGCAGGCAATCATAAAATATGCGGAAGGTAGTATTGTCCGGCTCATTGTGGTTCAGGCAATCATTATTACCTAAAGAGGGGATAATGATTGCATTTGGATCGATCTGGTGCAAATGGCTAAAAATATAGGTAAAGGTTTTCCTGAGACTGTTTGTATCGTGCATATTGCCATGCTGCATTAAATCTCCGGGTAACAATATGTATTTGTATTTACCAGAGGCCACTTTTAGGGCCGACCGGAACAAAGAGGTATCTGCATCACAGTTTCTCCTGGCATCCTGGTCCCTATAAAGCGACAGGTGAATATCGGAAAATACGAGCGCGGAATAGTTTTGGGCCCATCCGAAGCAGGGAATGCAAACCAGGATCCCAAACAGTATTTTTCTCATCAGCGAAGCTTTGATATAATTTCTGCAAAATTAAGAAGTTACCTACCTGTTAGCATTCCGTTTTTTTATTTTACACAGGTTTAATATCTGTTCTTATGCCCTGGTTCAGAGCCTTTACAAAAACGGATGTAAATGAAAAAACAGAAATGAAATAACGGGTTGAATTGCAATGTTCTCTATGGTGCAGCCACATTAAATACGCCATTAGTTACGTGCAGGGTATCGGCATCGAAATTAAAAGTTCCGTTCAGCGAATAGCCGGTATCAAAGCCAGAAACCGATTTTACCACAATCTGGTTTACCGTGATTATCAGCTGGCCTGAAGTAGCGGCAAACCGGCGGGAGCCTATATAATAGTATGCAGCCGTGAATGGGGGATTAACCTGGTAGGTATTGGCACCGGTATAATTATTGACCGCAAATGAAATAGTAGTGGGTACAGAATTACTGTAATTGGTAGCCGATATCATCAGGTTAACTTCCGGGCTGTCATTTTGTTCCTGCCAGACCACATAAGCAAAAGCTGAATCTGTATGCCACAGGGCTGCATTCACCTGAGCATTCATTGATACCAGAGAATCTATTCGGTTATTCGGTTGGATACTGTTGCCATTGGCAGGCCCTGCAGCTTTGCTGCAAGCCGCAAACACTGCTAACAGCGTCAGAATTATTATTGCCTGATTGCTTTTCAAAAGCCGATTGTTGATTTTACAATGCCCTCTTCCTGATACTTTATCATCACAATTTATTGGTATTGTATGCCATAACACATATCTCTATGTTCAAAACCTACCGGAAAACTACAGCGGGTATCCTGCAAAATTATGGAATTGTATAACGTAAAACCGCTGTGTTTTAGTATTACCAGCAATTCAGTAAGCCTGATAAAGATGATTACCGGTTATCATAATGGCATACCATCGGGCAAGCCAACAGTAAATGTACCATTGGTAACACTGATACCATCGCCGGTAGTAAAGGAGAAGTAACCGATTATGCTGTTGGATGTGATACGGGTAACGGCTACTATTCCGCCAATTGCAGTGCTCATGACACCATTATGAAAATATACGGCGCCTGCCTGGCCCTGAACTATTGAAAAGGTTCCGGTAAGGCCGTCGAACCGGGTAAGCTGGAGTCTAATATAGTCTTTAGTATATACCAGATCGGTAGTGTGGCCGGTAATATACAGATTTTCAACAGAATCTATATTGCCCACCTGCTGCGACTGGGTGTCGAGCGTAGAAGGAACAACAGTGGAAGCAGTAAAATTATAAGTGCCTATGGATGCTGTCATTGAAGGGTTGATAGCGGTAATCTGAGGTGTGTTTTTACTACAGCCCGAGATCAGCCAGCAACATCCGCACAATACAACAAGCGCAAGGAATAATTTCTTCATAAAAGGATATTTCCGCTAAGATAATTCAAAATATTCTTAAAAATCAACTTTCCAGCTAAAACCATTAACACCAAATTCCAAACTACAATATCCAAATCCCAAATTCCAGGTTCCCAAATCCAAATATACAATGACAAGTTCCAAATGCAATCTGTGCCAACGTCCAAGAGTAAATTGATAGCCGTTGATAGCCAACCAAGTACTAAAGACTAAATACTTAACTAATGATGATGGTGTGCCGCATGAGCATCCTGCAGCTTAAAGAATTCTTCTTCACCTATTTCCCGCTCCTCAATAAAGAACTGTGTTTCCAGGAAAGTGAACAGCTTTGCAAAAAGCAGGCGCCTGAAAGTTTCCTCCATCATTTTTTCATCCTTTTCTATTTTGGCCATATAGCCTTCCATCCATGGCGCTTCATCTTCATCATCAGGGCCCAGGCCGAAGTAAGCCAGCACACGGGTTTTCACATCCCTTTCCACCTCTTCTTTCGATACCGTGATGCCATTTTCCACCATCAGTTTATCAGAGATGAGCTGCCAGCGCAACTGATGTTCAAAGCTACCGAACTCATGCTCCACCTGGTCTGCCGATTTAGGCTGCTCGCCACCTTCTCTCATCCAGCGTTTCAGGAAGGTAACCGGCAAATTAATAGGGGTAGCATGCACCAGCATTTCATACATTTCATTCTGCAGGCGCTCGGCGGTGATGCGGTCAAATTCTTTTCCCAGTTCTTCCTTCAGTTTTTCCCTGAAATCAGCCTCATCCTTCACATCCACATTCTGAAATACCTGCGCATATAATTCAGCACCCAGTTCAGCCGGAATCAGGTGACCTATTTTAGTAATGGTAAGCCTGTAATAATGTTCAGCAACCTCAGGGCCTGCCTTCAGCGGGTCTTTAAGGAAAGTGGCCAGTTCTTCTTCCGTACAAACATCGGCCGGGCGGAAAACGATGGTATCATCGGGTTTTTTGCCCATGATCATATCCTTCAGTTTTGCCGGAAATTTATCCAGCACTTTAGTATCTTCTGTTTTATGTGCGCCATCAGCTACATTGCCTTCAGCATCGCAATGCTCATAAGCGCCATATATAATGTCTTCTTTCTCCGTAGCCTCAATCTGGGCATCCACCTTGCCAAAGCGGCGTTTGATGCGCTCGATCTCATCTTCCATCATCTTGTCGGTTACCTTTATTTTGTAACGTACAAGCTGGGCTTTATTCTTTACAGCCTCTATTTCAAACTCCGGTTTCAGCCCTATTTCGAAAGTAAAATCAATATCTTCCGGGTTGTTCATATCCAGGCGCTGCCTGGTTTCGTTGGGCATAATCATAGGCTGTGCGAATATCGACAGCTTCCCGGCCTTCATATAGTCTTCCAACTGCTTGCCCGCGGCCTTTATTACTTCTTCATTGAAGATGGCCGGGCCATGCATTTTGCGCAACATACCGGCTGGAACCATTCCCTTGCGGAAGCCGGGGATATTGGCAGTTTTAGCATATTGTTTGAGGGTTTTATCAAAAGCCGGCATAAAATCTTCTTTTGCCAGTTTTACCGTCAGTTTATCATGCAATACACCGATGTTTTCGCGGACTACCGTAGCCATATCTGCTTTAAAATTTTTTGGTTAATAAAACAGCCGGAGCCCGGATACCGGGACCCGGCTGAGATCAAAAAAGTGCGGGCGAAGGGACTCGAACCCCCAAGCCGCGAAGCACCAGATCCTAAGTCTGGCGTGTCTGCCAATTTCACCACGCCCGCTTTTTTGGGACTGCAAAGGTAGGTAAAAATGTTATCGCATGTTGCATAATAAGAGAAAATATTGGGAAGGTGTTGTCCTAGCTTTAGTGGTGCTGTTAAACTTCAGTGGGCAAAACACGCTTGTACATCATCACTTTATTGAGCTAAACAAACAGATACCTGCACCAATTGGGTTGTGAATTGGCACTTGCTTATCCATCTTCTATATACCTGAAATGAGCCTTTGAAGCAGATTCCGGTCTTTGGTTATTATTCTCGCAGTACCCGTCAAAGTGCAATGCTACCAACCTAGCTGTGGTATAGGCATATTTTTGAATGGTATATAATATAATAGTATGTGAAAATATCTATATATATTTATAAATAATAAAATATATGCCTACATGATTTTTTTACTACCTTATGTTTTCCGGTGATAATCCTTTATTATAAAATTCCTTCAACTCAGGAATTGAATAATGTGGCATACTGGTTGATTTTATATATATGATACCATCATATTGATCTTCCGGTTTGTATTTCATGTGAAAAGAAGATTGGTAAATAAGGTGCACATAGCTGTATTTGTATTGCTTGCGTAACAGTCCTGCATTTTGTGCTTCCCGGATATCGAGGAAAAAAGCTTTGTTACCAATCTTTTCTAAATCGTTTTCGATACTTTCCTTGTGGTTTGCAGAAGATTTTTTGTAAATATATTCTTTATTATATGCCCATTCACTATGTTTTACAGCAAGAAAATAGGATTTTGCCTTAATACTTTCGGGCAAAAACATTCCAATTGATGTAGGATACCATTCGTGATTAACTGATGACTTAGAAATATGACCATCATGTGCCCAAACAATTATTCGTTCATTTGAAAAAAGCGAGTCCGCAAAATAGGTGATATTTTCCGCCATTATACTATCTCTTAATTTTCCAAAGCAGTTTAGTTCAATTACCGAACGCATTAATGTTGGACGTGCGAGCAAAATTCTATATAGAAGCTTTTCGTCTATCGTTTGAGGTGGAGGCAGCAGCGATAGTTCTTTAATATAATCCGCTTTAAGATTATTTAAATCTGCAATAAGTTGGCTTAATTTTTCTTTATCTTTATACTCAGATCTGCGCTCTTCTTTGGTAGAACCATTAATTGATTGATTGCTGCCGATTTCAAATAGATGTCTGGCCACAGAATCAAGTACCAACATTCTGGCTTTGCTGCTTGCTGGCAGATACTGCGATTCGGAAGTATACTTTCTTGAATTTGCTGTAGAAAGGTTTGTATCGTTGCGCTTCCAAAATAATGGTACAATATCCATCCCCCCAATTATGATACTATCGGGTTTGCTTCTCGCCTGGCAAAAAAGTCGTTTATTTTCTTCATTTAACCACGCCCAAATAATCGCATGATTGCCATAAAACTGATTTAAAATATTACTTGTATCTACAATGGTTCTCCAAAAAGTAGTCGGATCCTTTGACTCCATAAGTATTATACTGAATCCAAATTTCTTATGCAGGTAGGATATCAAATTCCCCTTTACAACATTAAATTCAGATACCCAATGACTGTCTTCTCCAAGAAATAATATTTGCTTGTCTTTTACGTATTTGTCAATAAAACTAAAATCAACTGAATCAGTGCAACCACTGCTATCATAGGAGTAATCAGCAGCATTTAATGAAAACATTTGCGCCGCAGCTTCTTGCTTCTTTCCTGTGAACAAGATAAGTGAAATGACAATGGTAAATTTTAAATAATTCATAAAGAAAAAAGTGCAGATTTTATCGTAAAATAGATAGGTATTGCCTCAAAGGCCTATCTATCAGGAGATTTAGGCGTTCATTGATAAGCCTTCACAGAATTGACCAGGACATGAGAGGGGCTATGAGTTAGTAGTTGGCTGTTCGAAACTTTGGCACTTACAGCATCCGATCCAATATAATATTGGTTTCGAGGTGAAAAAAATTCTAAATGTATTTTATGCATTATATAATATAAATATTATTGTATGTTAAGTATGAAATCATTTCATTTTGTGTTGCTTATTATTAATTTATACCGATGAAATAGCCAAATTATTGTTGCCAATTTACATAATAATTTGATAGCCGCACAATATTTCACTAACCTATTTCAAGACGGTGACTAACAAGTATATATCGTTAAAAAAGAAGATTACATTTCAGTATCTTATTCTAATCAACAATTTGTAGTCCAAAAATTTCATCATCAACTACAATTTTATTAATCTTAGCGGTGTAACCGTTATCAATAGCTAATTGTGAAAATAAATCGTATTCAGTTTTAGTAGTGTCCCTACCTAAAATTATTTCAACAAGCATATCTTTTTTAAAAGTTGCAAGTCCGGAAAAATTTTCACTAATAACCCTAACTTCTTGTTCAGGTTCAAAATCTTTGTGCTTGGTGCATAACCAGTAGTAAATTTCAGGGGATGAAATACTCCCTGTGTCCTTATCTATAATTTTTACTTTTTTGGGTTGAAGGGGATAATTAACATAGAATGCCAAATGTTCCGAAATTTGTGCTGGAGGTAGCATAAACCCTAAACAAACGCCTTTATGCATCTCACCATATCTTTCCCATAGTGGTGGATTAGTTGCTGTTTTACCAAGTGATAATATACCAACATTTGTTGTAAAATATTCAAGGCTATCTGATAGCATATTTTCCCTGAAATATTCTACCGTTTGATTAATTTCTAAATACGCCAAATGTTTTCTGATTTCTTCATCTGAAAAATCCAAATCAAGTAGTGATTTATGTAGTTCTAATTTATCACACTCCCTTAATTGTAGCGCATTTGGAAAACCTATTTTAGTAGTTGTAAGAATTTGTTTAGCTTTTTCAATTGTGCGGTATTTATAAACAGGTGTTAAGAGGTCGTGTGCCACAAGACCAAATTCTTCCATTCGTTTAATTACTAAATCCCTATTTTCTTGTTCAGTCATTTATTAATATTTTGCGCAAAGAATGAGAATTGTTATTTTAGTGCATAATGGTTACTGATAAAATTTCTTAGAAAGAAAATAAATTCCTTTACTTTATCACTATTGTATTGTTCATACTTACCGTGTGATGCCCAGTTTCTTAATACTCTATAACCATCAATTAGTTTATAAGTTGAACTATCATACGCCTTGACTTCAAGCAATTTTTTATTTGTATCATCAATCCCAGAATTAAAGTTAAATAATACCTGTGGATACTTATTTTTTAGCAAACTTTTCAAAGTTAATTCTAATGTTCCGCCAGCTAACGTGCAGGCAGCATCTTTAAAATCTTCTGATAGTAAATATTCCGCTTGTTCAATAAGGGTCTCAATAGATTCGGCTGTAATTAATATTTTTGGATGACTTAAAAAACCAGCTTCAAATTCTTGTTTGCCCGATTCTAATATTCCTTTTAGTATTCCTGCGTTAAGTTTATTTGAACAGTATTGTTCTATTAAACTAAGATAAATGGAAGACTCCAAGTATGAAAATAACATTTTTGTAGAAGATAGAAGTTTAAAATAAGGCGGAGAATGTATTATTGGTTTTTCGCCTTGAGCAATCGTCTCTTCATATATGACAGAGGCACTTTTAATTAGTTCTTCAAACTTTTCAATTATTTGCGCTCTTGTCATAGTTAAAAATTTAAAACCAAATATATTTCAACTTTTTTTAGAAACTACAAATTGCTAATTACAGTAGTGTTCCTTCCTTCTAAGTATTGAACATAGCACTCCAAATTACTTGATATTTTATCAAAAACCATTGGTAGATACATTGAAATGGTTTGCATAGTCAAATCACTTGCCATTGGAAAACCGTGATAATTATTTAGGTGTGATTTAACAGAATTGATTTCATCAATTGAAATGTCTTTAAATGGGTCATTGGTAGTATAGCTATGAAATGATGAAAGATGAATAAACGCACAACCAAATTTATAAACCGATTTTGTCCAACCATTAAGTTTGTCTGCCAAATCAACCATTTGTCTATCTGTTACATTAGCATTACTTGTTAGTTTCCACTTTTGACCCGATAACATAAGATTAATTAAATGTTCTCTTTCATCCATATCTTGACTAAGCAAAAAAATCACCCTAACCATTGAGTCTAATTCTTGTCTTAAAATTGACATTACCTGACCCTGTAAGCCGTTTCCTGAAAGAACAAAAATTGCCCGTTGGTGTTCCTTAGACCTTTCCCTAACTATCTTACAAAATTGCTCCGTGTTATCCATCAATTTAGCTTTATGTAAAGGTGGTATTTTATAACGAAAAAAGACAACCATTTCTGATTGTCTTTTCTCTAAAAACCTTACAGGTCGTGTGGCCCCGACGAGAATCGAACTCATAATAGAAGTTTAGGAAACTCCGGTTATATCCATTTAACTACAGGGCCAAAAAATCAAAAGAACTACAAAAAAACCAAACTACATTCAACTTTTATTTTAAAAAACGTTCAAAATTTCGTAACTTTAAGAAGCACATCAGCGTGTTTTCAGACTAAAAAGTGTTCCATTTGTGTTCCACCCTGCTTTTTTAAGCAACATAAAATGTTGATTATCAATTCATTTAGCCCAGTCTTTTAAGATACTTCTATTCTATCCATTGAACTACGGGACCGGAAACTTAATTTCGGAGTGCAAAAGTAGGATTATATCTATTGTAAAACAACTCATAATTTCATAAAGCCTGAATATTGAACATCTGGTGGCATGGTTTTTACAATAGTACTATCATGGTTGTTTGTCAGCGAAGCAGATTGCACTGAAACCGCTATATGTAAATCATGTAATTCATAGCGGTAATGATGTAACAACTGCACAGGGGCAGCCGGCTACCTTTGTTGCAGATTAAAGCAATCAAAAACAGATTATCTATTTTAAAACTTAAAAAACAATTTTATGAATATGACAAAATATGTTCTGTTTGCGGCCCTGGGTTTGGCAGCGGTATTATTGCTATCATCTGATAAAGCCAACCAAATGAGGCAGGAGCTGGAAGAAACAGCCCGGAAAAATGCTAAAACACTCAAAAACAAATTAGCCCGTATTAACAATGGTACTGCCGATACCCTGGATGATCTGAAAGACCTGCTGAGCAATGAAATTGAAGGGCTGAGCGATGATGCCCGCTCACGTATTGAAGCCATACTGGAAGGCACTTCGGCTAGCGCTTCCAGAATCAAAAGGAATATTAAGAACCAGCTTGTATAAGCCTTACAATGATAAAAAGAACCTCGTTTTTTCTGGTGGTGGTCCTGCTCACAATGCTTAGTAGTTGCCAGGTTATAGGCGCTATCTTTAAAACAGGTATAAGTGTGGGTATTTTTATTGCGGTTCTGGTAGTGGGGTTGATCCTATATGTTCTGTCGAAAGCAGCAGGCGGGAGCAAGTAGTATAATTAGCGTTTACCTGATCCGAAACAGCGAAAGTATCTAAATGTTACTTTAGGCTCAACTCCCTTCTATCTCTCCATTTCAACGTTTCGAGAAGGTGTTTTATATCTTTTTCCAGGAAATCGGTAGCGGGTTTGAGTGAATCGGCATTGGGGGTGACATTAAAGTATAGTGCACCCCTCAAAAAGTTTTTAACCGAATCGGTAGCCGTAAACTGGTACCGGGTAGCAGCATTGCCCAGCACGGTATAGAGTATTCCGCTCACATTCCGGTCATTGATACGGAACACATAAGATACTATATCGTCGGCTTTATCGTGATGATAAAAAGACAAGTTGTCGGATTCAATTACCAGGTCCATAAACGGATGAGCCGGAGTTATTTCTTTATAAGTAATATTAATTACACCTCCCAGCTCCGGGAAATTGATATTGATCCAGTAGGGTTCAAATTTCATGCCGCCCTGTGGTACCGTATCATCAATAACCTCACTATAAACCGGGTATTCGAAAGAGTACGGGAAACCATCGCGGGCAAAAAGCCTGTACTTATGTGTGGCAGGAGTATCAATTTTAAAATACCCCTGCGGTTTTGGTGGAAAAACCGGCGGCCTGCACGAGGTGATCATAAAAATTAAAGCAACTGTTGCTATCGCAATACGGTACATAATACCCAAAGGTAAGGGGATATAGGATAGGATTCTAAGTTGATAAGTTGAAATGTTGATAAGCCAGATCGCAATCAATAATATTTTATATTTTCTAAATTCCTGAAGAGCGTAGCTATACCTGCCGACTGTGCAGTATACGCAAACATGTTTCACGTATAGTAGTTTCAGGGTGCACCATACAACATCTTATCTGCCCACTAACCTTTCATTCTGCTTTATCAACTTTTCAACTTATCACTTAATAAGCCTAATTTCGCAACCTGATAAACTAAAAAATATGGCAGATCAAGCAATAGTACCTGAACAGCAACTGAATATTGAACTGAGCGAAGAAATGGCCGACGGCTCCTATGCCAACCTGGCAATAATTACACACTCTTTCGCTGAATTTGTAATTGATTTTGTGAACGTGATGCCCAATGTGCCCAAGGCAAAAGTAAAATCGCGTATCGTAATGACTCCGCAGCATGCCAAAAGGCTGATGAAGGCGCTCATAGATAATGTGAAACGCTTTGAAGCCCAGTACGGCACCATAAAAGATCAGGAGACCACAGCAATGCCATTTAATTTCGGAGCGCCAACAGCGCAGGCTTAAAATGTTTTAATGAACGACAAAATTCTGATTCTTGATTTTGGTTCACAGTTTACGCAGCTTATAGCGCGCAATATCCGTGAACTTAATGTTTATTGTGAGATACAGCCTTGTACCAAGCCGGTTGTGTATGACAGCTCTTTAAAAGGCATCATTCTCTCAGGAAGCCCGTTTTCGGTAAATGATCCGCTGGCGCCGATGCCTGATGTAAAGAGTATGGCCGATCATCTGCCGGTGCTGGCAGTATGCTATGGCGCTCAGATGCTGGCAAAGCAGGCCGGTGGAGAAGTGGGCCAATCGACACACCGCGAATATGGCCGAGCCCACCTGCAGGATATTGAGCATGATCCTTTGTTCACTGATATACCCCAGGGTTCTCAGGTATGGATGAGCCACAGCGATACAATTAAGAAACTGCCTGAAGGTTTTACTATTCTTGCACGAACGGATAGCATTCCGGTAGCGGCCTACAAGAGCAGTGAGGCTTATGCCCGGAACATTGTCCGTGCCATACAGTTTCATCCGGAAGTAACACACAGCACGGATGGCAGGCAGGTATATAAAAACTTCATCGTTGATATTTGCCATTGCAAACAGGACTGGACACCGGCTGCCTTTATACAAGAAACGGTAGCCCGCATTAAGCAGCAGGCAGGCAATAATAAAGTAGTGATGGCACTGAGTGGCGGAGTTGATTCTACGGTTGCCGCTACCCTCATACATAAAGCTATAGGCGATAACCTCTATTGCATATTTGTAGATAACGGACTGCTGCGCAAGGGCGAATTTGAGCAGGTACTGGAAGGATACAAACACCTTGGATTAAATACCAAGGGCATTGATGCCCGCCAGCGTTTTTACAGCCAACTGGCAGATGTATCGGACCCTGAAAAGAAAAGAAAAATTATAGGTGGCTTATTCATAGAGATTTTCAATGAAGAGGCCATAAAACTGAAGGATGTTTCCTTTCTGGGGCAAGGCACCATATATCCCGATGTTATAGAATCAATGTCGGTACATGGCGGGCCATCGGCTACCATCAAGTCGCACCACAATGTGGGCGGATTGCCGGACAAAATGCACCTCTCTCTAATAGAGCCATTGCGATTATTGTTTAAAGACGAAGTGCGTCGTGTGGGCCGGGAGCTGGGAATTGATGATATATTCATTGGCCGCCATCCATTTCCTGGCCCGGGTCTGGGCATACGTATTCTTGGTCCGGTATCGGAAGAGAAAGTAAAGATGCTTCAGGAAGCAGATGCCATCTATATCCAGCATTTGCGCGACAGCGGC
Organism: uncultured Bacteroidota bacterium; assembly: GCA_903835005.1. Taxonomy (GTDB): domain Bacteria; phylum Bacteroidota; class Bacteroidia; order Chitinophagales; family Chitinophagaceae; genus Nemorincola. Next base: position 70,190 of record CAILLK010000122.1, on the reverse strand, counting down.
ATGTATAAGCATGTGTGGCAGGCCGGAGCTATACTGCTGCCGGTGCAAAGTGTAGGGGTAATGGGCGATGAACGGACTTATGAATATACCTGCGCCCTGCGGGCCGTAACCTCGGTAGATGGTATGACCGCCGACTGGGCGCATCTGCCCTACGATTTACTTGCCCGGATATCAAATGATATCATCAACAGGGTGAGGGGTATCAACCGTGTGGTATACGACATAAGCAGCAAGCCCCCGGCTACTATTGAGTGGGAGTAACAATAATTGTAATCAACTTTAAATCTTTATACCCATCAGGCTTACCTGGTGGGTTTTTTTAAAAATTTCTGCCTCCGGAAGTGTAATTTTATCTGATGAAGTTTACCTGCACAGTCATTATCCATAAACCCATCGCCCAGGTGATGCGTCTGTTTGACAACCCTAAAAATCTTAAAGAATGGCAGGATGGATTTATAAGCACCACCCCCATCAGTGGTAAGCAGGGAGCCAAAGGATCTAAATCTGCAATTAAAATTCGGGCGGGTAAAAGCATAATAGAAATGACGGAAACCATACTGTTGAAAAACCTGCCCGATGAAATGACTGCCCTTTATGAGCACAAACAAACGCACAACACAGCTACCTACCGTTTCAAACCGGTGAGCCCGGTCAGTACGCAATGGACCACAGAGATACACTATACAAAGTATGGAGACTGGACATCGCGGCTTATAGCTAGTGTTTTCCCCGGCATATTCAGGAAACAAACGCAGAAATGGCTGGAAAATTTTAAGAGATTTGCAGAAAGAAATTAACCACTTTCTAAATCTTCTGCAATGCAAAACCTCCCAACCCCCATACTCGGCGAAATAACCGCTTTTACCATCACCACCCCCGACCTTGAAAAGTCGCTGGCTTGCTATAAGAAACTCGGGTATAAAGAACTATACCGTGCGGAATGGCCCTTTCCATGGATCCAGATTACGGATGGGGTGGTGCTGATTATGCTGCGTAAAGATGCCAAGCCCTACCTTGCGCTCACCTACTATGTAAAAGATATAGATAAAGTTACCGCTGACCTTGTGCAGAAAGGGATAAAATTTGAAATGAAACCAAAGAAAACCGACCCTGTAAAGCGTTGGCTACTGCGGTCGCCCGATGGCATGGCAATAAGCCTGGTAAATATTATAGAAGGTTTCGAGCAGCCAGCCGGTCCGGGTATGCTGCAAATGAACCCTGAAGATTATTTCAAGCCTGAAAAATATGTGAACAAGACCTGTGGGCTTTTTGGAGAGCTTGCACATCCGGTAGCTGATCTGGAAAAATCTATTGAATTCTGGCAACTGCTGGGTTTTAAAACCTTATCCCGGTTTACTTCACCCTATCCCTGGGCGATATTATCTGATGGTCTGGCTATAGTCGGACTGCACCAGACCAAAGAATTTGAATATCCGGCTATTACCTACTTTGCTACGGACATGCCGGTAAAAATAGCAGCGTTGAAAAAAGCAGGCCTAACGGGATTTACCCCGAAAGGGCCATCTGACGAAATCCTGACTACTCCGGAACAGCAGCATATTTTCCTTTTCAGCCTTGGCGGAGGGGTGGCAGAAACAAAAAAGCCAGAGGTGAAACCCCGTATTATTGAAACCGAACGCATGCTGCTTAAAGAACTGACCCCGGAAATTTATAATGAACTATTTACCACCTATGCCGATGAGGATTTAATCAGTTTCCTGGGCCTCAGCGGGCCTGATGAATTAGCCACTGAGAAAAGCAACTGGCAGCAAGGAATGACCACCTACCGTATATCCTTCAGGCTCTTCCTCTTGACAGAAAAAGAAACAGGAAAAGTAATTGGCCGTTGCGGTATCCATAACTGGTATACAATACACAAAAGGGCTGAAATTGGTTATACAATGACTGATAGCTCAATGAAGCAAAAGGGCTACATGAAGGAGGCAGTTGCGGCTATAGTACGATATGGATTTGAACACCTGGGATTGAACAGGCTGGAGGCATTTACGGGACCAGCTAATATAGCATCTCAAAAAGTGCTGAAAGGCGCCGGGTTCGTACATGAGGCAACACTGCTTGCCCGTTACTGCCATGAAGGGGTTATAGGTGATGATCTTTGCTACAGGTTATTGAAGACCGTGTATTATGCTTTATAAAGGCTGAACTTTGAGCGGATTTTTATGATATTTGCTGCTAAACCGAAGGTGATGAAAAATAGCCTGCTTTTTTTGGGTATGCTGCTGTTGTTTTTTTCCTGCAAAAAAGCCAGCAACACCGGTCCGGAAACTTTACCGAATGCCTATAGTGATCAGGCTATCGGAAAGTCGGCGAATGACCTGCTCAGCGCGTCGAAATATACTTCGCTTCAGATTCAGATTCAGTATATGGGCACCTACCAGCTCGATACTGCAACAATCAGCAATTTATCAGCTTACCTCAACAGCCTCTGTAATAAACCTGGAGGTATCAGCATAACCCAGACAGCCATATCGGCCACCGGCGATACACTCGACCTGGACAAAGTGGCCACACTTGAAAAACAATACCGGACTGATTACACATCGGGAAGCACAATTGCAGTCTACATTATGGTAACTGATGGTTATGATACATCGGCAAGTATATTGGGATTTGCCTTCCGCAATACCAGTATCTGCCTGTTTGGCAAGGATATTTTTGCCAATTCAGGCGCATCTGGCGAAGTTACAAGGGTAAGCCTGGAGACAAGTGTACTGGAGCATGAATTCGGGCACCTTATGGGTCTGGTCAATCTCGGTTCCACAATGGTATCAAACCACCAGGACCTTGCACATGGAAATCATTGCATAAATCCTGCCTGCCTTATGTACTGGTCTATAGAAACCCATACCGGATTGCCAGGGCTACTAAATAATATTCCAAAACTGGACAGTAACTGTCTTGCAGATTTGGCAGCAAACGGCGGGAAATAAGAAAGGACAAATTGCTTAATTATACCCTTCTTATTTAATCACAGTCGGCTAAGCACTGCTAAATGATCAATATCTGTTCCTCCATGACTCACTCATGGGCCATTTGGTTATTAAGCCATTGCTAAACTTCCTCATCATCCGGCATAACAAAAAATCCGCCGCACCTTATCGGGTTGAGAAATCCGCCAAGACGCTTGCCGAAGCTGATCTTACCTCTGGCAGTTTTCAGGAAAGGTTGTAAAAATCCGTTCACAAATTGTTGCTCAGCTATATTCAGGGGTTGTTTGGCATATTTCTTTTTCAGGTACACATTCATAAACCGGGTCAGGTTGGTAGTGAGCTGTGGGTCAACCACATCTCTTGCGTATTGCATAGGCGTGCGCCTGCCCCTTGGTATACCGGTCATATGCAGGTAGTAGGTAGCAGCTCTGTAGGCCCAGTAAGGCTTATTGCCATCTGCAGCAGCATTCTTATACCTGGCTATATAATACTGTAAAATCAACCCCGGCATTAACAACAGTAACACAAAGAAACCTACTGTTACCCACAGCAGTATCCACAGCAGATCAGTAAAGGTTAACTGTTTTATCCGGGCAGCTACATTTTGCTGCTCTTTAGGTTTTGCAAGGTCTTTGCGCTTCAGGTATACCTCATCAATTGGGGTGGGGGATGGGAAGCTTGTAATTATTTCCCTGCCTGTTTCATTGTTCCCTGGTTCTATTTTTTTCAGCGCTTCGGCATACGATACCGCTGTTCCCTCATCGCCCTTCTGCACCTGATTTAATGGTATGGCAATACTGTCGCGATAGATGACCGCGACCTTCATATCCATGGTGATTTTTTCCGGAGCGCTTAATTTGTATTCCTTATCATGAAACACAATTTGTTTTACCGAGATGCGCACTGTCTTTTTCAGTGTGTCCACATCTTCTACAATACCATCTGCGGCAAGCCATGCTTTAGGTGGCTGCATTGGTGGTGTGCCATCCGGTTGCGGGGTAGGGCGGCCATTTTCATTGTCATTGCCCACGGTGGTATCAAAATCGAGCCAGCCATAGCCCGGAAAGTAAACCTGCACCCATGCATGGGCCTGGTTGGCATAATACCAGTACCAGCCTTTGTTTTTATCGCTGCGTTCTTCGGTCAGAAAACCAACCGCTATCCTTGAGGGTATGCCCAGTGAGCGCAGCATAAACAAGGTAGCCCCGGCATAATAGGCGCAATACCCTTTATGGTTCTCATTCAGAAAGTAAAGCAGTTTAGAGGCATTGGGAAGGTCCGGAATTCCCGGATTGTCGGTATAAGAATACAGCCGGTCTCCGTTCTCATCTTTCGAGAGGAAGTAATTTCGTATGGCCAGAACTTTATCTACCGGAGTATTGGCGGTATCGGTTATTTTATGGGCCAGTTCTCCTATACTTTTAAACTTGTCATTGCCCGGCATGAAGGTGTAGTACTTCATGAATTTTTTGTCAACCGAATCATAACCTTGCACCTGCCGAAGTACCATAAACCGCTGTTCCTGGAATTTCCGGATTGCCGGAACATTGGCATTGTAAACAAAATATGCGCTGTTGAGTACCGAAACATAACTCTTGGTGCGGAATGCAGATTTAAATTCATCCCTGAAATCTTTTTCCACTGCAATAGGCTGCACAAAATAGCCCACATTGGGTGCCATATAGGTATTGGGAGAGAGCATTTTATTATAAATCTCCACTTCTACGGTAGTCCGCAGTTTCGATCCCAGGCTGTTCTTAATAACCGATGAATCTGTTTTGGTATAGAAGAGCGGTATTTTTGACGGGTCGGGTTCAAAAAGATCGTTGAAAGGTATTGTTGAGTCGCGCTCAAAAGTCTCTGTGAGCGTATCGAATTTGGTGAAGTAAAATGCAGTAAGATAAAGCGGGTTGGGTACGTCGGCATTGGGCGGCGGGAAGAAATTATCTATATGCGCGCAAAACAGCAATTGCTTGCTCCTGCTCAGCGAACTGCTGAGCCTGGAATAATCTTTCAGGTCGAACGTGCCATCCTTATTTTCTTTAAGCATTCCGCCTTTTCCCTCCTTACCGCCACCTTGCGCTGTTTCAACAACCTCGGCTATCTGGGGCCTCATTCTGTGCGAAATATAACCCAGAAGCAAACCGGCCAATAATGCAAACAATAATACACGACGGGTAAGAAACCACCAGAATTTCTGCGACTTGTCTTTATAATTATAGATCTGCTCTGCTGTAAAAATGATATATACGGCATAAAGCAAAGCCGGAGTAAAAGCCCATAGAAATCCATCTACACTTGGCGCCTTGGCCTTGGCAATCAGTGCTATACTAGATGCCAGCAATGTTGCGGCCATACCCACCGACCAATATCTGAGCCGTAAAAAACCCCACCCTATAAGCCAGCCAATAGAAATAAGAATAGCCTGAACCTGGAAACGGCGTTCCGCAAAAAATGTATCAAATTCACCACTGCCATAGCTGCCAATTCCCTTGTAGATACTGAACAGCGCCACAATAAACAGTATATAGGTAGGCAGAAACCGGAACCGGAAAGAATAAAACAAAATAGCCGCACACATAGCCCCGCCAAAATAGAGCGACTGCATGACCGATTGATTTTCTATAAGCGAGTAATACTCACTTACATTCATCAGCAGGAAATAACCTACCGCCGCCGTCGGCAGTATAAGAAAGATAAGCCTGGCTAGTGTTTCATTGACCGGATGGGCACGTTCTATATTCATAAACCCTAAACCCTGCAAAGGGCTTTTTGATTATTATTAAAAACGTATAAATATAGAAGAAAATTGGTAGGGGGATTGTTAAAAATTGCAGATAGCAGTGAAGTATATATTATATTATTATAAAAACATATTTATGTGACTACTCCTCATTTCAAAAACGGATTATACCTTTTCTCGTCCCCAATAGTAGTCGCATCTCCATGTCCGGATAGTACTATTGTATTATCGGGCAGGGTAAACAGATGGGTGCGAATAGACTTAATTAGCGTGTTAAAATCGCCACCCGGCAGGTCGGTACGGCCAATGCTGCCCTGGAAAAGCACATCTCCAGCCAGCACCCAATTGCCCTCAGGATAATAAAACGATATGCTGCCCGGAGAATGCCCCGGAGTATAGAATACCTCAAGTGTATCATCGCCCAGTTTCAGTGGCTGCCCTTCCTTAATAAACCAGTCAGGTACAGGTACTTCAGTTAAACTCACACCAAACATCGCAGCCGATGCCTGAGCCATACTCAGCACAGGTAGTTCCGTCTTATGCAATCCGAAAGTTATTTTATACTTGTCCTTCAGCGCCTGCACCCCAAGTATGTGGTCTATATGGGCATGTGTATTGATGACACCCTGAGGAGAGAGTTGGTTTTCAATTATAAATGCGTTCATTGCCTTGTTTTCCTCTGCATCGCACATGCCGGGATCCACAAACCAGCACTGTTTTTTATTATTGATAATCACATAGCTGTTCTCAGAAAAAGGATTGAAAGTAAAGGCTTCAACAGTTAACATAAAAGACGGTTTTATTTAAGTACTATTTATTGCAAAACTACGTTAATACTTACAGCAAGATATAACAGGAATGCGTGTATAAAAGTAAGGAATAGTTAAAAATCAATATAACACAAGGAAATTATATTGCAGGAGCGTATGATATAGCCAGTTGTTTTAACTTTGGTAGGTAATTCAGGTCTAACCTGGAAAAGTTGCTTGTGCAAAAAAGTTGATCAGGATGATGGGCTGCTGTAAAAAGGGAATAATAATAAATGCTTTCATAGTTCTGGTTCTTGCCATGAATGTACCTCTTTGTGTAAATGCACAGAGCTATATTGAAACCTTTGGGCAAAACAGATCCCAGTACCGCAAGTTCGACTGGAAATTTTTTGATACCAAGCATTTCAGGGTTTACCATTACGATAAGGCAGGCAGACAACTGGGCAGGTATGTGGCTGAGGATGCCGAGAAAAGTATACCGCTTATTGAAAAGAAGCTTGGCGGCCAGTTCCCCAAAAGGTTCAATATTATACTATATAATACTTACGAAGAATACCGGCAATCGAATGTAGGGCTTAAAGACGAATCTCAGATTACCGGCAATGCCAAAGCGGGCACTGTTAACCTTGTGGGTGATAAGCTGGTGGTATATTTCACCGGTGAGCATGGCGACCTGCACCACCAGATACGTGCCGGAATGGCCAGGATAGTAATGGAACGCCAGTTTTTCGGAGACAAGTTCAAAACAATGGTGAAGAACGCACTTCTGCTCAATCTTCCAGAGTGGGTTACTGATGGATACATCAGCTATCTGGTAGACGGATGGGATGCAAAAACCAACAGCGAATGGAAAGGCCTGCTCGATGCCCGCCCGGATGCAGGCTTCTTTGAACTATCTGAACAATATCCCGAGCTAGCCGGGAAAGCTTTCTGGAAATTCGTTGCCGAACAGTATGGACCCGGTATGGTGAAAAGCCTGCTCTACAGCATGCAGCAGAAAACCGGGCTGGATAAAGCTATGCAGGATAAAGAAAACCTGGGCCTTAAGGTTTCAAAAGCATACGATTCCTGTATCAACTTTTATAAAGAGGTGTACCTGAAAGATGCTAAGGTTCAGGAAAAACCAGACAGCAGCAAGGGGCTGATAGCCATAAAAGTACCTAAGGATAACAGTGTGGTTAAGGATATCAGGGTATCGCCAAGGGGAAGTGATATTTCTTATGTAACCTGGCAGGATGGTAAGTTTACCGTTTTTACTCAAAAGACGACAAAGGAGCAGGAGCAGGCAACCCTTCTTGAGGGCGGTATGAAAGACTATACCGAACAGACCGACCCCGACTACCCTATGATGTGCTGGAGTACAAATGGCAACAAGCTGGCGCTACTTTACAAAAAAGGCTTCCGTACTTTCCTGCGGATTTACAACAGCCAGACAGCGCGTATTGAGAATTATGTAATCAAGAAGAACAAATTTGACCGCATTCTGTCCATGGCATTTATGCAGGACGATGACCAGATGGTATTCTCGGCCATCCGGAAAAGTCAGACCGACCTCTACCTGTTTACTATTAAAGGAGAAAAACTTACCAATATTACCGATGATGTGTGGGACGATGTTTCGCCGGTATGCATCAGCGGCGGCTCAAGGCAGGGTATCCTCTTCCTGAGCAACCGACCAAAACCTGATATGAATGTGCCTTTGGGCGTAAACGAATTACCCACCGGGCCTATGAATGTATTCTTTTACAACACCCGCACCAAGAGCACCGAACTTCTGCAATGCTCTGATGTTAAGAAAGGGCAGGTAACCCAGCCTATACAATACGGCCTTGAAAATTTTGCCTACCTCTACGACAGTAACGGGATCAATAATAAGTATGTAGTACTTTTTAAACGCGACAGGTTCAACAAAGATTCGGCGTACTCTGTGCCCATTACCAATTATAATTCCAGCATCATCAGCCAGCAATACAACCTGGCAAGCGGCGATGTGGCCGATGTGGTACAGGTCAAAGACAAGTACATGGTTTACTTTCATGATCTGCAGATGCCTGGCCAGAATGCACAAGTGAAAACCCTGGTGCCAGCCCTGCTGTCGGTGGAAAAGCCGGCTGAAAAACCTCAAACCACAGCGGGTAAAAATATATCCCGGCTACCTTATCAGGCTGGTCATTACGGCAATGAAGACGAACAGCCTGCATCAACAGCTATAAAAGGGGGAAACGCTTTTCAAACCGAATTTACAGATACTACTGAAGCGCCGAAACGCAAGCCTAAACCAAGGGCTAATAATATTTTCAATGCCAACGCCGCCCCCGACAGTTCCATACTGACCGATATTACGGATAGCGCCTATGTCAAGATGAAGCCAACAGCATACAGGATCAGCTTCAGGCCAGATGCCCTGTCTGTTAAACTCGACAACAGCGTACTTTTCTCCCAATATCAGTCAATAGCGGCCAACGGAGGCCAGTATATCAATCCGTCATTGGGCGGCCTGGCTACACTCAGTCTTAACGACATTTTGGAAAATCACCGGATTACCGCCGGTTTCCAGTTACCACTTAATACATCCGGATCAGTATACTTTCTGCAATACCAGAACTTTACCAAGAGGCTCGACTGGGGTCTGCTCTTCCTGCGCAGCCAGGATAATGAAAATGAGCTTGTAGGATATGTAGATCAGACCGGTAGTATATATGCAGCCGAGCAGACATTTAAGACAGTAACCAATACGGCCGAAGCCGATTTCAGTTATCCGCTTGACCGGGTGCGCAGTATCCGGTTTCACTCAGCCCTGAAGCAGGACAAGCTCATAGAGAGAGTTACAGATACTTTGAGCCTCACCGTTCCTGTGCCCAATACCAATACCTATACATCGCTCAGCAGGCTGGAGTATGTTTTTGATAACACTTTCAGCCCCGCCTCAAATATACTTAATGGCACAAGGTTCAAAGTATATGGCGAATATATGTATGGATTGAACGCCGGTAATCTCAGTTGCTACAACCTGGGCCTCGACATTCGCAATTATGTAAAAATCTATAAAAACTTCATCCTTGCCAACCGTATCGCCTATGCGCATAGTGATGGCAATTATGAAGTGGAATACCTCCTCGGGGGCGTCGACAACTGGCTCTTTCCCAAGCAGGGTATCAATTCATCGCAGGCACCACCAGGCAATTTCGGATTTCAGGCAATGGAGTCGTCACTTCGCGGCTATGATCAGTATGCACGTATCGGAAATAACTTTTTTGTCATGAATACCGAACTGCGCCTGCCGGTATTTGCAACTTTCCGGAAGCGGCCTATAAAATCAACTTTAATCAGAAACCTGCAGGTAGTGGCATTTATGGATTGCGGCGATGCCTGGGGTGGATTCCTGCCCGATGTTTCCAACAATAATTCAACCTTTAAATACCCTACATACCCGGTACAGGGGCAGCTGAATAATGTAGCAGTATCACTTACAATACCCAACAGCGGCGGCCTGGCTATGGGCTATGGCGCCGGATTGCGCACATCCATTTTAGGCTACTTTATCCGCTTTGATGTTGCATGGAATATCGAAGGCAGCCCGAAACCTATTGCCTACCTCTCACTGGGGTACGACTTTTAAAAAAGTAAACTCAGGATAATTTTTGGTCCTGGCCGGTTGTTGTTATTAAGCAGCTATGCCAAGATCGCTTAAACTGCATAGCATTATTTTGCAAACAAATAATCAATCAAAATTTTATGTGCAGGTAGTCGGATTGAATCCAGCTAGCCCTTGTCTCTGTTTATAATAATAATGGTCAGGCTAGGAATAAGCGAATTCAAAAAATCAGACATTTCGGATTAGAATTATTTTTTTCTGCATTTATTGCCATAATAAATCATTAAATCATCAACTGCTGCCTGCAAACCGGTTGAATCATTTTTATGCGTAGCCGAATCAATACATTTTTCCCAATCTCCATAGAGTATATTTATTTCCCTTCCATACCAGTTTTGTGTCCTTTTGAAATCCTGCGCCAATATAGGGCTGCGGGTAAAACTTTCATAAACCCAGATTATCCAATTAGTTCGGTCCTGAAGTTCCTTTTTATTACTTCCTTCTTTGAAATATTCTTTATTACTCAGTATTCCGTCAAAGCAATCTATCAGCAGGTCGGCTACCGACTTCAACCGCTCCAAGGTGTCTCCTCTAAGAGGTATTGGCATTCCGCCTTCAATTCTTTTAACAGGTAATCCTCCAAATAGGTTACTATCCTTCGGGCCGACATTTACTGTATCCAAAATATATTTTCTAAGTTCCGGATGATCTACCAATACTTTGTCCAGATCAAACGACCAATTGTTCATGTTTATGTCAATATTCGAACGGAGTGCACGTTCGTTGTCATTTATTGAATTAGAATTTGCGAATATGGAGACAACAATACCGGATAATCCCAAAAATGAAATGACGGCAGTTAACAAGTCGGAGAATTTTATATTGAAATACCCTGATGGAATGTTCATGTTATTCAGTTTTTGTTGGAGTAATTTTTTTTACAGAATAAAATTAAGCAGCATTATATGCAAAAAAAATAGTCAAAAATGACTATTTTTTCTTTTAGAATAAATGTATAATTTGTCTCATTTTTGGGTAATGCCCAATAATTACAACTATCCTAAAAAAATGAACCCCGCCATCAGGCAGGGTTCATTTTAACTCCGGTTATTGTCAACTAATGATGGGAAACGCAATTCAGCAGCTCCAAAATAATTTATTTCACTATGTCCAATCCTCTTATAGCTACAAGTTCGCCATTATTCTTCAGTGAGATATAATATATACCTGGTATCAGTGTTTCAGAAAGCGTCAGTTGTGTAGTAGAATTGCTGCTGCTTAATGATAAACTGCCAGTCTGCACTTTTGCACCATTGATATCTGAGAGCTCATAGCTCCACCTGCCATCCTGGGCGCCTGGCACAGACAATGTAACAGATTTATTGGTTACCGGATTAGGATAAATGCTGATGATATTGTCAGCAGAAACATTACCGATGCTTGTTGTAAGGTCGGTTAAATAATTCTCGGCTAGGGTACTTGCAGAAGATGGTGTACTATAAGTACTATCAGTAAAATTAACTGTGGCGAGTGGCTTCGCCTCATTAGGACGGTAGTAATTAATATAGTAGCTGGCAGACCTCTGTCCCTCTGTTACGCCAAATGCACCCAGGACAGTAGATGTAGGTATTGCGCCATTTATAAAAAAACTGTCAATAGTCACGCTTTTTTTCCTTACCTGCAGCACATGCATATACAGGCTGGGTGAGCCGCTGATTTCCTTTACCCGCAGCTGGCCCCATCCAATCACAGTATCAGTTTCAGTAAATGATTCCTTGATGGTACCCGGAGTATTATGGTATGTTAGCGCAGCTACGTCAAGCGCAAATGTAAATGAGTCTGTAAAAGACGAAGACCAGTGGCTGTTGTAGGTAGCTGGGAAGCTGATATAAGTCCAGGGAGTAGAGAATTTCAGGTCCTGTGCATTGAAAATAAGGCTGTCGGAAGCAACGAACACCCCGCCGGTCAGATGAATGGCCTGCCGGTTTACATGATCGCCATAACCCAGGTATCCGGTTGAAGTAAAAGCCCTTTCCTGGTTGCCTATATAGGTATAAGTAGAAAGTCCGAATAGTTCACTGTCGGCAAACGTAGCTGAACTGTAGGCCGCAACATCCGGGTTAACGTTGTATCCATAGCTTACCGGTGTTGTCAGAACTGCAGTGCTGAAATCCCATGTGGCGTTAGTGGCCGGTGCCGAGCTTGGGTAGGTAGTACCGCTACCGCTACTCAGAAAAGTATCCACAGTTCCTGCAAAAGTGGTGGTGTAACTGCTACTGTTAAGTGTAATCTGAGCGTTGACACTAAGTGCGGTCAATAACGCTGTTGTTAAGGCGAGTAATGTTTTTTTCATATTTGAGTGCTGGTTTTTTTAGCAAGCCAAAAATAACCATTGGAAAAGAAATTGATTACCTAAAAAAGGAGAATTTAAGCATTTAACAAAAATATTAATTTTCATTAACAACATATTTTCCTCTTTTTATCGCTCGTAAGATCCATGGTTTTCGCTCTTTGCACTTGCGCCGCTCTCTTTCTCCGATGTCTTTCTTACCTTAGCCCTATGCCAGAAAAGAAACTCTTCCTTCTCGATGCAATGGCGCTCGTGTTTCGCGCCTATTATGCGCTTATCCGCAGCCCGCGTATTACCAGCAAAGGAAAAAATACCAATGCCCAGTTTGGGTTCACCACCACACTGCTCGATCTCATCAATAAGGAAAAACCCACCCATCTCGCAGTGGTGTTCGATACCTCAGCCCCAACAGAGCGACATACCGATTTTGCCGCCTACAAGGCCAACCGCCAGGAAACCCCCGAAGATATCTCGGTAGCCATTCCTGAGATAAAACGCATAGTGCGTGCCTTCAATCTCCCAAGCCTCGAGATGGACGGCTATGAGGCCGACGACATTATAGGCTCCCTCGCCATTGAAGCTGCCGACCTGGGATACACTGTATACATGGTTACCCCCGATAAAGACTATGGCCAGGTGGTGCGCGATAATATCTTTATGTATCGTCCGCCTTTCCAGGGCAACAGCGTGGAGATAATGGGCCCAAAAGAAGTGTGCGCCAAATGGGGTATAAAGAGGGTAGACCAGGTTATCGACATCCTGGGCCTTATGGGCGATGCGGTAGATAACATTCCTGGCATTCCCGGCATTGGTGAAAAAACTGCCGCCAAACTTCTTGCAGAATACGATACCATAGAAAACATGCTTGCCCATGCCGACCAGATCAAGGGCGCTGTAGGCGAGAAGGTACGCAACGGCAAAGATCTGGCTATAATGTCGAAGAAGCTGGCTACGTTTATTACCAATGTACCGGTACCTTTTCACGAAGAAGACTTTCGTATAAAAGAGAAAAACGCCGAGGCACTCAGTGAGATTTTCAACGAACTCGAATTCCGCGCCCTCAGCAAGCGTGTGCTGGGTACAGAAGGTACACAACAGGATATCTGGAATGGCCAGAAACCCGCCGCCCCTGCCGGTAACACCCCTGTTTCGAAGGACCTCTTTGGCAATGATATTGTGCAGAAGAAAAGCACTGCATCATTTGTATCTCCGGTAGGTAACGACCCGCTGCCGCATACTGAAGAAAAAGAGGAATCAGATGCGCCGCCTGTAAATCTGCTTACCATAGATCAGGTGCCTCATACTTATCAGCTCATCACCACCCACGAGGAGATACAGCATCTTATAAAAACCCTTTCCACAAAACACGAAATAGCTTTCGATACCGAAACTACAGATATAGACGCTAACCTCGCCGAACTGGTAGGCATGAGCTTCAGCTACGAGAAGGGTAAAGCCTACTTTGTAACAGTGCCTGCAGATCGGGATGAGGTGATAAAAATACTGAAGCAGTTCAAGCATTTGTTCGACCGGAAAGATGTGTTATGGGTGGGCCAGAATATCAAGTACGATATGCTTATGCTGAAGTGGTATGGCTTCGAACTGGCTGGCCCTATTTATGATACAATGCTGGCCAACTACGTCATTGATCCGGATGGTAAGCGCAGCATGGATATGCTCAGTATGAAGTACCTGCAATACCAGCCGGTATCCATTGAAACACTTATTGGCAAAAAAGGCAAGGGCCAGCTTACCATGCGCGATGCTCCGCTGGAACAGGTGAAGGAATATGCCGCCGAAGATGCCGATGTAACCCTACAGCTCAAAAAAGTATTCGATCCTATGCTCGCGGAGAAAAAGGTAAGTAAGGTGTTTGAAGAAGTCGAGAATCCGCTGGTGCCTGTGCTTGTTGGCATGGAGTACGAAGGTGTGAACCTTGATGTGGAATTTCTGAGGGAATACTCCAAAGCACTCGAAACTGACATCCGCAAGGCTGAGGAAAATGTTTATGCCCATGCAGGCCTCAAATTCAATATAGGCTCACCCAAGCAACTGGGAGAAGTACTATTTGAGAAAATGAAAATAGATGCCGGGCAGAAAAAAACCAAGACCGGCCAGTATGCCACCGGTGAAGACATACTGCAGAAGCTGCGTCACAAGCACCCGCTGGTAGAAGATATACTTGCCTATCGTGAACTCACGAAGCTTAAAAGTACCTATGTGGATGCCCTGCCTGATCTCATAAACCCGCGCACCGGCCGCCTGCATACCAGCTACAACCAGGCTGTGGCTGTAACGGGCCGCCTCAGCAGCAACAACCCCAACCTGCAGAATATACCCATCCGCACAGAACGGGGCCGTGAAATACGCAAAGCCTTTATTGCGCGAGATAAAAATCACTGCATCATCAGCGCCGACTACTCACAGATAGAACTGCGTATAGTGGCCGCCATCAGTGGTGATGAAGCCATGATCCAGGCTTTCAAGGATAAAAAAGACATTCACACAGCAACAGCAGCCAAAGTATACAATGTGGAAGAAAGCGCGGTAACTAAAGACATGCGCCGTGCCGCCAAGGCAGTGAATTTCGGTATCATCTACGGCCAGAGTGCGTTCGGACTGGCCGAGAATATAGGAGTGAGCCGTACCGAGGCAAAGACCATCATAGACAACTATTTCAAGCAGTACCCTTCCATAAAAAGCTATATGGACCGCAGCATCAACTTTGCCAAAGAGCACGGCTATGTAGAAACCATTATGGGCCGCAAACGCTGGCTCAAAGACATTTATTCTGCCAACTTCACCGTGCGTGGTTTTGCCGAGCGCAATGCTATCAATATGCCCATACAGGGCACTGCCGCAGATATGATCAAGCTTGCAATGATCAATGTGCACCGTGAACTGAACAAACACAAACTCCAAACCAAAATGATACTGCAGGTGCACGATGAGTTGGTTTTTGATGTGCCGCTTGGTGAGGTAGATACCGTAAGGCCGATGATAGTAGAATGCATGCAAAACGCCATGAAACTGCCGCATGATGTACCCTCAGATGTGGAGACAGGTATTGGTGGTAACTGGCTGGAGGCGCATTAATGTTCAAATATATGCTTGTTGCATAATTTATGATGATATTCAATGTTAAAACCAATTATTCAGTCATCAAAAATGGATGTTAAAAATGATCCGGTTTTGCTGAACGCCAATAAATCCCGGAATAAGCAATCACCAATGAGCAGTTTCTTATTTACTTTTGCACAATGAATGAATACAGGCCCGGAGGATTCCAGGAATTGCCGGTAGTGGTTAAAAATCTGCTTATTATTAATGTATTGGTATTCCTGCTTACACAGGCCCTGGCTACCCGTGGCATTGATCTGGATAATTATCTTGCATTACATTACTGGCAATCACCAATGTTCAGGTGGTGGCAGCTGGTTACGCATATGTTCATGCATGGCAACTGGGGTCATATCTTTTTCAACATGTTTGCATTGTGGATGTTCGGCCGTATACTGGAAAATATGTGGGGCCCTAAGCGGTTCCTGATTTTCTATATAGTATGCGGCGTTGGGGCTGCATTATGCCACCTGGGTGTTCTGACTTTTGAGTTTACCAGGTTTTACAATGATTTTCTTGTTTATCAGCAACATCCCGGCCTGAACCAGTTCAGGGATTTCATCAGGATTCATCATGTGGCTGTAAATCCTGAATCTATGGCTTCGTGGATAAATAATCCCACTTCCCAAGCAGAAATAAATGATTCGATTGATTTTCTGAGCAGGTATTATTTTGGTGATGCCAGAATGCCCGGTATGATCAGTGAGGCCACTGTTGGCGCTTCCGGGGCTATTTTCGGGCTTTTGTTTGCATTTGGTTATCTTTTCCCCAATACTATGCTCTATGTATATTTTGCCATTCCGATTAAGGCAAAATGGTTTGTAGCCATATATGCTGCAATAGAGTTGTTTTCAGGAATACAGAACTCTGCAGGTGACAATATTGCCCATTTCGCCCACCTCGGCGGCATGTTGTTTGCATTTATTATGTTAAGACTCTGGAACAAAAAAATACGAAGCCAATTTTATTAATAAATTTGGGCAATGAATACGGGTCGAAGAAGATCAGCCTTATCCTACATACCGGGCCTTACCAATAATGCGGTACTGAAATTAATCATTGGCCTCATGCTTGGCTATGTGCTGCTATCGCTGATATGGGGGGTAATGCTGCTTGTATACCAGGACAGGGGCAATTTTAACATCTATTTTCTGCCTAACCTCGGCTTACCGGTTTTATCTGCACTCAAAACTCATTGGTGGACACTCCTTACCTATGGCTGGCTCAGTTACGGCAGTTTCTGGGAGCTGATAAGTAATATGCTGTGGTTGTACTGCTTCGGTTCTGTTGTTCAGATGATGGTTGGCCCGAGGCAGGTAATACCATTATTTGCCTATAGTCTGCTGGCAGGAGGGGTTTTCTATATGCTTTCTCAGTATTTACCCGGCGGTTTGGGTAAAACGCCTCCCATAATAAGTCTTCTTGGACCACGTGCCGGTCTTATCGGAATGGCAGCCGCTGCTGTTACAATTACACCCGGCTACCGCTTTTACATTACCGAAACATTCACTATTCCGCTCATGCTGGTTGCCGGTATTTTTGGTGTATTAATGTTGCTGGGTTCAGGATTTTATTTACCGGTTATCCTGATGCTGGTAGCAGGAGGTGGCAGTGGCTTTGTATATATCCGTTTGTTAAAAGCTGGTTACCGCCCAGGCCAGTGGATATATAACATTTCAGATAAAGTGGAAAGTATGGTAACTCCGAACAGGGAAATACTGAATAGAAAGAATAGCCGATCTTATTCCTCTTATAATAAGTATGAACCCAAGTCAGGTGTCTCTCAGCAACAAATAGATATTATACTCGACAAAATAAACCAGAAGGGATATAACTCCCTCACTAAAGAAGAAAGGCAAATGCTGTTCAGGGCCGGGAAAGAGTAAATAAGTAGATTTTTGTGAAAAAAATTCAAACAGGTAAATATTTATAAAAAAAACCGTAAGTTTGTTTCCCAATGCAATCTTCAAAGCACATATCAACAGGATTAAACAAGCTAACATTCACTGAATCTGTTATTCAGCATAATGGTTGTTGTTGCTACCAAATTTGTTGTTAAAACAAATAGCTTACATCTTTTATCTTTCTTTTATCATATTCTTTTTAACTTATTTTTGCATCCGTTTCCTGCATCGCTTGTATAGGGTTGCTTTAAACTCAATTTATAACAATCATGTCTGAACTTCATTTTTATAATTCATACACCCGCCAGAAGGAAAAATTCGTATCCATTACCCCCGGTTATGCCGGTCTCTATGTATGCGGCCCTACAGTATCGGGCGAGTCGCATATGGGCCATGCACGGCCCTATATCACTTTCGATGTCGTGCAGCGCTACCTGAAATATCTGGGCTACAAAGTGCGCTATGTGCGTAATATCACTGATGCCGGCCACTTCGAAGAGGAAGGCCGTGAGGCAGTGGACAAAGTAGACGAAAAAGCCAAGCTGGAAAAGCTGGAACCCATGGAACTGGTACAGAAATATACCAACCTGTTTCACCATGCATTCCACCTCTTCAATTGCGATGACCCTGCAATAGAACCCACCGCAACCGGCCATATCATTGAGCAGATAACCATGATAGAAACCATTCTGGAGAAGGGTTATGCTTATGTAGTAAACGGATCGGTATATTTTGATGTGAAAAAATATGCAGAAAATTACCCTTACGGCAAACTGTCGGGCAGGATACTGGAAGACCAGCTGGAAACTACACGGGATCTGGATGGCCAGGATGAGAAGCGCAATAAGGTAGACTTCGCATTGTGGAAGAGCGCCCCACCTCAGCACCTCATGCGGTGGAAGAGCCCCTGGGGCGAAGGCTTCCCGGGCTGGCACATTGAGTGCTCGGCCATGAGCAGCAAATACCTGGGCGATGTATTTGATATTCATGGAGGTGGTATGGACCTTCAATTCCCTCACCATGAAAGTGAAATAGCCCAATCCACCATTGCACACGGGCACTCTCCTGTACGCTACTGGATGCACAACAACATGATCACCATCAACGGCAAGAAGATGGGCAGGAGCTATAACAACATAATCAAATTGTCGGAACTGTTCAGCGGCAGCCACCCTCTGCTCGATCAGCCCTATCACCCTATGGTTATCAGGTTCTATATTCTCCAGACCCATTACCGCAGCACGCTCGATTTCTCTAATGAAGCCCTGCAGGCTTCAGAGCGCGCTCTTAGGAGGCTGTGGGAAGCATATGAAATATTGCAGAAACTAACCCATAAAGGCAATGCCGAGGCTGAAGATAAAGATCTGGACGCTAAAGTGATCACCTTTTGCCGTGAGTGCGATGATTTCATGAACGACGATTTCAACTCGGCCAAAGTAATTGCCAACCTGTTTGAAATGGCGCCGGTAGTCAATGGTATTAAGGGTGGACAGGTTTCACCAGGGGCACTGGCTTCTGGTACTTTTTTACTCCTGAAGACTACATTCCAGGTTTTTCTGGAAGATATTCTCGGTTTGCAGCCCATGCAGGCAACTCAAAGCGGCAAACTGGACAATGTACTATCCCTGCTTATAGATATAAGAAAGGATGCCAAAAAGAGGAAAGATTTCGCCACCAGCGACCAGATACGCAATAAACTGGCTGAGGCAGGTGTTATGTTGAAAGATGAGAAAGACGGAACAGTGAGTTATACTATTGAATAGAACTACATGAAAAAAATATCAAGGCTCTTAAAATACCTCACTGAGTACAAAGCACAGATAGTCTTGTATTTTACGTCCAATTTGCTGGGTATCTTATTCGGGGTACTTTCCCTGAGTATGCTGGCACCAGTGTTGGGGGTGCTCTTTAAACTAACTGCTATTGACTCAAAAGGTACCGGTGTTCTTAGTACCGTTATAAAATACCTTAACAGCATTACCATCACCTATGGCCCGCTCAGGTCGCTCACCTATATCTGCATCATAGTTGTATTGTTTACTGTTCTTAAAAACCTGTTTCTTTATATATCCCTTTATATACTTAATCCCATTAGAAATGCTGTACTAAGGAGACTGCGTAATGACCTGTTTACCAAAATACTTTCCCTGCCAATTGGCTTCTTTACAGAAGAGCGTAAGGGAGATCTGATCTCCAGGATGACCAACGATATTAACGAAGTTGAGCTATCGATAATGGGCGTTCTCGAAGTTTTCATCCGGGAACCCCTGACTATTATCCTGTACATGGTAGCTATGATATCCCTTAGTCCGCATCTCACTGTATTTCTGCTGGTGGCATTGCCCATTGCCGGATTGATCATAGGCCGTATCAGTAAATCATTACGCAAACAATCAAATATAGCACAGGAACAACTCGGTAATATACTTGGCGTGGTAGATGAAACACTGGTGGGAATGAGAGTTATTAAAGCCTTTAGTGCAGAAAAGAACCAGCATATCCGGTTCATGAAGATCAATAATATCCTTTTCCGGACACGCAATCTTATAGCCGCTAAAAGAGAACTCGCATCACCACTTTCGGAAACTATGGGTGTAATTGTTGTGGCTTGTATACTCTGGTTTGGTGGCCGGCTCGTGTTTAGTAATTTGCTCAGCGCTACCGCTTTTGTTACCTACATTGCCTATTTCACACAAATAATTACTCCGTTCAAAAACCTCTCTGCTGCATTTTACAATGTTCAGAAAGGTTCTTCTGCTCTCGACAGAATTGAACAACTGCTGGCTGTAGAAAGCACTATTAAAGAAATTTCAGATCCCAAGCCCGTTCCCTCATTTTCAAAAAACATCACTTTCCGCAATGTATGCTTTGCCTATGGAGATAAGCAGATATTACAGGGCGTTGACCTGGTGATTGAGAAGGGCAAGACTATAGCTCTGGTAGGCGCGTCGGGAGCTGGTAAAAGTACTTTCGCAGATCTCATTCCCCGGTTTCATGATGTAAGCAGCGGTGAGATTCTGATTGATGGCATCAATATTAAAGACTGTAAACTCGATGATCTTCGCCGCCTTATGGGTGTAGTGAGCCAGGATCCGATTCTCTTCAACGATACCATTTACAACAACATCACTTTAGGCACCGGTGGCGCTACACAGGAGCGGGTTGAAGAGGCAGCGCGAATTGCCAATGCCCATAACTTTATTTTGCAAAAGGCCGAAGGCTACCAGACTGTGGCCGGCGACCGTGGCGCAAGACTGAGTGGCGGTGAGCGACAGAGGATTACTATAGCCAGAGCCGTTCTTAAAAATCCACCAATACTTATCCTCGATGAAGCTACCTCATCGCTTGATACCGAAAGTGAGCGTATAGTGCAGGATGCTATTAACAAGCTGATGCAGAACCGGACCTGTATTGTTATTGCCCACCGGCTGAGTACGGTGCAGCATGCCGATGAAATCATAGTAATGGATAAGGGCCGCATAGTGGAGCGCGGCACCCATGCTGATTTGATGACCAATGACGGGATCTATAAAAACCTGGTAGCAATGCAACAGGTGAAATAAAAGTAATGAAGGATAAGCGTATCAACGGCCATTACTGCATTCCAACAACAATTCCGCTTAAAAGGAATACCAATTATTCTCCAATAAAAAAAATTTATCTGAATATCAGCAGCCCTTATATTTGTAATGGAAACTATTGATTTTTCATTGGGTTTTTCTCCTGAGTATATACCCACAGGAATAAAATAGATTTAATTATGAAAAAGATTCTTGTTACCGGCGGCTGTGGCTATATAGGTGGCCATACTATTGTAGATCTCATTCAGAACGGCTTTGATGTTATATCGGTTGATGACCTCTCAAGGGGATCAATGAAGATGCTGCATGGCATTGAAAAGATAGTTGGCCGGCCGGTGAAGAATTATAAGGTAGACCTTTGCAATCTAGACGATACCGAAGCTATCTTCCTCGAAAACCCCGACCTGGTAGGTGTGGTGCATTTTGCAGCATTTAAAAGTGTGCCTGAGTCGGTTCGGGAACCCCTGATGTATTTCAAAAACAACCTCAATTCACTGATCAATATACTGCAGTGTGCTGAAGATTTTGATGTAGATAACTTTGTGTTTTCCTCATCCTGTTCGGTATATGGTAACCCCAAAGCGCTACCGGTATCGGAGAGCGCCCCTTTTATGGAACCTGAATCTCCCTATGCCCGTACCAAACAAATAGGTGAAGGTATGTGCCGCGACTTTACTTTTTTTCACAAAGATTTTAATACTATACTGCTGCGGTATTTCAATCCTGTAGGTGCGCATCCTTCCGGTCTGATCGGTGAGTTTCAGGACCTGTCTGAAAACCTGGTACCAGTAATTACCAAAACTGCCATAGGCAAGCGCCCTGACATGAGCGTTTTCGGCACCGACTATCCCACCCGGGATGGTTCGTGTGTGCGCGACTATGTGCATGTAAGCGATATAGCCCATGCCCATACGCTGGCATTGCAATACATTATAGAAGACAGAAACAAATCTAATTGTGAGGTTTTTAATTTAGGCACAGGTGCCGGTGTAACCGTATTGGAACTAATCAATGCCTTTGAAAGGGTTTCGGGCCAGAAGCTGAATTATAAGTTGGATAAGCGCCGGCCCGGCGATGTAGTGGAAGTTTTTGCCAACAACAATAAGGCCTGCTCTGTATTGGGATGGGATACGAAATTTGATCTTGATGCCATGATGGATACTGCCTGGCGCTGGGAGCAGGCTTTGGCTGCACATAAAAAAGTTGCAATTACCGGTTAATACTTTCCTGGCGGTTTTTCTGTTAATAAAAAAATATCCACAAGGTTTTTGAGTGCAGAAACCCTTTACCGCAGGGCATTTGAGCCTGATTCGGTACTGCATTTTGTTGATATCTTTCAAGTTCTTCTTCTGAGCCTCGGTTTATCTTTGATGCCCCCAAAACACAAAACCATATGCGCGGACATAAGATACACAAGGAACTGATAAAAGGTAAAGGACTGAATACTGAACCCCGGAGAGGCAGAAACGACCGGCTGGTGGCTATGCGGAATGAGTGTCTGCTCAGCAGGTATTTTTATTACGGCTTCTATAAAAACAAGACCTATGAAGAGATTCTGCGAGCGCTTGTAAGTGAATTTTTCCTTTCTCCAAATACTATCATTCATATTCTACAAAGCCATTCCGAACAACTCATGGACATAAAGAAAAGAGCTGCGGTAACCTTTTATTTTCAGACTAAATGGCCCCACCTGAGGTGGTTATAACCGGCTCCTCCTCACAAGCGGGGAATCACCTGCTGATAATTGTCAATAACCTGATCTTAATTTCAACTATTGGAATGTAATATTTGTCATCCTGCCTATTCTTGCTTATAGTAGTATCTGATCTGTAACAGCCAAGGCAGGCGTAGCAAATGTTTGGCCGGGCTTGGTACTGTAGTCTTCAAATGCAAGCGAATACCGTAGTTCCCGCACCCGGTAGCTGTCACCCCGTTTCTGTGAGGTGGCACTGATACGCACCATATGTCCGAAATCCGTGCCCGGAGCCCAGCCTTGTATGGCTTTATGCAGCGACCATTCCAGATCGTAATAACTGATAGCCTGTTGCAGATAAGGGCTTGGTGTGGCGTGCGAACTGTTGCTGTAAGGTGCAAAGCCAAGACGGAGTGCAACAACACCGCTTGCTGTTTGCACATTACTACCCATGTTCTCAAAGCTGAAGTCTTCGAAATCGACCAGTACACAAGGCCATGCCACCGGTGGCCTAGAGCTGCTTTTCAGCTGGCCAAGATCCTGGTCAATATATTTTATAGCGGGCACATTGGCCTGGATATATGCCTGCAACGCCAGGAAGATGTTGGCAAAAGGAGAGTTCATTTTAAAGTGATTTTATAATTAAGATAAGGAATTCAGGATTTTGCTGTTTTAATTACTGGTTGTGGTTTAGGTGCCAATTTACCTAATCGGTAACCAACCCCGATGTTACCGCGAAACTGAATATTTTCCCAGATAGATTACATGCCCGCAGAAATCTTATATAGTATTCATTGATTTCAATATTTAAGACCAATCGCTTTGTTATAATAAAAAACATTTCGTGCCTCTTCGCTTGCCGAGATTGAATTATAACCAACCAATTGAGTGCTGTTTATTCTGTATTTGCCTTAAATTTTCGCTAGTAATTTACAAACAAAAGGTACCCCTTCCCCAATTTTACGTTAGGTGAATTATAATTTATACCGGAATCCAATAGTAACCGGAACAGTAATTATGTTTTTATCAAGCGGTCCTGCCGGGAAATTATTAGACCGCCCCGATATCTCGGCATTGAAACCGATATGCTTTGAAATAAAATAGGTTGCGCCTGCCTGTGCTCCGAAACCTATTGAGGAAGTGTGACTGGTTTGAACAAACTCATTGCCTGCTGACTTTAAAAAATTATATAGCCCAGACAAGCCCACATAACCTTCGATTTTTTTGAAATGTAATAACTTGTTGGCAAATAATTTAACGGGGGTTTCATGAACCCTATTGTTGAGCGTAATGTAAGGTAAAATACCAAAGTCGGGTTGGTACCGGCTTTTATAATTTATAGTGCTTGTTTCAATTGCTGCACCGAACTGGAACTTTTTATAGTTATACAAAACACTGGCAGATAAAGGAACTGCAATTACCGATGATTGATAAAGGATAACATTGTTATATACTCCTTTTGAATAGATATTGTGAACAGAGTAATCTGCCAAGCCGGCATTTAGGCCCAATTCAAAATTCTGGGCAACCGAAATTGCGGCGAGGATCGAAAATAAAATGGACAGAAAAGATGATTTCATATTGTGAAGTTTATTTGCAAATAATGTAATAACGTAAAAAGACAGTAAATTATTATAAAATCGATGGTTACCATTGAATTATAAAATCTGAGTTAAATTTGGTTTAATCCGACACAAATGTGGTGATGCTTTGAGCTGCCAATCTGTAAGTAAATCCATCCTGGTTCACTTTTATCAGTGTTTGAGCCTTAAGGTTCTCATTCGCGGTAGTTATTAAGGGTGTAAAGGTTGAGGGAATAAGACCGCCGGTTATTGTGATTGGCTGGCTTACAATAGTATCTCTCATGTTCAGTGCCACAATAACTAATTTTGTTCCTGAAGTATATGCGCTCAGAAAGATATTGGCGGATGGCTGATAGGTGGCATTTACCCGCAGGTAACCCGGCCTGATAAATCTGGAAAATTGTGCCATTGCATAACCCCGTTTTGCAGGGTTACCCAATGAATCAACAGGTCCCCAGCTTTTTTTTAGCCACCAGAAATTATATACATTAAACTCTGCTACAGCCAGGCAATCATTGATTTCTTTAGCGGTATTCAACGCGCCTGCCCAGGTGGTTGAGGTATCCTGGTGCTCTGTCATCCAGACTTCTTTTCCTTTACTTACTGCCAATGGGTATGGTGTGAGGCCACCCCCATAAATATGTCCGCCTGATATTGACAGGTAAGAACAAGCCAGGGAGTCGTTAAGAATGGGATCAGTAAAGGCATGGTTAAACTGATCTGATTCTGCCGCAAGCAACCTTGTGTTGCCTGTGGCAGGTGTATGGTATTTAATGAAATTGAACAGATCTCCGGGTGTCCATACACATGATTCATAAGGAGCAGACCAATCTGGTTCATTCTGAACAGAGATAGCATACAATGGCGCTCCGTTTGCTGCCATATAGGCTGCAAAATCAGCCAGGTACGCGCTATAGGATGCATAAGATAGTGTATCGAGCTGGCCGCCACCTTTAGCATTATTGTTTGTTTTCATTGCAGCAGGTGGCGACCATGGTGTTGCCATAACTATAGCACCATGCGATATAGCTTTTTGCGCATTGGCAAGTTCGTTGCCCCATTTACTGCTTCCTGCAGGATCTATACGGATGCGGAGTACAGTAAAGCCAAACTGGTTCGAATCGGTGCCGTACAATGTATTCATTTCCGCATCAGTTAAAGTGCCAAGCCATGCGCTGGACCCGCCGAAACCGCGGATAGTTTGCCTGGGTTCATTAAGATTTATAATGGCATTGCTGCTCTTGATTATATAAGGGACTGCCCTGTTTTTAGAAGATGATTGCGGATAAATGAAATTATCGGCTGGTCGCAGGCAACCTGCAATAATCATAAAAAATGCCACTAAGAGTATGCCTGAAATTTTCATGTGCCTAAATCTTTTTGAAGGCTGACTAAATTTACGTATAATTATTTAATATTCCGGAGAATCAGGCAGCAGCTCATTTTGCAGCTATGCCATAGGTATCATACCAGTAGCTTTCCGGCACCGCCACCATCTGCGCCACTTCTTTATCAATTGTAATCCTTGTCTGCAGATAATCCACATCCAAATCTTTCGAAAATACAAATCTGCCTTTATTTACCGGGTATCCATAGCCCTGCAATATGCTTATAAACTTCGGGCTGTTGAGCATAGCTGCCGTATATATCAGGTCGCTTTTTGTGATCTCATATTGCTGATCCAGGTGAACCCTGCTTTGTGCATATCCCGATGTATTGCTGCTGGTAGTAGTTTCTGTATTTCCAAGTATGGTTATCGACATTTCATCATTCAGCGCTTTGATAAACGATAACTGCAGGTTGCCATCACAATTGGTTTGTTTGCCATCCTTTATTTCAAAGTCGGCCTGGCGTGGAATCATAATAGAGAGAGAACTGCCACTTTCATCCAGTATTTTTTTTAGCTCCACCTTAGTCTGTTCATCATAAGAATCATATTTGATGATACGCACAGGCTGACCAAACAGTTCTATGTACTGCGCCCAGTCACTGAGGCCTCCTCTTTTATACAGGCTGCAAGGTGCGCATTTCAGCAGCAGGCCCAGGTCTTTGGTATCACCCATCACCCATACATTCTCCAGGTTGCCATAGGGTATGCCATCATTTCCGGTTTGTTCAAAGGCAATTATGCCCAGTTCGGGTTTGATGTGTTTTCGTGGTATCAGATCAAAGGTCAGCTCCCTTCCCGGTATAAATTCGATGCCTGAAATACCCCATAACTGTGTCTCCATTATGGTACGCATAATTTCACGGAAATCGAGTCTGCTGATCAATTCATCCAATTCTGCCTTCCTGATGCCATCTACCTCAAAACTCAGCTCTTTATTCAGCACGGCATCAATCCGCTTGGCAATTACACCTGAGAGGTGCCCATCCAGTATTACATCTTCGTAAAGGTCGTAAAGACGACTCCTGTTAGGGTAGTAAACCGATTCAGCACTTAGCAGTGCGCCACGCCATGTTGAAATATCTTTTCGGCTCCTGTCTACTGATCGGATGTTGAGTTCATTTATAATGATCTCTTTTTCAATATGCTGGGATTTATGTGATTTAATCATATAATTATTTACTTAAAAATGTTAATTATTTGTATTTTCCTTGTCTTTTTTCTTCACTATTTCCAGTAACTTGCAGCAGCAAATCCCTATGATTTAAATACTATTTATGCGGAGGTTGATATCGGATTTATATAAGATGGTGTATAGGTTAACTAACAGTAAACTTATCTCACTACCCTTTTCTATATTATACATATCCTTACTAAACACCATAACAATTTATGGCCTCTGCCTGCTGCTGGCTGATGGGTTTCCTGTTTTGGGTTTAGTGGCTGTAATCTTCAGGCCACCTTTTAATTATGGCATTTTTTTTCTGATCGCTGCATTTAATTTCTGGATGATGCTACCATTACAAAACCTGTCGAAGGAAAAAAGCAAGCCCATAATTTTTGGTCCGGTAATTATTTATTCCCTTGCCTGTTTTTGTATCCTGATGTATATCCGTTACGCCGACAGGTTGTTTTGATAAACTTATTAGTGATCATAAATTGTTGTCATCTTTTTCAATTCATAGATACTACAAATAATTCCGGTATTTTTTCGCTGAAAACTACATTGAACGGATAGTAAAGCGCCTGGAAATACAATTCGCCCCAGCCTTTTTCGAAATAGGAAAAGTACATGATGATAATGTGAAAATGTGGTAATGTGCAAATATGCTGATAGCCATTTGGGTGAAAATAAAATCAGGTGAAGCTTAATAGTAATTATGCCTTTTAGGGTTGCTGTGCCAGCTTATGGCATCGCCTGGCGGGGCAGTTTCGGCATGGGTATCCTGGTAAGGCCATCCCTGCGGCTGCGCGCCGCCGCTCTGTATATTCTTCAGAGCGGTAATGGCATCCTGGTAAGCGGTTCGGTAGGTAGCATAATCTATATTGGTATTCGACAACCTTATAAGGTGCCAGCAGGCAAGGTCTTTCACAAGTGTTTTCAGGTATTCATCGGTAACAGCAGGGGCTGTTGTATCTGTACCGAACAGTTGCACCAGATCGAACCGGCTCAGGTACATTTTCGCCTCAAGTATGGCTGCATTCACTGCCCTGTCGGTGATGGTACTATCGGTGCGGGTAATCTCTGTAATGATCTCACTGTATATATTCGTACTGAGATCAGCGGAGGTAATGATAGGCATGTTTATGGGATTTGGGATTTGGGATTTGGAATTTGGAAATGGGGTGCAATAACAAGTACATACCAGCTATTGCACAATAGATCAGGATATGAACTTTAGACTAACTACTTAAGACTTCAGACTAACGAAATCAATCATCATCATCCTTTTGTTTGCCCTTTACGGGTTTGTCTTCAGGTTCATCGTCATCATCGTCATCCTTACTTTTTGGCTTGATGATTTTCTTTGGTTCCCTCTTTACTGGGGTTACTTTTTCAGGCATATCCTCCTGTAGCTCTTTATCAGCATCTATTCCTTCCTGGGTGTGCTTTACGCTTACTATTGCTTTCTGGCTCCGATCGTAGGTGATTTCATACATATTGGTAGTGTTGTCGCCCACTTCCTGCCTGATATACCCCACCAGTGTTTTGCTTTCACCGTCATTGTCGGTCGAGTCAACTATTGCCACCACCTTCACAGGCATCTTGCTGGTCTTCCGCAGCATTGGTATCTTCTGCCTTTCTGCTTCATATTGTTTAAGGCCAAGGATCTGTTTCTTGAAGTTGGCATAATCGTTCTTGCTGTTCACCCTGGCCTGCCGCTCGGCATTCTTCGCATCTTTTTCCTCACGGGTCATAGGCTCTTGCTGGGAAAATGAGTGGAGGCTGAAGACCAAGCCAAGAATCAGAAATAAGATTTTATTTTTCATGAGTTTTATCATTTGAGACAATTAATGCAAATGTCAGGAAAATTTTGAATTGCTGTTTTGGTATAAATAAATGTGGCGTAGTTTTTTCAAGCTAATTGGAGCAAAAACAATTTGATTCTGCTATCATAAAGCTATAACCTGTTCTCACTCCTGGATTTCGAAAAAGTTATTAAGAAATTTATGCTGCCAGTTTTTCTTTGATGAACAGGTCGAAATGAACAGTTACTTTTTTTGCAAATTCAAGGTCCCTGCTCAACAGCCAGCTTGTAAACGCTTCGGCTACTTCAAGGGTACTGCTGATATTGTCATCATTTTCCAGTTTGCAAATAGCTGTAGTCAGTTTCATGATGGCATTAATAATCCGGGTATTGGGTTCACCATTCTCACTTTTCAGCATGCTGTTCAGATCCTCAAACAGCAGATAGTAGCGTTCCGGTTGTGCCTTTTTTGAGGTGAGCATATTCCGCTTCCTTTCTTCCCAGAGCCCCTCGTTAATCCAGTTAAGCAAAGTAGATTCATCTGCACCCACGGTTCCCGCTATTTCCCTGATCGATTTACCCTGGTGCAGATAAGGGGCTTTTGCCCATTCGCGCCCGTCATTCCATAGTATTTCAGTATTCATTCTGATAGTGTTTCCAGGTAAAACAATCATTTACGGCACAAAGGTGAAACGCATTTCCGGCTTTGCCAATTAAACATTTCATGATGTACCGTATCCGGTACATGACAGTGCGTTTTTCGTACTGTCATAAAAACTTTTTCGGTGGATAACTAAATCCAATAAGTACATAAACATGCAGTTAAATATGTTGGTTATGTTTCTGTGTATAAGTAACCAAAACCTAAGTCTGATTCGTAAGCACTACTCGTTAAATGAGTGTAAAAATTAATGCGATTCCTGCTTATTTGCTGCCATACACACTTTAACTGGCTGATTAGCGGCTTTATCAAACAACTGTCAGACATTTTCCACCTATCTGTGTATAATAAGGTGATATACCCAGGCCGGCTATCACCTTGATAAATTATCGTAATTTTGCCAGTGAGATTATACACAAAATGGAAACTATAGTAAACAGGGTAGCTGAAAGCGGTATCATTACACTCGACTTAACCCCATTTTTACCCGCAGAAGAGGTTGCAGTATTCGACCTGAAACCGTTTCTGTTCCGGGAAATGATACTGCGTGAAAAAGATTACCGGGCCGCGCTGGCAGCAATGGATTGGGAACAATACCGCAACCACAATGTAGCCCTTACCTGCACCGCCGATGCCATAATACCTGTGTGGGCCTATATGCTAGCCGCTTCATCACTGGAGCCGGTAGCCTCATCAGTTTATTTCGGAACAGAAACCGAAATGATTAACGCCCTTATCCAGAACAGAATAAATGCAATGGATATTGATGAATATGCTGATAAGAGGGTTGTTATAAAAGGTTGCGGAGATACCCATATTCCCGAAGCCGCATATGTAGCCATTACCCGCCGCCTGCGCGTGGTTGTAAAATCGCTGATGTATGGCGAGCCATGCTCTATGGTTCCGGTCTATAAAAGGAAGTGAGCAATTGATTTGAATATAGGCAAAATAAATTTATTTTAAATTTTATATAGGCTATCTAATACCGGAATAAATAATATCTCATTTCTTTTTCGTATTTTACAAACCTTTTTTGGAAATACTCCGTCTTATAAAGATGGAGTAGTCGAATTTTCTCTACGATTTATAAATTAGGGTATGAAAAAAATATTTACCGGGCTATTTTCATTGGCTGTTTTATTTATATCGGGAATAAGTTTTGGGCAGGTAACAATAACCAGCAGCGATTCGTTGAGCTGTGTGGATACCTGTACCACACTTACTGCACATCTTGTAGGTGATATTCCTATTGATGCCGGGATTACAATTGATGACCAGTATCCTACAACATACTTGCCTATTGGTTTTACATTCAATTTTTATGGTCTGCCATATACAACATCGCTTATTGGCCCTAACGGAACTATCTGTTTTAATCCTGGCCTGGCCGGGTCATTTGAAACATGGGTGGCAACTGGCCCGCTGCTGGGGCAGGTACCTGTAGAAAATTCAATATGCGGCCCCTGGTGCGATGTTGACATTGAGTATGGTGGGAATATTACTTATTGTACTACGGGCACTGCTCCAAACAGAAGGTATATAGTTACGTTTTGCCATGTGGCAATGTTTTCCTGCACTTCTCAATACTATACCACTCAATTTGTATTATATGAGGGGTCTGATGTAATTGATATTTATGTAGGTCATAAAGATATTTGTACAAGTTGGTATGGCGCAATTCCTGGCCTGGCAATTTTAGGTGTTCAGAATGCTGCAGGAACGAAAGCTACAGTTGCCCCGGGCCACGATTATCCATCGGTTTACACATGTACCGATGAAGGTTGGCGGTTTACTCCTAATGATACCGGCACAGGTGTATACTACCTGGTTAACCCTGTTGGTTATGCACCGGTACCATTTGCCAGCTCCAATATTTACTGGTATAATGCAACAACAGGCGCTTTCATTGACTCCGGCCTTTCAATAACTGTGTGTACGCACACGGCTACAACATACAAGGCTGGGGCAAAATGTTGTGCAGATACTTCATATGGTTATTACACAGTTACTCCGGGCGGTTTAATCACTATTTCAACTTCTTCTTCAAATCCTACGAAATGTGGACTATGTGATGGTTCTATCATAATATCCGGATTGACTCCGGGTGATATTGATACTGTTCATTACGATTTAGGTGGTGTTCCGCAGCCGGTAGTTTGGGCTACGGTTTCCGGCGGAGGCACTATATTAATTTCCGGCCTTTGTTCCGGTACCTACTCCAATATTATTGCTTCAGAACACAGTTGTTCTTCCCCTCCGGCTGGGCCTATAGTGCTCACCGATCCGCCTATTGCAATCACAAGTATCTCCTCAACCAACCCATCTTCATGCGGTGTTTGTGACGGAACAATTACCATAGGCGGTTTATATCCCGGTTATTTGTTTACGCTGAATTATACTAAAGATGGTGTTGCTCAGCCGCCACTTTCAGTTACCAGCAGTGGCACAGGAACCATTACCATTACCGGACTCTGCGGGGCCGCTCCACCACTTGCAGGAACTGTTTATGCAAATTTCGTTGCCTCATTCGGATCCTGTGTTACACCACCCGCCGGGCCTGTTACCCTGGCAGCACCCCCTCCGCCTCCTGCCAGTATTGTCAGTTCTACTAATGCAACCCAATGCGGTAAATGCGACGGTTCAATAACCATCAGGCCGCTGCCTCCGCTTACACTTGATTCGGTATTTTATTCATTAGGTGGCGTTGTTCAGCCTCCCGATGATATTGTTGCACTGCTCGATAGTTCTGTTTTAGTGCCTTACCTCTGCGCCGGCACATACACCAATTTTTCAATTGTTATCGACCAGTGTACCTATGCAGTCAGCGGATCTGCTACAATAACACAGCCAAAAATCATTGATAATTTCTCGCAAGCAACTCATTATGGCTGTAACGGCGATACTGTTTTTTTCACCAATTTATCCAGCACACCTGGTCCGTTGTACTATAATTGGACATTTGGGGATGGCACTTCCGATACAGCAACAAATCCGAACCATGTTTTTGCACAAGGTATTTATACAGTAACACTTGTTGCCACCAATCTGGCTTGCTCGCAGAGTTTTAGCCTGCAGGATTCATTGATTCATCCATTGGTCGCGGCATTTTCAGATTCTCCTGTTATTGTTTGTCAGGGTTCTCCTATAACGTTTACCAACAATACTGCATTATTAAGTACTCCGCCACTGTCCTATCTATGGAACTTCAAAGATGGCGGCACAAGTAATGCTGTTAATCCCGCTCACACCTACAACCGCAGCGGTACGTATAATGTACAGTTGGTAGCTTCTAATTTTATTCCTTGCTACGATACTGCTTACTCAACAGTTTATATTGATTCCAGCAGCCCGATCGAGATTGCGCTTACCGACAGTGTATTCTGCCGCAGCACTTATGTCACGTTTACAGGTAATTTTACAACCAGCGGCTCTACCGGTTTCACCTGGAATTTCGGAGATGGCGACAGTACGCTGAACAAAAACCCAGCATCACATTCCTACGACCAGTTTGGCACCTATACAGTTACCCTCAATGCTTATTACAGGGCTTGTAAAGATACCAGCACATCAAAGGTTATCAATGTCTTCCCCGAGCCCGTTCTAAATCTCGGATCCGATACTTCTATTTGCCCCGGTAGCGAATCAATTACCCTTACCGATGACAACAACAAGAGCACTGCAGGTGCAAAATGGAAATGGAGTACCGGACAAACAACCCCTTCTATAGTAATTACTGCTCCGGGCTATTATTCATGTACCGTAAACATTAATGGATGCGGATCAACTGATACAATATGGGTTCAGAAAAACTGCTACATGGATATCCCGAATGTATTTACACCAAATGGTGACGGCCTTAATGATTATTTCTTCCCGAGGTTATATCTTACCAAAGGGCTTACAAGCTTCAAAATGGACATTTACAATCGCTGGGGTCAGTTGATATTTGAAACCACTACCCTCGATGGTTCCGGCTGGGACGGTAAGCTCAATGGTATCAATCAGCCCGAAGGTGTTTATGTTTATATAATTGATGCTGCATTCCAGGATAGAGAAAAGGAACACCATCAGGGTAATGTAACATTAATGAGATGATGACGTTTGAATTTTAGTAAACAATTAATAATTTAAAAAAGATTAAAAAGGCAAAACTTTACGCAATAATTAATGATTGAAAGTAAATCATTAGTTAGTGGTTAATAGTAAAAATATAGTATAAATAATTTTGCCTGATTTGTCCATTTTATTTTAACTTTATAGGTAAATCAATGCTGTTATGACCAGGCTATATTTTTTAGGTTCACTAATGCTCTGCCTGCTGATCTGTTCTTTAAGGTCAGGAGCGCAAATGGTAGGAGATAATGTATTTCTTCAGGGGCATTATGTGGAGATAGGTGTAGCGCCCAATGGTGGTTATGGCAGCACATTGCCTGCTCCTGTAGGTTATCATCCCAATCTGGGCGGATGTAGTTTTAATTTCTGGGATCCTGCCGCTGCAATTACCACTACAAGTACTAATTTTTTAGGGTTTGTAGCCGATTATGGATCTGATGGCTGGACAGTAGGTACCCCACCATACTTTGGTGATTTTTACCTTCCCGGCGACCCACAGGAGGGATGGGCAATAAAATTTACTGGTGGTCCGGAAGCTGATGCTTATATCCCGATTTATGAAACTTCTGGCACTACAGGTTTTACGGGCGGTCTGTCAGGAACCAATACTGGTTACAGTAATTCTGGCGGAATTATAAAAGGAATATGGGAAGGCACCGATGGCCCGTTGTATATTCGTCAAACAACCGTTCTTGATACCAATAAATTGTATTTTACAGTAACCGTTGTAATGGTTAATACCACCGCATCGCCTGTAAATAACATTTATTATATCAGAACTGTGGATCCTGATAATGAAGAAACAGTTACAGGCGGCGGTTCTTGCGATTTGGGTAACTTTGCAACAGTTAATACGATCACTTACCAATTGCCTAATCCGGGAAATAAAGTTCTGGTTTCAACAACTGGAACTACCTATACCAACGATTACCTGGGGCTGGGAACAAAAGATTGCCGGGCAAAATGTACGGTATTTCATGGAGCAACTTTAGTTCCAAGTTTCAGTCCCGACTCTATATATAACGAGCTTACCTATCCTTATAGTTACCTTTATGCAGTTGGTTCTACCAGTACCGAGGATGTGGGTATAGGCCTTGTGTTCAATATAGGTACTATTGCGCCTTACGACAGTACCAGTCTTTCCTATGCCTATGTACTTTCCGCATCCGCTATCGACAGCGCCCTTAACTCCATACAGCCCGGAGGTCTTAATGTAAACGGAACCCACTTCGATTCTACAGACACCATAAATTTATGCAGCTATCCAAATGATTCTGTAAATGTGTCTATGCCTGGTGGTGGGTTTTATCACTGGACCTGGGTACCTGATTCATTTGTAGTTGGCGGGGGTACGTCCTTTACTGTACATACCGACAGCATCAGCACCAATTTCGTCTATACCATTACGGGTACCAATACTGCAGGTGGCTGCGATTCTATAATTTATCACATTAATTTTGATCATGCCACTTTTACACTGCCCGCCATTACCCCGGTTACCTATTGTCAGAATGCACCTTCTGTGCCCCTTATTCCGCCTGCCGGCGGCACAGGGTCGCTTTGGTATATTGCTCCTACAGGAGGTACAGGAAGTACCATTGCCCCTACGCCTTCCACAACTACACCGGGTACTACTATCTATTATGTATCCGAAACAATTGGCCTCTGCCAGAGTTTAAGGGCTCCCGATACCGTAAATGTTATTGCGCTTCCTCCTCCTCCTTTCCTTTTCGATCCAAGCCCTTACTGCAATGGCCAGACTTTTGTGCCATTCACTACTGGCGGCTCCGGTATTTTATGGTATACTGCAGCCACCGGCGGGGTGGGCACTTCAGTATCTCCGGTATTGAATACATTACTCACAGGCATAGATACTGTATGGGCAAGCCAGACAGTGAATGGATGTGAAGGCCCCCGTAACTATTTTGCCGTTACTATTTTAAATCCTATAATACCCATATACAGTTACAACATTCATTATGGCTGCTATGGCGATACCGTTATTTTCAACAATACATCAATCGGAGCTTTAAAATACCTGTGGACATTCGGTGATGGTACAGATGATACTTCAACCAGTCCGAAACACATATTTTTAAGCCAGGATAGCTTTGTTGTCAACCTTACGGCAATAAATGCACAGTGCTCCGATAGTACTAAAGATACCATACCGCTTATTCATCCGGTGCAGGCTTCATTCACTATCAGTCCTGATATTGTATGTCAGAGCGATTCTGTGTCTTTCACTAATACTTCCATCGGCAGCAATCTGGGCTATGTTTGGTATTTTGGCAACGGGGCATTCAGTACCGGTGCAAACCCGTCTTATACTTATGCCAATACTGGTGTCTATACCGTGAAGTTGATTGCTACTAACTTTATTCCCTGTCATGATACCGCAACTGGAATTGTCTATGTTGATTCGCTCAGTGCTATCAGCATTGGTCTCACAGATAGTGTACTGTGCCGCAGCACATCGGTTACATTTACCGGTATTTATACCAATATTGGCTTTACCGGAGTTACCTGGAATTTTGGTGATGGCGACAGTATCGTAAATATTAATCCTGTACTGCACTCCTACGACAGCTATGGAACTGATACCGTAACCGTAACTGCACATTACAGGGCATGTCGCGATACCAGTACGCAGAAAGTAATCAATATATTCCCTGAACCTAATCTGAATATAGGCTCAGATACTTCCATCTGTTCGGGTAGTAACCCCATTACCCTTAACGACATTAATAACGATAATACCAAGGGTGCAAAATGGAAATGGAGCACCGGGCAAACAACACCGTCAATAGTTGTTACCACACCGGGCACTTATTATGTTACAGTAACTATTAATGGATGTGAGGCTTCTGACACTTTAGTGGTGAAAAACGACTGCTACCTCGATATCCCTAATGTATTTACACCAAATGGCGATGGCCTTAATGATTATTTCTTCCCGCGCAATTACTTGTCTAAAGGCCTGTCAACTTTCTCCATGAATATCTATAACAGGTGGGGACAACTGATATTTGAGACTAATAGTACAGACGGGGCCGGATGGGATGGTAAGTTTAATGAAACCGAACAACCTGAAGGAGTATATGTATATATCATTGATGCTACCTTCATAGATGGACAGAAAGAACACAGGCAGGGAAATGTTACTTTGTTAAGGTAGTAGCAATGAGTAACTTATTTACAATTGGCCGCATTTCCGGTTAATTTGTTGAATTTGTTTAATGAGATTAAAAACATTTTTGAGTAATAGAATGATAATATCAGCAAATCGGAAAGTGTCTGGCATTTTGCAATAATATTATTAATTTTGTTTGGTTTATAGAGATAGTAATTATTGGTGGGTATTTAAAATCACACATTAAATAATATGAATAGTATATAAAAATATATTATATGTTCTAAAAACCTAGGTAAGTGCGACAATATATTTATCTAAATAATATTATTGCTATATTTATATAGCTATTTGCCAACCAAAAGTTATATTTAGACTGTCTGTTTGATAGGTTAATAAATCTCGGTAACGAAATTTATTAAATTAAATGAAAAAAATAGAATACTTTTCAAAAACTTTCTTAATTTTAAGACCCCAAATTCCTGAAAACTATTTGTACTTCAAGCATTTTTAATTTTTTAAGTTTTTATAATACAATTTTTTATGAAAAAAAATTACTTTTTTCTAATCATTACAATCCTGTCGTTTACTTTCTGCAAGAACGCAACTAGCCAGATTGTTGGAGGCAATGTATTCTTACAAGGACAGTGGCTGGAGGTAGGTGTTGACAATATGGCTGCATTTGGTACATGTAGCTCTCCGGCTACTTATCATGCGCATGCCTGTTGCGGCACTACTCCCTGTGCCACCTCTGGTGCGGCCATGGATGCCAGTTACGACTGGGGCCATGATGGCTGGGGTACGGGTGCTCCTTGCTTTATGGGTCCATATACGCAACCTGGATATCCGCAGGAAGGCTGGGGTATACAGGTAGGTGCTACCGAATACCGCAACTGGGCTGGTGGAGGTTTGTGTACCGGTTCTTTTACTATTCCCGGATCTATTACAGGCTACACAAACACTGGTGGCTCCGCAATCGGAACTTTTACAGGTACAGTTGCCGGCCTAAATATTATTCAGGATACAAGGGTGGATACTTTTGCTTCCTGGGTAGTTGTTACCACCAGAATATATAATACCACAATAGCGCCAATCACCGGCGTTTATTATGAGCGTACCTGCGACCCTGATAATGCATCAGACTGGGGTGGCGGATCTACTACCGAAAATGTAATTCTGCATCAGAATGAAGATTGGCGGCATTATGTTGAAATAGGCACTTACTCCAATTCAGGTATTTTTAATATGACTAACAGTTGGATGGCCCTTGGCACCAAGGACTGCCGCGCCAAATGCGGTGTGATAGCTGGATTAGCTCCTTCTAACACTCCGGCTCAGTTATGGGCAGGAACAGGTCCGGTGCTCACCACTTACCCTGACAGTAATTTTGCAGATGAAGGTATTTTCCTTGTATTTAATATTGGCACTATCTTAGGTAATGACAGTGCCGTGATTTCTTATGCGTATATCTACGATGGCAGAGAGGGTTTTGATAGTGCTTTGCCACAGCCAGCATTGAATGTCGATGGCGTAGTCGCTTATGCCGATACTGCATTTCCGGGAAATTTATATGATACATTTAATGTCTGTGCTATACCGGGTACCACTTCCATTCCGGCAGATGTTTTATATGGTGCAGATAAAACATGGACCTGGAGTAGCTGGACCTGGTCTCCTGCTACCGGGCTTGCTTCCACTACCGGCGTTGTAAATACTATCAATACAATCATACTTCCATCAGTTTTTACATACACCATTACGGGTGTTGATAGCGCCACCTGCGAAACCCGAACTATGTATCTTACATTACTTACCTGCAATACCGTAGAATGTAATAGTCCTTGCGAGGGTGATTCGTTAAAATTCAGGTATATCGCAGATTCTGTGGGTGCCACTTTTTACTGGTACAAACCCGGAAGCGGATTTACAAGTACACAACAGGACCCTTCTATCTGGCCTGCTACCTATGCAGATTCAGGAGAGTATTATGTTATCAGAACTTTGGGTGGCGTACATGATACCGACAGCACACATGTCATAATCCAGTATAAACCAGTAATCACTGCATCTAACAACTCTCCATTATGCCAGGGAATGGTGGATACCTTATTGTTGTATGCATCGCCTGATACTATCGGAGAAACATGGAGCTGGACAGGCCCTGCCGGATTTACTTCCACTCTTGAGAACCCTACCCGTCCCGGTTATATTTCCATCGATACAGGCATTTACAGAGTGATAACTAAAACTTCTTTCGGATGTAAGGATACCGCTTATACCGATGCGGGTATTATTCCTCAGCCATTACCACCTATTGTAAGTGGTCCGGTTTGGTACTGTCAGAACCAGCCATTTGTCGACTGGACGGTAACTGGTTTGGTTTCAGGAGGTAGAATATTATGGTACCCAGATAATATAGTACCAATAGGAGATACTTTAGCTACTCCGCCGTCTGTAAACACAACATTAGCTGGAGTTACCACAGTTTATTTCAGCCAGAGATCAGGCAATTGTGAAAGTAAAAGGGATAGTTTTAAGGTAAGGGTTATTACCACACCGTCTGCGCCTACAGCATCGGGCAACATGGAATATTGCCAATTTATTGGCCCGGTACTTGCACTTACTGTAACTCCTACTGCCGATACTGTAAACTGGTACTTTGCTGCAACTGGCGGATCGCCGTTTTTTACTGAACCGTTGCCTGTTATTTCAGTTGCCGGCATCTACAATTATTGGATAAGCCGTACCGATTCTGGTTGTGAAAGCCCGAGGAACCCGGTAACCATTACAATACACCCTAAACCAAATCCGCCGATCATTACACCAACTCCGATATGCCAGTTGCAGACACCGGTGCCGCTTATAGCTACACCAGATACCACAGGTGTGGGCCTTACACTGGTTGCCCCGACACCATTATTATGGTACGGGCCTGGTGTTACAGTAGCTACCGCAGTTACTCCTTATCCGCAAACCAATGTAGCGCCTGATACAGTAACTTATTATGTAACAGAGACTACTATTTATGGTTGTGTAAGTGATAGCGCAATAGATGTAAATGTGGTTAAAGTTAAACCACCTGTGCCGGTTACTAATCCTATCGCTTATTGCCAGTATTCTCCTGTTTCTTCGTTAAGGGCGCTTGTTGACAGTATTGGTGATTCGCACCTTAACTGGTACTACAATTCTACACCATCTACATCAATACCATTCACCGACACAATACCTGGCATATACACATGGTATGTGAGCCAGACAGTGCCTAACAATTCTACTGGTTGTGAGAGCGATAGCAGTGCTGTTCCGGTTACTATCATTTATAAACCGGTATTTGGTATTAATGTAAGCAACACATATGTCTGCGAGTTCGATTCTTTAAGCTTGTCCTATTACGGACCAAACCTTTTTGCACCATCTTACACATGGGTGTTACCTGAAGGTGCGAAAGCGGTTTCTGGTACCAATGTCTTTGATTCAACAATTATTATTGAGTTCGATACAGCTAACATGAGCCAGTATGTATACCTCACTACTACCGACGACAGTGGTTTCTGTTCTACAACAGACACTGTTCTGATAAACGTAGTTAAGCAACCATATATGGCAGACTTCTCCCAACCTGATGTTTGTCTGGGTGATACTGTGCAACTGTCGCTTGCGTCTGCCAGCAGCGGAGCTTACTCCTTTACCTGGTACATCGATAAGGTGCTGATGGCCAATTCTGCTGCTATCAATATCATTTCCAGCAATTCAAATACTGGTGGCCCATACGAAATTAAATGGGTTGATACGGGTTTGCACGTTATTACGGTTAGTTCAGTATCAAAAGAGGGTTGTAAATCGTTAACTGCATCAGACTCAGTAAATGTTCACGGACATCCTGATCCAACATTCCAGGCCTTTGCCCGTGATTCATCAATGTTCTGCCTTCAGGATAGTGTTCGGTTCAAAGCAAACAGCATAAACTATAACTACTCGTATGCTTGGGCTCCGTCAAACTATTTCCAGAATATAAATGCTCCTGTTATATGGGGGACAATGGATAATGCAGAAAGTATTGTTACACTTACTGTTACTGATCCTTTTGGTTGTTATGCTTCAGCAAGCCAGACCTTCTATCCGCAAACCTGCTGCACAGTTGTATTCCCGAATGCATTTACACCTAATGGTACCATAAACAAGCTATTCAGGCCTATTATGACTGGCTTCCATGCCTTCCATGAGTTCCGTGTAGTTAACCGCTGGGGTGTAACCGTATTCGAAGGCGGTAATAATGATGTAAGTTGGGACGGTAATTTCAATGGTGTTCCGCAGGATATGGGCACGTACTTCTACTACCTCAAATATGATTGCGGTGGTAAAACTATTGAAGCAAAAGGCGACGTAACGCTGATTAGATAATTCTGAAACTGAAGACTTAATAATAATTAAGGCTGCCCTTTGGCAGCCTTAATTATTATTATATTTGACCTTATGAAAAGTGCGCCAGATTGTTTTTGAGTTGGGTTTATCCCCCTATTCAGATAGGTATATATTTCGTTTGGTGAAGGCGTTTTTTAAATCCGGATTTTGAAGTTGAATTTCCGATTGTCGACTTAACTAATTGATTTTCAATTTAATTTTCTCAAAAATCCGACTGCTATCCGGTTGAAAATCAAAAGTAGATAACATTAATAATCAACGCATTACAAGGTTAATCGGTTAACTCCAAAATCTGGGTTAAATAATAACAGATTAATTGCAATTATACAATTTCATAACTGGTTGATTTTTTACCTTCACCTGCAATTATCACTATCAGTAAAAGTGTCATTGCAAAATCTGTGCGGCATTCATGTGCAAAAACCCATAAACCCTACTCCATCAGCATCGGGTACATTGTGGTAATATGGGCAACTACCATGATAACGAACAGCGGAATTGCAAAGCCGGGTTAGTATGCCTGGCAAAATAAGTGCAGCACAGACAATTCCGAACGAACCTGTGAAATATGCCCAAAAACAGGGATGGGTAAATCCGATTTTGGCAAACCTGCCCGTGCCAACTTCATCTGGTCTGATTAATTTCTGTATCACTTCCGATAAGAATATAATACCAACTACAATGCGGATAATGACTACAGACAGTTTTGGCTTCTTTGAAACCCCATACATAAATTACATTTGCCGGTTATGTGTATTATCAGTTCAGCAAATAGCCTATGAAATTACAGATTTTCTCATAAATAATCGTGCCAATAAAAGTCCAATATAAAGCTATGACCCTCTATAGTATTAATTAACGATCTTTATTTTTTCCCCTTCACTGCTACCAGATACGCTGCTATTTTCTTTGCATTCACCGAGTCAATTGGTGCATGGTATTTTGCGATCATCTTGGTTACTTCAGCATCCCAGGTTTTGGCCGGAAAATCGGGTTGTGAGCTTATGTATTTGAGCGAATGGCAGATACCGCAATAGGACATAAATTCAGCTTTGCCCTCGTGCTCCGGAAATGCAGGAGGCGCATCGGGATACAGGTTCATTTCACGAACACTTCCGGTAATGCTGAATGTGTTAGGTGGCTGTTTATAGGCATCAACAGACTTGCTGTTACACCCCGTAATGTATGCCATATTAAGGCAGATGGCCAATAGGATAATGGTATATTTTCTGTTCATAAAATACTTCTGTTTAATTAAGGTATGGCCCACATTCTTTGCCTAATATCGTATTGCGCTCTGTATCTCCTGAAAATGCCAGCTGCCATTGGATTACTGCCAGCTGAATGCTCAATTTACTTTCACATCCAGCTGCTCTATAAAACCTCTGGCATATCCGCTCCGGTTCCATTGCTTATCAGTCTGGGAGTGTCCTTTATCATCTGTTGCTCTTACTTCCAGATGGTATTCACCAGCTGACTTAGGTGTCCAGTCATACTTCCAGCGCCGCCACGAATATTTGCCCAGCTCGGCGTTCAGATTTGTTTCTACCCATGTGTTACCACCATCCAGCGACAGCTCCACTTTTTTTATGCCGCTGCCGTCATTAAATGCCAGCCCCTCTACCAGGCAGGGCTTATTGGCAGTTACTGTTTCGCTGGTATCCGGCTCTACAAAAATGGAATGCAGGTTGATATTGGTAATGGGAACAGTTGCTTTTGCAAGGCTGTCGGGCTTTTCGTCGGGGCCGGTTGCTGGCACCCTGTAGGCCGTTTTCATCCAGAATCCCTTGAAGGTATCAGTGATTACATTGATACTGGCCAGAGATCCTACCCAATAGGTAGCATACCATCCCGGCACCACCAGCTTCAGCGGATAGCCATTCAGCATAGGAATAGGCTGGCCGTTCATTTCGTAGGCTACCATTACTTCCCCATCCGTTGCCCGGTCTATACCTAACGATTTTATAAATGCCGGCACATCGGGCAATGCACCTCTGTCAAGCCCCTGGAATGTAACCTCCATTCCACCTTTTTTCACGCCTGCCATTGCCAGTATATCCTTGATTTTTA
This sequence comes from uncultured Bacteroidota bacterium, assembly GCA_903835005.1. Taxonomy (GTDB): domain Bacteria; phylum Bacteroidota; class Bacteroidia; order Chitinophagales; family Chitinophagaceae; genus Nemorincola. The sequence continues at coordinate 27,145 of CAILLK010000122.1, read as the reverse complement.
CACCCTTCCACACTGCATTGCCCATAGCGCCATTCAGCCACTGGCTTCCCGGTACTTTAGGGCTGAAGGTGGACCGGGAATTGCCTGCACAAATAGCCAGGGCAACGACCGAATCAGGCGGAAATTTTGTTTTCAGGTCATTTACCGACAATGCCAGCGGGTTATCTACCGCCCCTGCTACCCTGAGCCTGAAGGTATCAATATCAATTTTGGTAAGGATTTGTGACAGATGCCAGCGCACAAAAAAGTATTCATTGGGCGTAAAATCCTGCCTGAATATCTTAAGGGGTGTTTCCAGTTGAGGGGGCCGGTCGGTGAGCAATATCATGTCCTTTTTCTCCGGGTATTTTACCATAGCCGGCACTTTGGAGGCATCTCCTGCCGGCGCATTATTTCCACAAGCAGCAAGGATAGCTGATAAAAAAGCAAGAATGCAAACCTTATATAATTTATTACCTGCCATGTGATATCGCTATTTTTAAAATACCGGTTTAAAAGACCCGATTCTCCTTATCGCTAACTACAATAAATAATTACATAACCATCATTACCATTACATAGTACTGAAGTAATAATTATTGCCCGATGCAGAGAATTTCCTATAAATTTACTTCTTTTGTTGAGAATCCCAAAACACGGATATTAATCAACAATATGAAAAAAATTTGCCTCATTGCAATTGCGGAGCTTCTTATCCTTTTTATTTCTTCCTGCGGTGGCAATTCTAGTTCCACAAGTACCTCAACTGCCTCAACTGCCACAGGCTCTCAATCAGCCATATCAGGAGCGGCTGTTTATAACCGTACTTGTGTAACCTGCCACCAGGGAAACGGTGCCGGAATACCAGGAGCCTATCCTCCGCTGGCTAAATCTGATTTCCTTACCGATAAGGAGAAAACCATTACTCAGGTTATTAAAGGTTTCCAGGGCGAACTGGTGGTAAATGGTGTAAAATACAACAATGTAATGCCGCCACAGCCACTCAATGATGAGGAGGTTGCAGCCGTACTTACCTATGTAAATACCAGTTTCGGAAACAGTGGCGCTGCTGTTACCACTGATGAGGTGAAGGCCGTGAGGGCTAAATTGCAATGATTGCTCTGACCTGAAATGTGGCATCATTTATTGAAAAGGAAATTGATTCAACTCACAATCTTTATATTAAACACTATGTTGATTGCCTCTTTTAACGTTTCTATAACTATTTATTTTTAAGGGATTTCCAACCGGAAAAGAATTTCAGGTGTCTTAATAAGTAACTAAACTTATTTTTATGAATCGTATTCCTCAATCTATTGGTATTGCTTGCCTTTTTGCACTTTGTTTAGCTTCGGCCTGCAGGAAAACTACAGGCTCCAAAACAACCTGCACATCTACGCTTTACGGTTATACAGTCCCTGTGACAAGTATGTATGATACAATATCAACCTGTAGTTTCGGACCAATTAATCCTTCCACAGGCCTACTTTCAGCTATTGGCAGCTTCGCGACTTCGGTATATACCAATCAGGGAGCTTTTAATATCGCCGACAATTGCTATTATGTATTTAAAACCTATAGGGGTTCCAGCGACAGTCCGGCTCCTTTATATAAAATTTCTGCCTCAGGTAGTGTTACTGCATTAAGTACTTCTGGAACATCAACTTTTTCAGCACCTGTATACAACAATGTTACAAACAAACTTTATTGTTTTTCCGGCGGTAACCTGATGCAAATTAACATTTCCGGTTCCACATTCACCACTACTGTTATTGCTACTCTGGTTCATCCGTTTATGGGCTCGCTAACTGTTGACAATAACACCGGCAATATGTACCTGTCTACCGGAGACACTGCTACCTACTATATAGAAAAATACACATCCGGATCTTCTGCTACTTCGGTTGTTGCTACAGGCTCCGGTGCATGGGATATCCTCGGGTTAAGGTTTAATAAAAATGACAATATGTTATACGCTATAAGGGAAAATTATCCGGGAGTAGGACAGGATTTTATCAAAATTGATCCATCTGCAGGTTCCATTACGACCCTCTCTTCTATTAGTCTGCCAAGTGCCGTTGACCGGGAATTTTACTCAACCTGTATTGATCCATGCTCCAATCATTTTTATATTTCTACCATTGTAAATTCAGGATATAGAGGAATTTTGCAGCAATTCACCATGACTGGCAGTATTGTAGCAACTGATACAACTTCAACATTTTTGCAGAGCCTTGATGTAAATTAGTTCGGTTTTGTCTTACGCCTTGTTCTGATACAAAAAATGAAGACCGGCAGAATTCTGGTTCTGCCAGTCTTCATTTTTTATTGACTCTTGAAAGCACTTAAAACATCTTAATCTTATCAATCACCAATCCCTTCACATCTGCCAGGGCAATGCGCTCCTGCAGCATGCTGTCGCGGTAACGGATGGTAACGGTCTGGTCTTCCTTGGTCTGGTGATCGATAGTAATGCAGAAAGGGGTACCTAAAGCATCCTGCCTGCGGTAGCGCTTGCCAATGCTGTCTTTTTCTTCATAGTAGCATTTGAAATAAGGCTTGCACTCATCAATCAACTGGCGGGCTATCTCTGGTAAACCATCTTTCTTGGTAAGTGGAAGCACTGCAAGTTTAATGGGGGCCAGCATTGGGGGTAAGCTGAGCACAGTGCGGCTGTCCTGCTTATCGGCAGTGCTGAGATCTTCTTCCTTATATGCCTCACTGAGCACCATCATTACAGCCCGGTCCAGGCCAATGGATGTTTCAATAACATAAGGCACATAATGCTGGTTGATATCTGTATCGAAATAGGTAAGCTTCTTGCCGCTGAACTGCTGGTGCTGTTTCAGATCGAAATCTGTGCGGCTGTGCACGCCCTCTACTTCTTTAAATCCCATCGGGAAGTCATATTCAATATCGCAGGCAGCATCGGCATAGTGGGCTAGTTTCACATGGTCGTGAAAACGGTATTTCTCCGCTCCTATGCCCAGGCTCAGGTGCCACTTCATGCGGGTTTCCTTCCAGTATTCATACCACTCCTTCTGGGTGCCGGGTTTAATGAAGAACTGCATTTCCATCTGCTCAAACTCCCGCATTCTGAATATAAAACCACGGGCCACAATTTCGTTACGGAATGCCTTACCTGTCTGGGCTATACCAAAAGGTATCTTCATGCGACCGCTTTTCTGCACATTCAGGAAGTTGACAAATATACCCTGGGCTGTTTCCGGCCTCAGGTATATCACATTAGCTTCTTCTGCCACCGAACCTATTTCAGTTGAAAACATAAGGTTAAACTGGCGAACCTCAGTCCAGTTACAGGTACCACTTATGGCACATTTCATTTTATTAATATCAATTATTTCTTTAAGGCCTGCGAAATCATTGGCAGCCAGCAACTGATCCATAGTTGTCAGCAATGCCTCCGATTTTTCTTTATCCAGTGTCTCGGCAAAAGCTTCTATAAGGTGATCGACCCGGTACCGTTTCTGGCTGTCCTTATTATCTATCATCGGGTCACTGAAGTTGTCCACATGCCCGCTGGCTTTCCATACTGTAGGGTGCATAAATATAGCAGCATCTATCCCCACAATGTTTTCGTGCATCTGGGTCATACTTCTCCACCAGTAATCACGGATGTTTTTCTTGAGTTCTGCCCCATACTGGCCATAATCATATACAGCGCTTAATCCATCATATATTTCACTTGATTGAAATACAAATCCATATTCCTTGCAATGCCCTATTATATTCTGGAGCTTATTTTCGTTTGCCATAAGTGAGGCAAAAATAGGTAAAAGAGAGGTACAGATAACAGGTAAATATCGCGGAAGAAGGTTATGAATTGTAAAATGGAATTACGTTAACTTATCGTTTGCATTTGATTTTGAAAATAATTAACATCTCGTTTGAATACCTGAATTAATTGAGTACATTTGTTTTTCGCTATCAAAGTCCTATTAATTAAATATTAAAATTCATCACTTATAATAAAACAAACAAGTTACATGACCGAAATGGACAACATTTTTACAACTGATTACAAAACCCATTTTGATAACGGCCCTATTCCTTCTTGGATTATTGACGCAGATACAATGCAGTTTCTGGAGGTAAATAATGCTGCAATCATAAATTATGGATACACCAGGGAAGAATTCCTGACTTTAAATATCAAAGCGATAAGGCCGGTTGAGGATGTAACCACTATGGTTGTAAACTATAATAAAAGAAAATCGGATTACTATGATGCGGGAATAAACAGGCATATGAGAAAAGATGGCACAGTTTTTTATGTTCATATTTACTCGCATGCTACTGAATTTGGCAATATTAAGGCTCGAATATGCTATGCCATAAATGTAAATGATAAGGTTCTGGCTGATCAAAAGAATTTTGAGCTGATGGAATTGCTAAAGGAACGCAAGGAAGAACTGAAAGACATTCTTACCTCCCTCGACGAAGCCATTTGGACCAGAAATGCGGATACGTTTAAATTAATTTACGGCAATAAGGCTTATTTTGATATGTATGGCTTCAGTAAAGAGCACATAAATGCCGATGTTGACTTTGTTTTGAACTCGGTATATGAACAGGATAAATACCTGGTACAGAATGCTTTGAGCCAGATTAAAAAAGCCGGGCATACTGAACTGATATACCGCCATGTAGCAACCGACGGAAGTCTCAGAGCGTTTAAAGTCAGGGTTTTGTATAAAAAAGGCGTTAATAACCGACCCGATCTGATATCGGGAGTGACAACCGATATAACACAGGAGAAGGAGCTTTTTGATGCAATGCGCAACAATGAACAGAAGCTGCTGGCAACTATTAATAATACCAGGGACCTGATATGGTCGGTAGATAAGGAACTTAAGATCACCTTTTGCAACAAAGCTTACCAGGATTTCTTTTTGAGCCGCTCGGGCGTAGCCATCGATGAGGGCGATTATGTATTGGGCAAATGGCATTCTGATTCATTTATTGCGAGGAGGATTAAAGATTATGAACGGGCGCTGAGCGGTGAAAGTTTCAGTATAATAGTAGTAGAAACCTATAACGGATTGGAGCAGTACAATGAAATAAGTTCTACGCCTATAATGGACCAGGATGGCAGGATAACAGGTGTAAACTGTATAGCCAGAGACATATCGGAAGAAAGAAAGCAACTGATCAATATCAGGGAGCAGAATGAGAAAATAAAGGAGATAGCCAGAAAAAAGACCAGAACAATAAAAGAGCAGCTGGCAGCATTAAACCTGACACAACACGAAAAAGGCAACGGATCAGGGGAAGACACGCCTTTGGGTATGTTGCCGGACAAGATAGCCACTGTTATTGAGGCGCTGGACCTTATAGAAAAAGAGTTAACCGGTATTGCCACAAACCTGGATACCTATTTCCCCGATACCGAAGATATTATTGCCAGGTTATAGTTTAAAACCTTTCGCCCATACCCAGGCCGAACAAGGCATAATCATACACTGCCGGGTCGGCGGGGTTGAGCAACCGCAGCTGACTGGTAAGATGCATGGCATTGTTCCAGTTGGATTTTATATTCTCCATCAATCCCAGTCGCTGGGCTACCCTGGCCACGTGCACATCGAGCGGGCATATAAGCCGGGATGGTTGTATTTTTTTCCATAGCCCGAAATCGACACCCTGTTTATCGCTGCGCACCATCCAGCGGAGGTACATATTGAGGCGCTTGCAGGCCGAGTTGCGATCTGGTGTGGCTATATGTTTTTTAGTCCGTTCGGGGTGTTCGATGGAGAAGAAGTAATTGTGAAAATGTATTAATGCCTGTTCCACCGTTGCTTCCTGGTATATCTTAGTTGTTACAAAGGCGTCCTCGAGCGAATTATGGTTTTTATAATGGTATTGAAGAAATGATATAAAGTAAAGCAGATCGGTGGTATTGAAGGTGCGGTGTGCAAACCCGACGAATGGCTTCAGGTCGGTATCCTGGTGGTGCATTATGAAATCATAGGGCCTGTTATCCATCCATTGCATCAGTTTGCGGCAATTGTTGATGATGGTGGTGCGGTTGCCCCATGCCAGCACAGCAGCAAACAGTCCGGAGATTTCTATATCCTGTTTCCTTGTAAAAGCGTGGGGTATGGATATAGGGTCTTTCTCAATAAAGGCTGGCTGGTTGTAGAGCACTGCTTTTGAATCAAGGAAATCTCTGAGGTGAGTGAGGTCGTTCATAAGGCTAAAACTACAGAATGGATGTTGAAAAACATCAAGGCAGACTCTTTGGTACTCCTACAATTGCAAAATGCTACTTATGTCAATTAGATAAAATAAAACATCATAGAAAAATCTCACGCGGAGGCGCTAAGTCGCTATTTGCAAAGACCTTATTTAAGGCCGCAATTCCCACTAACTAGACAAAATAAAAACGTCATAGAAAAATCTCACGCGGAGGCGCTAATTCGCTATTTGCAAAAATCTTTTTTAAGCCCGCAATTCCCATTAATACCGGTTTCTAATGTCTATCTGATGCTTTACTTCTTCCTTGAAAAAGGTGCAGCTTCCTGAAAAAGCGTTTTATTTGGTTATCGCATTCTCCTAAAGAGACGTGATGGGATAATGATAAACGCTGAAACCATTACTGGTGGATGATATAGCTAAATTTACGATTATCTCATTTTATCCCATTTTTACTAGATTGGGAATTGAGCAACCTAATGTCGGTTCGGAGTTTATTAACCAGATTATCAATTGATTGTACCAATTACCCATTTTGCCATCAATACATGCGATGCCTTCAGCATCGGCAAACTCATAGATTGATTATTATAGACTAGAAATTTACCCGTGAAAAGAGGTTACTTTTTCAGTGCCCTCCTTCAGACCGGGGTTAATAACCGTTTAGTTTTGTACCATATCATCGTTGTTGACAATACGTTTGACATGATTAAGGAAATTTTGGAGGCGCCGTTTTGATATTATTTAGTCGTTATTGCGCAATATTTACAAATTGCCTAACTTTGAAATTATGAAATTCAGTGAGCATGGACAGACCCGAAGAGTAATTGTTGTTACCTGGAAGGGGAATTATCAATCAACTGAAGTGTTTTCCAGCTTAAAAAACTTCTGTCTGAGTTATTCCAAATATAATTATCATACGCTTACCCACCATCTTTCAAAAGGGAAAAAATATTTTGAAAATGATAATATTAAGATTGAACGGACAACTGTGTTCACAAAACCCAAAAATGATATCAAAAAACCCAATTTATACAAAGGTTTATTCTGGGACTTCGATTATGAAACAATAAACTGGCAGAAAAGTTACCGGACAGTAATAGAAAGGGTTTTGGAGCGAGGTACCCCAGTGGAGTGGGAGGAATTAATAAGGTTTTATACCAGGGGAAAAGTTACAAATGCTTTGCTGAAAGAAATAAAATATTTGCCTGACCATATTATCTCTACAGCCTGCAACTATTTTGGATTTCAAAAAGAAGATCTAGCATGCTATACAAGAATGCAGTCACGAAAGGAACATTGGACCTGATTCAAAGGTTGATGGCAGATGTAGAACTGAAAGAATTCAACCTGATAGGCGGAACTGCTCTCGCCTTGAAAATCGGACACAGGGCATCAATAGATATTGATCTGTTTTGTACCACTGATTTTAACTCAGAAGGAATTGCTGCACATCTTTCCAAAAAGTATAATGCAGAAAGAATGAGTTGCCTCAAAAATGCGGTATTCTGCTTTATTGAAGATGTGAAAATTGATCTGATAGCTCATCAATATCCGCAAATATATCCTGTAGAAGTAGTGGATGGAATCAGGATGTTATCGCTTAATGATATAGCTGCTATGAAACTTCATGCAGTGGTAAATAATGGAACTCGTCATAAGGATTTTGTAGATATTTATTTCCTCCTGGAGCGGTTACCTATGACTGCTATGTTGCACGATTATGAAATAAAATATGCCGAAACCAATACAATAATGGCAAAAACTGCTTTGTTATATCACAATGATATAGATTTTACTGTTCCAATAGCCTATAGAAGCAACAAAATTAAATGGGCTAAAATAGCTGCAAGAATTAGCGGAGCCTTGATAACACCAAATGAGATATTCCCAACTACCAGGATTGTGGAATAACTGGTTGTACAATAACCGGGATATCCCAATCCCTTCCTTTCCGGTAAGCCATTGTTAAGAATAATTAACGCAAAACTTTGTTTATTCGCAATGTTGTAATAAATTCACCCCAAATTAGCCCAACCATGCCTGTTAAGGCGTGGAAGGGGTATCAGGTGTTTTGTGGCCAATACAAGCATTTTTTAAATGAAAAACGATATGAAAAGACTTTGTTTACTCTTTGTATTACTTCTTTCGGCAGGAATACAGGCTTTTGCTCAAACCTCTACTACTCATACAGTTACGGGTAAAATAACTGATGAAAAGGGGCAGGGATACCCGGGAGCAGGTATTACATTGAAAGGTACGCATACAGGAACGGTTTCTGATGTAAACGGAGATTTTATGCTTGATGTACCGGATGGCAATAATACATTTGTTATTCAGGCAGTTGGATACCAGACAGTTGAAGCTAAGGAAAAAGATCAGGTCGTTAATGTGAAGCTTCAGACCAAGTCGAAAGAGCTGGAAGGTACTGTAGTTACAGCGCTGGGCTTGCAAAGAGAAAGAAGGGAGCTGGGTTATAATGCTACCACTCTTAATTCGGAAGAACTGACAGCAGGCCAGAGTACCAGCGCTTTATCTGATCTTCAGGGTAAGGTAGCAGGAGCAAATATTACAAGTTCAACCGGCGGCCCGGGCGGCTCAACACGGATAATATTAAGGGGTGAGAAATCAATTCTTAAGGATAACAACGCTTTGATAATTGTGGATGGTGTTATCACCAATAACCACGACCGTACTTCTGATGCTTCAGGCCTTAGCCAGATTGATTTCGGGAACGGTGCAAATGATATTGACCCGGATGAAATTGAATCAGTTACCGTTCTGGAAGGCCCTGCAGCTGCAGCTCTGTATGGGGCAGTAGGAGCTAACGGCGCAATTATGATCACTACCAAGAAAGGGAAGCATAATGTTTCGGGCAAAAATTCTAAAATGGATGTTACTTTCAAAACATCCTATACTATGTCGGATGTTCTGAAATTCCCTACCTATCAGACCCAGTTCGGACAAGGGGCGATAAATGCAGGCATTACAGATGACCGTGGTGATAATTTCAGCTGGGGCCTGCCTTTTGACGGAGTTGTAAGGCCTTGGGGACAGATTATTAATAAAAAACAGGAAGTAAAACCTTATTCTTATGAGCCTAACAACCTGCAGCAGTTTTATAACCATGGCAAAGACATCAATAACTTTGTTTCCTTATCGGGCGGTAATGAACTGAGCACTTATTATCTCTCCATAAATTCTATTAACAGCAGTGGTGTGGTGCCCAATACATTCTATAATAAATATAGTGTGCGCTTCAATGCTTCCACCCAGCTCAGCAATCATTTCTATTCTGAGATAAATGTCAATTACATCAATTCTTACAGCAGGGCCGAACAGGCCGGTCAGGGCCAGGGTGGGGTAATGCAGGCATTACTCCAGATTCCTACCGACATTCCGATAGGTCAGCTGAAGGATCTGAGCAATCATTTCAATGCAATGGATTATGTGGATACTGCCGGTATTCACCGCTATGGTTATTTCGGATCTTTCAGTCCTAACCCTTACTGGGTAGCAGCTTATTATGATAACCGTAATCGTACAGACCGCATACTTGGCGATATGAAAATCGGGTATAAAAACGGTGATTTTAATGTGTTTGAAAGAGTGGGTGTAGATGCTACTGATGACATTACTTATTACAAGACCCCTCAGATCAATTCTCAGTCGGTAGACCAGACAATATACTATCCATCTTACGGATATATTAACCAGGGAGGATATGCGCAACAAAATTATACCGGTATGAGGTTTTACTCCGATCTTATAGGAACCTATACCCATGCCCTGAGCGAAAATTTTGGTATGACAGCGCTGGTAGGTAATAACCTGACCATGATACATGATGAAAACCTGAATGCTACAATCAGTCCGGTAACAAATGGCCTGGTAATCCCATCATTCTACAATTTTACTAATAACCAGGGGCCGGTTTCCGTAACAAATCCGATTCTTGACCACCGTACATATGCATGGTATGCCGATATTAAATTTAATTACCAGAGAGAATTATACCTCGACCTTACTGCAAGGAATGAATGGTCTTCTACCTTAATAAGCGGCCAGAATTCTTATTTTTATCCCGGTGCAAATGCAGCCTGGGTATTTACAGAAAGGCTGAACGGCACTACTTTTAAGGACAAAGTTCTGAATTATGGTAAAGTGCGTATTGGTACTGCCGGTGTAAGTAATGATGCAATACCTTATGCAAATAACAGTTCAGGATTTACCCAGAGCCCGATATCTACAGCTTTTGGTTCGGTGGTTCCTCCGTTTAACGCAGTACCTGCTTACCAGATTCAGAACAGTTTCGGATTGAATACATTAAAGCCAGAACTGACGCGTGAATACGAGGTAGGATTTGACCTCTCCTTCCTCAAAGACCGCCTTACTACCTCATTTACCTATTATAACGACCTTACACACAACCTGATTACACAGGTGCCTGTACCGCCATCTACGGGCTATACATCCAGTTATATTAATGTAGGGGATATCAGCAATTCTGGTGAAGAGCTGGCTATAAGAGGTACACCAATATCTACAAAGTGGGGCTTGAAATGGGACCTGTTTGGTACCTATACACATAATGTCAATGTTGTTGAAAGCCTGAACGGTGGCGTATCGCAGATTACGGTAGGCGGTTTCCAGGGCATGGCCATAGTTGCCGCTGTAGGTCATCCTTATGGTACTTTCTATGCTTCCGACATCTCTTATTATAACGGGCACGCAATTGTAAATCAACAGACCGGTTTACCGGTACCAACGGCAAAACCAGTTCTTGAAGGATCTTATCTTCCTAAATTTCAGGCATCATGGGGAACAGATCTCAGCTATAAGGGCCTGAAACTGCATGTACTGTTTACCACAAAACAAGGTGGCCAGTTCTACAGCCAGGATAAATCACTTATGGATTTTGTAGGAAGTTCGCAGGAAACAACGACCAACAACCGCAACCCTTATGTATGGGCCAACTCGGTTTACCAGGTAGGTACCACCAACAACTATGTAACCAACACTACCAAATTCCTGCCGTATACTTACTGGACCACAGAAGCAAGTAATGGTAACCTGGCAGGACAGGACCTGGTAAATGCAAGCTATATCAAACTGCAGGAAGTAGCTCTGGGTTATAAAATACCTCAGAAATACTATAAGAATACATTATTCGGATCGCTGGAAGCAGGTATGTTTGGCAACAACCTGGTTCTGTGGGCTGCAAAAAGCAATAAGTATGATGATCCGGAAGCATCATCAGTGGGTGCAACAAGCAACGGACAAGGTTTTAACTTCAGTGCAAGACCATCTCTGAGGAATTATGGTGCTTATTTAAAAGTGACATTCTAAATTTGTTTTAATACAACTGTATGAAGAAAAATATAAAAAGCGGTCTGATTTGTTTAATGTTAGCAGCATTGAGCATATCATCGTGCAAGAAGTTTCTGAATGTAAATACAAATCCTAATGTAGCTCAGACCGCAACTGCAAAGACCCTGCTGCCTGCTGCTCAATTATATGTTGGCTCCTCTGTAGGTGTTGACCTGGAAATAGATGGTTCATTCTGGGCCCAGTACTGGACTCAGAACCCGGGCGCGAGCCAGTATCACAGCCTGGACCTCTATTCTACCTCACAAGATGCATTTTCATATCCGTGGACCAATTTATATGCTGCCGCTGAGAACTTTTTCCAGCTGTATAAACTGGCTGACTCTCAGAAACTGAAGCAGTATATGGCCATCTCCCTGCTGATGAAAGCATATACTTTTCAGCTTATAACAGATGGCTGGGGTGATGTACCTTATACCCAGGCACTTAAAGGGCAATATGCCGACAGCAACATTATCAATCCTAAGTATGATTCTCAAAGGGTGGTATACAGAGGGATTATTGCCAATATTGATTCTGCACTTAAGTTAATCAGTACCGCTGATCCTTTAGCTCCCGCTTCTGATGATCTGATATATGGTGGCAGGATGGGCCAATGGATAAAATTTGCGAATACGCTTTCGCTCAAGATATATCTGCGCATGAGCCAGGTTGATTCCGTAACTGCAAAGGCAGGTATTGCTGCATTATATGCGAAAAATGCGGCTTTTATAGGTGTAGGAGACGATGCATTTATAGGTTATGGTTATAACTCTGCCAATAAAAACCCGCTTTTTGCAGAGGAAGTTGGGCTGCAGCAGGTACAGAACCTGGTTGCCAGTCAGACTTGTGTGGATAGCATGAACAGCAATAATGACCCCAGGATCAATGTGTTTTATGAGCAGGCATCTGCGCTTGGCACTTTTGTAGGTATTCCACAGGGCTTTTATAAGACCTCTTATAATGCAGGTACTTTTTCGATTCCTAATATTTATGTAGCAGGTGATGCACAGAATGGTGGTTCAACCAATGCTCCGGTAAACCTGATGACCAGTTATGAGAGCCTGTTTCTCCAGGCAGAAGTATCGGCAAGGGGCTGGGCTAATGTGGGTCAGGATGCGACTTTATTTGCTTCAGCAATTTCGGCAAGCTTTAATTACTACAGCAACGCAATTTCAACTACTACAGGTGCTACAGGGGCAGCTGCTTATGCAACCTATATGGCAGGGGGAGGCTATTGGACAACCTATCCTGCTGCTGGTACTACAGCACAGAAATTAAGTTTTATTATTACTCAGAAATGGTTTGCAATGTGTGGCAACCAGGGCTTTGAAGCATGGAGCGAATGGCGCCGTACCGGATATCCTAATTTTCTGCAAGTATCTCAATCCAGCCTGATAGGTAATAATTTCCCTAAGCGCTTCCTTTACCCGACATCTGAAAGTACCACCAACTCATCTTATCCTGGTTTGCAGCCGGTAACTTCAAAAGTATGGTGGGATTTACTTTAAAATTAACTAAAATACATTAAAATGAAAAAAATAGTAATTATATCAGTTTTGTCTGTTTTTATATTTTCCGCTTGCAAAAGGCAGCAGGACAACCCATCTACTGTGGTTACTGCTTCCTATCCTAAAATAACCATGACAGAAAAATATTACAGTATACCGGTAGGGGCGGTTCGGCCAACCGTTCTGGCTACTGCCTACGATACATTTTATAAAGTTTCTGTACCCATTGTTACAATAGACAGTGCTATTCATAATTTTGTACCAGGTCTTTATGAGGGTACAATCTCTGCTACCAATCAGTATGGTTATTCCAGTTATGCCAATTACTGGGTAGCTGTTACGGGGGTTTCAACAGCCCTGACCAGTGGTATTGCAGGTACCTGGATCCAGCCGGCTTTAAATGATTCCTTCTCCACAACCATTACTATGCTGGCAAATGGCCTGTTTTCTTCCAGTAATGTAAACGGAGTAAATATTTATACAAATCCGACCGGGGTTGTTTCAGATATTTTTGCCCTTACAAGCAATACTACCCTGGCATTCAGTTCCGGAACTACAGGTACTTTGACTTATATACCTGTTGCAGGCGATACCAGTATGACTTACAGCACTCCAACAGGTTCTGTAACTTTTAACAGGTAGTATAATAGCAGTTTATTTGTGTACTTTTTTTCAATGAAGGGAATAATTTCCCTTCATTGTTGTTTAATAAGGTTCATTTCTCTTTTTTTAACAAATTTTCCATTCCGCAGAACTTATATTTGCGCACTAATTTCTATTTATGCGGATATTTCTAGCCTTCATGGCTGCATTGCTTCTTTCGTCTTCTGTAAATTTTGCCCAGGATACAAATGATAAGACCAAAAGTGACCCCGCCCCATCGCCGGTTGTGAAGATGGCCAGGGATTTTTTAATGATGCAGTTTGCTTATAATAACTGGATTCAGAAACCAGATTCTGTAAAAACCAAACCATTTGGTTATGTTTTTAAGGCTCATCTGTGTTATGACTTTCCGATAAAAAACACCAAACTCAGTTTTGCTGCAGGCCTGGGTGTTAGTGTGAATGTAATTTACCTGAACCAGCAAGCCCTTATTGATACTGATACGGTAAGCGCCCTCAATACACAGGCAAGGTTTATAGCAGATACCAATCACTTCAAGAGATATAAATTTGTAACCACCTATCTGTCTGCTCCTTTTGAATTACGTTATTACAGCAACCTGGTTAACCGGAATAAAGGGTTTAAAGCAGCTATCGGACTTGAAGTAGGTACATTGCTCGGCGCGCATACCAAGGCGCTTACCGCCATAGATGGTACCAATGTGAAATTCAAGACAGATACAAAAAGGTATGTATCGCCATGGGATTTTGCTGCCACTGCAAGAATAGGCTGGGGTAATTTTACATTGTATGGTTCCTACAACCTTACCAATGTATTTAAGGATAATGCAGGACCACCCATCACACCTATGTCGGTTGGGTTATGTCTGTCAGGGTTATAATCCGGCATTCTAAAGAAGTATATTGAAAACTGGTTGATTATTCAATAATCTTATTCAGTATTTCCTTGTCTTTTTTGGTAACCCCACCTTTTGTTATCCCATCACTTATCATTCTTTTATACTTGCCTTGTGCATAGAAGTACTTTATAGTCTCGTTGGCTGGCCCCGATAACCTGCCGTTGGTGCTGAGGCAGGCATTTATACAATTGTCAAGTACTTTATTATCAAAATAGTTCAGCCGCCTCAGGGCTGCCATAGCATTGGTGCGGGTCATGAATTCGTAGGACTGTGAAGTATAATTTGCCAGCCTCTCCAGTTCTTTCCTGTCTTCCTTGTTATTAATGGATATTTCGAGCCATTTTATGAGCACATTGCGGCCATTGGTGCCTTCAATACCCTTTGTTGCAGCCAGGTATTTTGTAGTTTTATCAGGGAAGGCGGCACAAAGTTTTTCCAGTGCTGTAACAATGATAAAGTAGGATGAGTCTGTTAATAAAGGTTCGTAATCTTCCCTGAGATATGCTGGTATTTTTTTGGTTTTTTCCATTACTCCTTTTCTCACTAATACATCTTTATCATGCAGCCCCATCCTTACCATATCGGCCCCGGCTTCATCGGTTAAGAACTGTGTAGCAATTTCTGTCTTAATAAAATGATGAGTATTAGCTGCATAAACCTGCTTGAGGATTTCCTTTTTCTTATCGGGGGCAATACTGCGCATGGCGAATACCGCATCATACCGGTCCAGCATATTTGGGGCTTTAAGCGCCTGTGCTTTGAGCATCTCAAAAGGCTTATCGAATGTTACGGTTTTGAGTACCTGGCTGTTGGGGTCGAACAACACGTAGGCAATTTCGGATTTGCGGCTGTTAGGCACTTTTACCACATGGGATTCTTTTTCTATCCACTCGGTCTTTTTATCCATGGTGCCATCGGTATAGTGTACCTCAAAATCGAAAGGCATCCGGAATAGTCCCATCACTTCACTGATTGGCTGGGTTTGGGATACTACAAATTGTGTGTAACGGTCTGTGCCGGATGTAATATCACTGTAGCTAACTTTGTAATCGGGTTCTCCGCCACGGTAGATCCATTCGTCCCAGAACCACTGCAGCGACATACCTGTTTCGTCCTGGAAGGCGTCCAGCAGTTCGTTGCCATCTACATTGCCGTATTTGTGGGCTTCCAGGTAGCGCTTCACTGATCTGTTGAATGCCTCGCGGCCGGTAATTGTTTTAAGCATTTCGAGCACAATCGATCCTTTCTGGTATATATTGGATGATGGCGTTTGGCTGTGGGAGATGGATTTTTTATCGGCGGTATTGATGGCAGAAAGACAAGCCTGCCGCCGCGCCCAGTCGAAGTGATCCTGGCCGAAAACTTCGCGCTCAGCGGTGATGTTGTAGTGCGTTGCAAAACTTTCCTGCAGCCACATACAGTTGCCCGATCTCCCGGTAACCAGGTCGCCAAACCACTGATGGGCCAGCTCATGGGCATTCACAGATACGTAGTTGCGGTCGTTGTAGCTTCGGGCATCTACCTCGAAGAAATCGCCGAAGATAGTAGCCGTAGTATTTTCCATGGCGCCAAACATAAAGTCCTGCACGGGTATCTGCGAATAGGATTCCCAGCCATAAGGTACGCCTATCTCCGACTCCAGGAAGTTGAACACCTTTTCATTGTATTTGTAGGTATAGTCATACCGGTCTTTCCACTCGGGATAATACCACTGGTGCAGCGGGATGCCGGAGGCAGAAGTGGTTTCCCTGACATCGTACTTACCGATGCCCAGCATAACAAGGTAAGTGGTATGCGGGTGAGCCATTTTGTAGTGCCACAGCACATTACCATCGCCCAGGTCTTTCTCTTCCAGTTTAGCGCCATTGGAGAGCACCTTATACCCCTTGGGGAATTTTACCAGCAGTTCGGTAGTCAGTTTATCGTTTGGCGAATCGTAGCAGGGAAACCAGTTGCGGTTGTCGGTACCTTCGCCCTGTGTCCAGATCTGTTTTCGGGAGAGGTTGTTGGGGTCGTTCCAGCCTATGAAGTAAATGCCCCGGCGTGGATTGGCCTCATACACAATGTTCAGACTGTCGGTTTCGCCATAGTGCAGTGCGTGGTCGGGAAAGAAGGTAATACCATCATCGTTGGTAGTGTAGCGCACCGGCAGTCCATTGATAGAAGCAGTTTTTATCTGTATACCGGGCCCATCAAGAAAGAAAGAATCCACACTGGCACGCAGGGGAGTGAAGAAGTGGGTGATATTGCCCTTTACAAGGCCCTGCTCCGGCACAAACTCTACAGCGAGGCGCATATGCACAAAATCGAGTGGATGGTCGCGCATGGGTATGCCGGGGTCGTATTGCTGAACGGGGTTAGTGTGCTGGGCAAGCGCAGATATGCTTATTGCGACTGAAAATACTAATGCGGAAAGTGGTTTCTTCATAAAAAAGCGGTTAATTGACCCTTGAGTGCAAAGTAATAAAGAGTGCGGGCATTTTTAGGTATAGGAAGAATCTGGTACACATATTCAACCATGAAAGGATTCGTTATAATTATTTGGTACATTTGTTCTGTAGCCAGCCAGCCTATAAATGATAGGATTAAAAACAAGGTGCAGAGGGTATTACCCGGAGCCCGCTCTGCTGTTAGGTATGAGTGCAAGGGGGTATTATGACCCTTTATGTGATTAGGAACTGATGATTATAACACCGTGCACGTTCACACCAATGGAAAAGATTTACTGGAGTGGTCAGTTGGACCGTGCTATTGTCAATTCCGGACACATACCCGTTGATCTGCTGCTCAATAGCGAAGAGGAAATGAAGGAAAGCAGTAATTGCCAGGACATATTATTCGTGCTGTAATAAAGGATGGTTTAGCTTTTTGACACCTGAATTGATAATATGTGTGAAAGCAACTTTACAAAACAACTATTAATTATTCATTGCCTTATTAAGCTTGTAAAAATGAAATGGAATTATAAACCATACTGCGGATGAGATAAGCAGATAAACCCGGTGTACCTGATAAAAACCCTTTTCCAGCATAGTGTCTGGGCTGATGAATTGTATCCGCAGTGATAGTAAATGATGTACGTAAAAAAGGGCAGCCTGCAGCAAAACAAGGCAATACCATTCCCATCCGATTTGCATCACAGGGCTCTTTGCTTTATTGTTGTTTGAAATGAGGACTATAGCCGAAATAAAAATAACTACTGAACCGATGCCGTTCAGATAATTGGTAACACTCTGAGTTATCATTCCCATTTTTATATGGTCGCCCAATATTTTAAAGCCTTGCGGTACTACTATGGTGGCGTAAAATGTGAATCCTCCCCACCATATGGCAAACAAGACAAAGGTGAAAAACAGAATGATTCTTTTTGTCAAGGTTTTTGCTATTGGATTGGAAAATGAGGAATTGTATTGCGAATATAATATTGACAGCTGAAATTGTGCTCAATTTTACTGGTAAGATACATTGGTTTTTATTTGTAATGCATTTCAGACATAATGTCGCGATAAGTATTCTGGACGCAGAAATACCTATTGTTCCGGCGCTGCTTGAAGAACAGCAGACGAAACAGCTCAGAAACACTGCCCGTCATGGTTCTGAGGCCTCTGGTGTAAAAATCTTATCACTCAGTCCGGTATTGATTTTATAGCTAAGGTAGGTGATCTGTATGGTGCCTTTCTTTCCCTTGGTATCCTTCAATGCCTCATCGGGTCTGGATTCGGTATAGTCCATGGTCATGCCCTTGGGCATACGGAAGTCTTTTACATCAAGGGTAAGGAGCAATTTATCGGGCAGGCCATTGCTGATGTACCTGCCATATTCCAGGTCCATAGTCAGGGTGCCTTCATTCCTGGTTGCTGTTTCGATGCGCAAAGCCACCATACTGGTTTCATCTACCCATATTTTAGCCAGCACAAGGTCACTCTTGTCATCTTCAGGAATAACCTTGATAATGCGTGTTTTTTTTCCACCTATCTGCGCCTCTCCGGCATCTATCACCGTTGCATTGCCAGCGGGTATCAGGTTACGGATGGTAAGGTTAATGTTTTTGCGCGGCAGTATAGATAAGCCGCCATGGCGCTCCAGGCGCATCTTATCTGGGCTCTTGAAGTATAAGGTACCCGCCAGCTGAGGTATGCGCATATACTTAACGCTTATTCTCATTTTTACATCGGCAGTGTAATCCTGAACTGAGAATATTTTGCGCCTGAGGGTATTGAACAATTCATTTGCATCGGCAGCTGATGCCTGAACTGCTAAACACAATAGAATCAGTATGGTATTAAGGGATCTCCGGATCATGATTTTATATCTTTCTTATTAAATACAAGCAATGTTGTTCCGGCAAAAGCAACTGTATATACTATTAGCACCAGCGCCGATATACCTATTTGCCTGACGGGCACAGGGTCATCAAAAAAACCTTTCCAGCCAATCATATGTGTTGTGAAAATATAGGGTTTGATATGGTTGAAGAGGGGCAGGTCGAGGTTGGAGAGTATAGTGAGTACAACAACAATACCCATGGTAGAAATAATAGGGCCGATGGAATTATCGGCAAATACTGAAAGCAGGATAGAAAGCGAAGCTATTGTGGTCATAGCGAGCATGGCGAAGCAGAATGCCGCTGCATAGCGCCAGAGCACATCGTTCTGCAGGATAAGAATAAATGTGTCGCTCTTGATATTAACCATATCGCCCCTGCCGAAAATCAAAACCGATAAGCCCAGTGCCACTATGGCAAGCCATATCACCAGCAAAACCGTGTATATGAAACTGCTCATGAATTTGGCCAGTATCAGTTGGTTTCTGGATATGGGTTTTGTGAGCAGCAGGCGCAGTGTGCCCAGTGTGGCTTCGCCTGCCAGCGTATCGCCGGCTACAAGGGCTACCAGCAGAGGGATCTGTATAAGCAACGTTTGCAGGATAATGTAAGTAATAAAATACCCGTTGATCATATTGCCATGAATATCGAACTGCTCGTTTACCCCCTGCAGCGCGAATGACATATAGGATTTGCCATCGGTGAGCATTGCCAGCTGAATAACAAAAGTGATGGCTGTAACTATGCCGAAACTGATATAGGTGCGGGGCCGCCTGAATATTTTAAACAGTTCTATCTGCAGCAGTTGTTTCATGAGTGATATTTAAGAAATAAGCTTCGAATGAATGTTGTGTGGTGATACCCGACACCTCAATGCCCTGCACTACCAGCCATTTATTAAGAGCGGGTATATGTGCAGGGTTCATCTTTATGGTGAGCACACCGTCAATGATCTCAGGGCTATACTGCGCCCAACTGGTCTGGTATATGGACTGCTGCAGACCGGGTGCAGGTTGCAAGGTTATTTCAATGCGCGTATCATCCGGACGGAGCAGCTCACCCACCGGGGCTTCTATCATCTTTTTTCCTTTATGGATGATAATGATATCGGTAGCTACCTGCTCTATCTCGTGCAGCAGATGGGAGGATACCAGTATGGTTTTGCCATGGTCCTTGCTGAGCGAAAGAATGAGTTGGCGGATTTCGGCAATGCCCTGCGGGTCGAGGCCGTTGGTAGGTTCATCCAGTATCAGCAGGTCGGGCTCGTGCACAGTAGCAATAGCTATGCCCAGCCGCTGTTTCATACCTTGTGAGTAGGCCTTAACCTTATCTTTTTCCCTGCCCTTCAGCCCCACCATTTCAATTACTTCGTGCAGGCGGGTGGTTTTTATATTTTTGCCGCTGAGGGCAGCAAATATCTTTAAGTTCTCCCAGCCCGACAGATAGCCATACATATCCGGGCGCTCTATAATGGCCCCTATATTGCGTAGCAGCTGTCGCTGGCTGTTGGAAAAAGATGATCCGTTGATTATTATACTGCCGCTATCGGGGAAGATCAGCCCCATAAGCATACGCATGGTAGTGCTTTTGCCTGCACCATTCTGCCCGAGAAAGCCATATACCGCACCTTTATTAATTGCGAACGAGAGGTCGTCAACCGCTTTGAACTGGTTAAAGGATTTGGTAAGTGAACGGACTTCTAGTATCGGGCTGGCCATACAGTATATTGCTGTGCAAAATTACTGCCATTTATTTGGTATTCAGGGGTTAATTTCTGTTGCTAATGGGTATTTGCCAACCCGGCATTACCCGGTTACAGATGGCAGGTAGTGCCGCCGGGCAATGTTTTGTTGGCCTGGTCCTGGTAGTTGTTGCAGGTGTTTGTAGCAGCGTTTAAGGAGGCATTGTCTATGTTGTGCGTTTCGGTGGTTGAAGTGATACTTACCACAGTGGTGCAGGTGCAGGTATAGTTCTTTTTGCAGGAGGTAAATGCAGCCAGAGCAATCAGGGCGGTTATCGTCAATATTCTTGTTGATTTCATTTTAAAATGATTCATTTGCGAATGAATTTTCACAAGGCAAAGGTCGGATGGCTGATGATGGCGGGTGTTATATAACTACAGGAATAGATTACAAAATTCCGATCCTTTTTCAGCGGAGCTATTTTTTGAGTTGAATCCAGGCTTAAGACATAAGCGATGGTGGTAGTAACATTGTTGACCCTTCCGGAGTTTTACTGTTCCTGGAATATCATTACAGATAAATTGTCTCCCTTGCGGCTATCCATCTCCAAACCGGTTCCTTTAAAATTTAACATTACCCACCCATTCAAATCCCCGAATTAATCCTTTATATTTGCGCCCTTATTTTTAATTTTTCCAATTCATCAGAGATGAAAAAAACCTTTTTGTTGATACCGGTAAATACAGATGCGGCAGCCCGCTCCGGTACAGGTTTTTTTGCCGTTGAAGAACGGTGTTTTTCTTACAGGTATTTTTCCTTCCAGGTCAGACGTTGATATCTGCCCGTATCCCGAAGCATCGGGATTCCGGCAGATGCTTTTTCCTTGTTTACCTAATTGTTATAATTTACTAAATGGCTAAACAAGGGTTGTATTCAATAGTCATACTTTATGCCATTGGCATAGTTTTTTAATTTTCTTAATTTTTTGGATAAATAATGAACCAGGATTTTAAAGTAGTTGTCGCAGATTACTCCTATGTAGGTTGGGCGGAGGAAATCTGTAAAGAAATGGAAGAATCGGCAAAAGCACGGGGAACAGGTATTGCCAAGCGCTCGCCCGAATACCTGATGCTGAAAATGGAAGAGGGGAAAGCCGTTATTGCCTTTGCCAAGGATGGCAACTGGGCGGGCTTTTGCTATATAGAGTGCTGGGGCCATGGCGAATATGTGGCTAATTCGGGCCTAATAGTGGCGCCGGCTTACCGTAAGGGCGGGCTTGCCAAACAGATAAAACACAAGATTTTTGAACTGAGCCGGAAAATGTATCCCGAAGCTAAGGTGTTCGGACTAACGACCGGGCTGGCAGTAATGAAGATCAACAGCGAGCTGGGCTATGAGCCGGTTACCTACAGCGAACTCACCCAGGATGAGGCATTCTGGTCGGGCTGCAAGAGCTGTGTGAACTTTGATATTCTTACCAGCAAGAACCGGAAAAACTGCCTGTGCACCGCAATGCTCTACGATCCTAAAGACCATTATGAGCCTGAGGAAACAACACAGGAGTTTGTGAAGAAGGAGAAAATATATGAGCGCTTCCTCAGGTTGAAACAGAACCTTTACAGGAAAAACTTAAAAAGAAACAATTTCTTAATGGTTATGAATGGCTTCTTTACGAGCTTGTTTCTTTAATTGCATGTTATACCAGGGTTTCACGCCCTCCTGATCACTTCGGGCAGGCAAAGGCGCCCGGGCGGTACTATCAGTTTTAGATCAGCGTTTTAAGAATGGTAAGATTGCCGGGTAAAAATACAGACTAAATTTATTTTCTCATTCAAATAATCAGTTCGTATATCAATAATGAAAAAAGTTGTTTTAGCATATAGCGGGGGATTGGATACTACCTACTGTGCCATATACCTGAATAAGGTGGCCGGGCTTGAGGTACATGCGGTAACTGTGCAAACAGGGGGTTTCAGTGAGGAGGAACTTAAAAATATTGAGGCCAGGGCCTATGGGTTGGGCGTGGCATCCTTCAGGGTAGTAGATGTAACCAGCGATTATTATAAAAAATGTATCCGGTACCTGGTGTTTGGGAATGTGCTGAAGAATGCAGTGTATCCGCTGAGTGTGAGCGCCGAGCGCATGGTGCAGGCGATAGCGGTGGCGCAGGCCGCCAAAGAAATGGGGGCTGATTATGTAGCACATGGCAGCACAGGCGCAGGTAATGACCAGGTGCGGTTTGATATGGTGTTCCAGAGCATGATACCTGAGGTAGGTATCATTACGCCTATACGGGATATGAAACTGAGTCGCGATGCCGAGATCAGTTTTCTGAAGGAGCACGGAGTGGAGATGAATTTCGAGAAGGCACAATACAGCATCAATAAAGGCCTGTGGGGCACATCGGTAGGTGGTAAGGAAACACTCAACAGCAAAGACTATCTGCCGGAAAGCGCCTGGCCTGCGCAGATTACTGAGACGGAGCCTGAACAGATAGAACTGGTATTTGATAAAGGGGAGCTGGTGGGCGTTTCGGATAAGGAATTCGCATCTCCGGTAGAGGCTATACAATACCTGCAGTCAATTGCCCAGCCTTATGGCATAGGGCGCGACATACATGTGGGTGATACCATTATAGGCATAAAAGGCAGGGTAGGTTTTGAGGCTGCAGCTCCGCTTATCATCATCAAGGCGCATCATCTGCTTGAGAAACATACGCTCACCAAGTGGCAGCTATACTGGAAAGATCAGCTGAGCGCCTGGTATGGCAACTGGCTGCATGAGGGCCAGATGCTGGACCCGACTATGCGCAATATTGAGGCCTTTCTGCTCGATAGCCAGAAAACGGTAACGGGGAAGGTTTTTGTTACCCTGGAGCCTAAGCGGTTTACCGTAACCGGTATTGAAAGTGCACACGACCTGATGAGCAGCAAATTCGGCAGCTATGGCGAGATGAATACCGGCTGGAGCGGTGATGATGTAAAAGGGTTTGCGAAGATATTCGGTAACCAGGTGGGTATATACCATAAGGTTAACCCTGTACCGGAAGGGAACCCTGCATTAAGCTGAAAGTGATGGTTTTTGAGCTTTGAATATCTATGGAGCATAGAGTTGATCGTAGAAAAATTTAAACAGTTATGAATGATTGAAGATAAAAAAATAAGGGCAGGGATTATTGGCGGAGCAGGGTATACCGGTGGGGAGATGCTGCGGATACTGATTAATCATGCTGGAGTGGAGATCGTTTTTGTGCATAGCCGCAGCAATGCCGGTGAGGCAGTGAGCAAGGTTCACGGAGATATGGTGGGAGAGACTGACCTGCGGTTTGTTGGTGCATTGAATGATGATATAGAAGTGCTGTTTTTATGTGTGGGCCATGGCGAGGCAAAGGCATTTCTGCAAAACAATAAGATAAAAGATTCTGTCAGAATTATTGATCTGTCGCAGGATTTCAGGCTGGTTAAAGATGCACGGACATGCGGCCGGCAGTTTGTTTACGGATTGCCTGAGTATAACAGGGCTGCGATACAAAATGCCGGGAATATTGCTAATCCGGGTTGCTTTGCTACGGCAATTCAACTGGGTTTATTGCCGTTGGCAAATGCAGGCTTGCTGAAAGAGGTGCATACTACAGGTATTACCGGTTCAACAGGGGCAGGGCAAAAGCTCACAGCTACCTCACATTTCTCGTGGAGGGCCAGTAATATACAGGCATATAAATCGCTGGCACACCAGCACATGAATGAGATCATGCAAACAATAAGCGCTTTGCAGCCGGTGCATGAATCTTTGAATTTTATACCATGGAGGGGCGATTTTACAAGGGGAATTTATGTTACTTCTTATACTTCGTGTGATCTTAGTATTGGATTGGCATATGATTTATACCGGGGGTATTATTCCACAGCAGTGTTTACGCATATTAGTGAGGATATGATAGACCTGAAGCAGGTTGTAAATACCAACAAATGCCTTATCAGTCTGGAGAAGGTGGATGGCAAACTGGTTATCCATTCAGCAATAGATAATCTGCTTAAAGGCGCATCGGGGCAGTCGGTGCAGAATATGAACCTGATGTTCGGGTTGCCGGAAGATATGGGGTTACGGTTAAAAGCAAATTCATTTTAAACAAACGGAAGCTATGCAATTATTTGATGTTTACCCGGTAAATGATATTACAATTGTAAAGGGGCTTGGCAGTTATATATGGGATGATGCCGGCAATGAGTACCTTGATTTTTATGGTGGCCATGCGGTAATATCTGTAGGGCATACCAACCCCTATTATGTGAAACGGGTAACAGCTCAGTTGAATAAAATTGCATTTTACTCCAATTCAATAAACATTCCACTTCAGGTAGAACTGGCCGAAAAGCTGGGGCGTGTATCGGGTAAGGAAGACTATCATTTGTTTTTATGCAACTCCGGCGCTGAGGCTAATGAAAATGCCATGAAACTGGCTTCTTTTCATACCCGCCGAAAGAAGATTGTTGCATTTAAAAAAGCGTTTCACGGACGCACCTCACTGGCTGTGGCAGCTACCGATAATCCGTCAATAATTGCGCCGGTAAATGAAACAGACAATGTGGTTTTTCTGCCGTTTAATGACCACGATACGCTGGAGGATTATTTCCAGGAGCACGGCAGAGACGTGGCTGCAGTGATCATAGAAGGCATACAGGGAGTAGGTGGCATCAATGTTGCTGAGGCTCGTTTTCTTCAGGCCATAAGAAATGTATGCAATGAGCATGGTGCTTTGTACATAGCAGATAGTGTGCAATGTGGCTATGGCCGCAGCGGCAAGTTTTTCTCGCACGATTTTGCAGGTGTAAATGCCGATATCTATACTATGGCAAAGGGTATGGGCAATGGCTTCCCTATCGGGGGTATCATAATTGCCCCTGAAATTAAAGCTAAGTATTCTATGCTGGGTACTACTTTCGGGGGTAATCACCTGGCATGTGCGGCAGCGCTGGCTGTGCTTGAAATAATAGAAGGTGAAAGGCTTATGGCCAATGCCGAAAAAATGGGCAATTATCTGATGGATCAGCTGAAGGCTGTCAAACTACTGGAAAATGTAAGGGGCCGCGGACTGATGATAGGGTTTGATGTGCCGGAATCGCATAAAGACCTTAAAAATAACCTGCTAATTAAACACAGGATATTTACAGGTGAGGCAAAGCCCAATGTGATCAGGTTATTGCCGGCATTGAACATAGGCAGGAAGGAAGCCGATATGTTGATTGATGCCATAAAAACAGAATTGGCAGTGTGAGATAAACGCGGGGAAAATCAAACACTATTGTAGCTGCCGGTTTCCTCACTTTAATAAACTAGCTGAGAATCCCCGGTTATCAAACTGGATCATTTATTTTCATAGCCTGCTGAGGAAATTCAATTTTGGTTTCTTTCAGAAGGTATTCATATTGGCCTTACAGATTAAAGTGTAATTTATTCAGGGCTTAAACCCTGCGCATAGCTTCAATTTTTAGAGCGGTAGTATTTACAGTATTTTGATAAATACCCAGGCAGTATGGAGTGTCTTTTTCATTATCTGTACATGCTCTTACAGCCTGGTTGTGGCACACAAAAGACCGGGGCTGCGTTCGTTTGAAAGCAGCCCCGGTTACTGTTTTTCTTTTATTATTTCACTATCAGTTTCCTGTCGGTATTTTGACCGCCTGCTATAATGCGCATCGTATAGAAACCGGGTTTCAGATTAGTCAGAACCATCTGTACCGGGCTGCCTGTATTTTCAATAACGGAACTCATTTGAACTTCCCTTCCGGATATATCAAGAAGCCGTAACTCTGCTTGTTTATACTGAGCAGGAATTGAAATATAAACAAAGCTGCTGGCAGGGTTAGGGTAGATACTGATTATTTCAGTTTGTGTCTCAACTGCTGCTGGTACGCTGGTTGCAGTTGTATCGGAATCTGAATGCCTGGCGGCTATGGAAGATACTATTGTATGGTATGCTGCCCCGCCTGAGGCATCGGTGAACGGCCCTACCTGTACAGATCCAAAGCCGGTAAGCGAGGCATTGTAATAATATGCCACAGGCAGCATTTCCATACTTGCATTGCCACTGCCATCGGTAGTGCCCAAAGTATACCAGCCACCTGAGTAATAACCTATTGAAGCGCCGCTGTGTGGTATACCTGTATTTCCCTGAAAATGGATATTGACTAATTCAGTCTGGAAGTTGATGCTCTGTGTCCAGGGACTGCCACTGTTCACAGATATTGAACCAATCTGCTGCGTTCCGTTGTGGTAATTCATGTTGAAATAATAGCCAGAACCAGGTAAAAATTCCATTGATACCTGGCCGGTGCTGCCGGTGCTTCCCATTGTAAACCATCCGCCGCTATACCAACCGCCTGTACCCGCTGAAGCTGTAATCAGGGCGCCGTTGTGATCCTGCAGGTTAAGGGTAACAAGAGTGGTCTGGAAGGTAACAGTTTGGGTGGGTCCGCTGGTTACTGTTACTGCCTGCTGCTCGGTATAGTTATTGTAGCTCATGTTGAAGTAATAACCAGAGCCCGGC
>CAILLK010000121.1 GCA_903835005.1 uncultured Bacteroidota bacterium | reverse complement strand
TATCAGCGGCAGTAATGCACCCAGCAGGAAAGTAAACAGCAGGTAAAACCGGTTGTAATTATGGTAGCTTTCCCTTCGCAGAAAGACATCGAAAAGTATCAGGCTCATAAGCCAGATGGCGGTGGTGTTGATGAGGTATTGCAGCATAAGGTGTTTGTTTAAAAAGTGAATAATAGATATTATTTGTTTGTTTTCAATTTCTTTTCTAGCTCAGGCAGCTGTTTTTTATAGGCTTCCAGGTCCCACTTAATATCCCAGTGCTTAACATATTCTGCTAAAGGGTTGAGCCCTACTTCTGCCCTTCTCTTGTCCACATTATCTGGGTCTTCCATAGCATCAATATAATAAGTGCCATCCTTGTTGATTCCTATCTGGCTGCCATAAATCTGTTTCCTGCCGTTTCTTAATGCTACCCTGTCTTCCAGCAGGGCCAGTGCGCTGCCCTGTGCTTTTTTATTTTTCACTGCTTCCCGCATCATAGGCAGATAATGCTCCTGGGTTGCTATATCTGAATGTTGGATAACCAGAAATAGGGTATTATTGCCACTATAGCCCACTATGTCGGGCCCAACCCACCCATATTGATCCAATATTTTCTTCACTTTTTCCAGGTTGACAGAGTCTTTTTTATTGATTATCTTCCATAATTCATTTACCTCCTTAGAATTGACTCCATATATTTTTCTTACGTCATCAATTTTCATCCTATCCGCCTGATCGTCCTGAAGTATTGTATCAAGGGTTGCTACTAAAGGTTTATTTAAGTTGGCCTCTTCTTTATCTTTATTTTGTTTTACCAGTTCACACAATTTACTCCACCTGCTGTCGTTGTGAAGGCTGGTAAGGTCAATGTCCACAACCAGGTGGGGAAGATTGGAGTAGTTAGCTTTTTCTGCAATCCGCATCAGCATGAAAAATGCAGAATCCTTATTGCCAGCCTGGGCCCAGGAGCATGCTGCATTGTACCGGTCATCTGGCATTCCTTTACCATTATTTGATGCAAAAGCTTTTGTAAAAGCATTGGCTGATTCAAGGTAATGTTTTGCTTCATATGCTTCATTTGCTTTTTTAACCCATTCATTATACCCAGCACTGAGTTGCCCATAGGTGATGAATGGTAAAAAAACGAGGGCGCATAACATGATTTTCTTCAGCATAGTACTCAGATAAATTTGGTTGGTTAATTATTTTATTATCCTCTAATTGTTGCTCTTATCTATCGTTTTCAGCATATCATTCAATTCTTTCAAATTAAAGTCTTCATTCTTTACCAGGAAGCTCACCAACTGTCTGGGCGAGCCGCTGAAGTATTTGTCCATAAGGCTGCTCACATCATGCCGTGCATATTCTTCCCTGGCTATAATGGGAAAGTATTCATGGGTTTTGCCATATGCTTTATGGTCCACAAAGCCTTTCTTTTCGAGTATGCGCACTACCGATGAAATGGTGCTGTGCGGCATGTCGGGGTCTCCAAGCTTGTCAATGATATCGCGCACCAGGCAGCGGCCCAGTTGCCAGATGATGTGCATCACTTCTTCTTCAGCCTTGGTGAGTGTTGGTAATGGTTTGTTCCGTTTCATAACGTAAATATACGTTGTAAAACGGAAAAGCCAAATAAATATTGTGAGAACCTAAATAAATTCTACAAAGAGTAGAAATACAGTAGCATCCCGGAAATGAATTCAGGATCCAGATTAATAAATAAATAGAGGTGAAATTAAACCGTTATTATTTCAAACTCACTTTTCCATTATCAGTTACTACTGGCAGTTCAATACTGGTTGGGTATTGCTTACTGTGGTAAACATGCTGGGTAGATTTGATAAAATCTTTCTGGTTAGCCAGGAAAATGTTAGGTACATATTTCTGCGGGTTCCGGTCAAAAATAGGGAACCAGCTACTTTGAATCTGCACCATGATCCGGTGCCCTTTCTGGAATACATGGTTGATCTGGTGCAGGCCAAATGAATACTCTTCCACTTTGCCCGGCGTGATGGGCTCAGGCTGGGTAAAGCCGTTCTTAAACCTGCCCCTGAAGATATCTGCAGCTATGATGAGCTCATACTGGCTCAGGCCCTGCTTTTTCTTGTAGTCCACCGGATAAACATCAATAAGCTTTATAACCCAATCTACATCCGACCCCGAAATGCTGGCATATATATGAGCAAGCACATCGCCGGTAACGGTGATATCCGATTCAAGCGTATCGGTCCGGTACGTGAGCACATCGGGCCGGTGGTCTACAAAGCGCTGATCTTCTACCAGCCATGTCTCCCACTCCGAACTGTCGGAATAAGTCAGCTCAATGGGCCTTGGTCGGTAGCCCACAGGGCTTTCGGGGTCGCTGATATAGCTGTCAAAAGCCTTATCGCCATCGGTCGGTTTTTTGAAGGATAATTTTTTATTGTCCTGCAGATAAATTTTGGCTGGTTTAACCGATTTGTCGGGCCAGGATGCATACTGCTTCCATACATTGGAGCCTGTCTGGAAACAGGTAGCTTCAGGGAATTTACCATCACCTATGCCTTTGAGCCAATAGTCGAACCATGTTTTCTGAATGGCCCTGAAATCATCGGCAGTATTGCGTTCCATGTTGTAGTCATGAAGAACGGTTGCATTGGAGTCGCTCCACTGGCCATGGCACCATGGGCCAAGAACTAAATAGTTGTAATTCTTAGAGTCATATTTTTCCATTTTGGCATAGAGAGCTTCCGGGCCATTCATGTTTTCCTGGTCCCAGTAGCCACCCACATGCAGTATAGGCAGTTTAGGCGTATCCGAATATCTGAGCGGCGCTTTATCGCTCCAGTAGCTGTCGTAATTCGGGTGTTTTATAAAATCGTTCCAGGTAGGTATATCACCGTGAAAATACTTTTTATTCACGTTCGATATCGGCCCAAGGTCGTAATACCAATCGAAAAGGTCATACATCTTAAACGGAAAAGAAGTATCGCCTTTTGCAGCCTCTTCGCTGAACGAGTATTCGAACCCGAAGGCCAGCCTGAAAGCGCCATTGTGAAAAAAATCATCGCCCAGGAAAAAATCAGCAACAGTGCCTTGCGGCGATACGGCCTTTAATGCAGGATGGGGCTTGATGGCGCTGATAAGTGTAAGCTCGCCGGGATAGGATATGCCCAACTGGCCTACCTTACCATTGCTGGGCACATTTTTAAGCAGCCAGTCAATAAGGTCGTAGGTATCAGATGCCTCATCAATTACGTTACGGTTGCTTTTATCAAATGCGCCTTCCATAATAAAGTCACCTTCACTTTTTTGTTTCCCCCTGATGTTCTGGTACACGAAAATGTACCCCTCTTTGGCCATATTCCATACATAAGAATCTTTATCGGGGTAGAAGGTACCTATGTTCCAGTCGCTGTAGGGCGAGCGCATAATGAGTATAGGCAGAGGGCCGGGAATACTGTCGGGGGTATAAATGCGGGTAAATAATTTTTTACCATCGCGCATAGGCACCATTACTTCCCTTTTAGTATAATGGGATGGTCCTTGTATCTGGGCAAATGAGCTGTATGCAAATGCAAAAAACAAAAAGGCAAAAAGTATCAGACAAGATTTTTTATTCATTCTTCAATGGAAAATTTAGTATGCCTTAGTGTTGATTATATAAATTATTGGTTGGAAAAATTTCCGATCCTTATTTATGTATTGGATAAAAATACGCTTCCCTGGTTTAATTACTTACCATTTCGGCAAAATTGCCTTATTTTTTAATAAAAAAGTCACAAAACGATATTCTGGCTGATAATAACTTAAAAAACAGCATTAAGTGAGCTGATAATTAAGCAGATTTGATCTGCTTAATAAAGATACTGGCAACTGTAATTAAAACCATTAATAACCGAAAAGTTTAGTAATCAAATTAAATATGTGTCGGAAATTATATTATCCCGTTTTTTAGTCGTAGGTTTAATTTTTATTTATTTTTAATTCAATTAAAATGGCATCAGGTACAGTAAAATTTTTCAATAACACAAAAGGATTTGGCTTTATTACACCAGCAGATGGTGGTAAGGATTTGTTTGTACATGTTTCCGGCCTTAAGGACGAAATCCGCGAAGGAGACAAAGTAAGTTTTGACGTAGAAAACAGCCCGAAAGGATTGAATGCTGTGAACGTTAAGCGCGCTTAATTACAGCTGCAAAAATCGTGTTCAAAGCTACAGCCATCATATGATGGCTGTAGCTTGCTATTAATGTACCCGGTTATGGATTACCTCACTAAATTAAGGGAAATTGTACGGGATGCTGAAAATTATCTGATACTTATTCAACCCGGAGTATTCGTCGGCACGGATTTTCCGGAACAACCATCCTGATGTTTATTTCTTCCTAATTGCAAAAAAGAGAGGTGCGCACAATTTGATTTGTCCGCACCTCTTTTTTTATGAAAAACCGTAATTTATTTCTTTACCGGGGGCTTGCTTGCACCAGTTTTTTTAACCGGTACTTTAGCTTTCTTTACCAGCCTGTAACTGATGCTGACCATACCACCACCAGTGGCATTGTTATTGGCTGAGCGGCTACTGTTGTACCAATTAGATGTACCTGTGCCACTACCATAATTAACACTGGCGCTTTTATTTTCAGCATCGCCCAGGCCGTAATCCAGGCGAAGATGAAGAGATAACACCAGGTTGTCCGTAATATTCATGCCAGCTCCAAAACCGAACGCAACATCCAATGTGGTTTTCTTATAGGCATCAGTGAAGTTCATATTCGCAGCGGCAGGAACTGGTGCATCCTGGCCGTTTATTTTAAGTTTTGCCGAACTCAACAGATTGATCTGAGGGCCTATGAATGAACTGAAAAATACTTTTTTGGTGTTATTACCGGTGTAGCGGAATAACAGCGGAATTTTAATGGTATGCAGGTATATCTGTGCTGTATAATTTCCGGTAAAAGGTATATTATTAGCCTGTGCAAGAGCTTTAAATTCACTGCTGAGAATTGCACCGCTGTTTGAGTTAATATCATTAACTACTCCTATATACCCCTGGCCCTGAGTAGAAGAAAGTATATTTATTTCAGCGCCGAGATGTTTTGTAAACGAATATCCTGCGCTTACGCCGCCGGCTATGCTTGTTTTAACTTTATAGTCGAGCTCTGGTCCGGCAGCCTGATCCTGGGTATTAATCAGGGACGATGCCTGAAATATGCCTTTCAATCCGAAATCGAAGCCAGACTGGGCAAACAATGGTCCGCAGGCAATTGACAGGGCTGCAGTAATAATGGCTTTGCGGGTGATTGATCCTTTAGCAGCCATTTGTCTTTGAGGGTTATTGAATTTGTTCAGGTACATAAATAATTGGTTTTTGGTTTTTAAAGTTAGTTTAATTGGTAATGTAACCGGGTTAAAGGTATATAATATTTTTCCTGAATTACAACTGCCGACTAATAAAATTCTGAATTAATTGGTATTGCATTACCTTTTACGAATTAAACTAATTTTGTGCAGACCATTTGATTTGTGTGGCTTATGATCTATTACTTTTTGGGCCGCGTCCGCTACAGTCTGTTAGTTTTGTGGGGTGTGGTAACGCTTGTTTTTTTACTATTCAATATATTACCTGCCGACCCGGCCAGGCTTACTATGGGCCAGAGAAGCGATCCCGCATCGCTGGCCAATGCCCGGCACGAAATGAACCTGGACAAGCCCATTTATACCCGATACCTGATTTACCTGAATAATCTTTCACCAATAGGTATTTTCAGGTCAGATTCGGCAGGGGTGGCTGAAAATAAATCTCAGATGCTTTTGCCGTTGCCCGGCCGTCATGCACTTATCCTGAAATGGCCACAGCTGGGCCGATCTTACCGTACCCGGAAAGAAGTGAGCGCCATACTTACTGAAGCGCTGCCAGGCACAGTATTGCTTGCGCTTACTGCCATGACGTTTGCCACAATATTGGGTATACTGCTGGGCGTTCTGGCAGCATTGAAGAAGAATACGTGGCTTGATACCTCTGCCATAGCGTTAAGTGTTGCAGGCATATCTATGCCTTCCTTTTTTGCAGGGCTGCTTATAGCCTGGTTTTTTGGCTACCTGCTCCATAGCTATACCGGGCTCAATATGACCGGCAGCCTTTGGGAATATGACCCTTTCACGGGCAGGCACCTGGCTTTGCGCAACCTTATATTGCCGGCATTTGCCCTGGGTATCCGCCCTCTCGCTGTTATAGCCCAGCTTACCCGAAGCGCACTTCTGGATACCCTCTCGCAGGACTATATCCGTACGGCATATGCCAAGGGCCTTTCGCAGTCAAAAACTATTTTCCGTCATGCACTGCCCAATGCGCTCAATCCGGTAATCACAGCGGTTTCGGGCTGGCTGGCTGAGTTGCTGGCAGGATCTTTTTTTGTGGAGTATATTTTCGGATGGAAGGGAATAGGCAAGGTAACGGTTGATGCGCTGGATAAATTCGATTTTCCGCTGGTAATGGGTGCAGTGCTCTTTACTTCATGCATATTTATTGTCATCAACCTGTTTACCGACCTGCTTTATGCATGGATTGATCCGAGGGTGAGATTGTATTGAATGTGAATCAGTTTCCGGGTTTCACAGGGTAAAGACGGTTACAATGAGATTTCACCGCATCGCTCCCGAAAGTTTCCATAAAGTACATAAAATCAATAAGATATTAATGAAAGTGCACCAGGGTTATTCCTGATAAAATCACTTATTTATACCTTGTTGAGTATATTTCAAAGCGCCTTCTCAAAGTTGTTTTTTCATTAAAGGTTTTTTATTGCCGGATATTTTCACTACTTTTCCCGATTATTGATACTATTTTATGGCAGCAGATCAAAGCACACAATACGTATTCCTGGTTGATGATGAACCGATACAGAACGAAATGCTGAAAGATTACCTTTCAGAGCGTTTTCAGTATAAATTAAAAACTTATGAAAACGGCGAGGATGCGCTGAAAGATATTGGCCTCAACCCTGCAATAATGGTACTAGATTTTCACCTCAACTCTCATCTGCCTGATGCTAAAAACGGTATTGATGTGCTGAAGCTGGTGAGGGCTGCCAGCCCATCTACCCGGGTTATTATGCTAAGTGGCCAGGATAAGCTGGAAGTGGCAGTAGACAGCATGAAGCACGGAGCTTACGACTATGTGATAAAGGGCGAAACTGCCTTCTCGCGTATGCAGAATATTTTCAACAACCTTGAAGAACTGCAGGGCCTTAAAGAATCGAACAACGGGTATAAAAAAGTAGTTATTTTTCTTGCAGTGGCAATAGCTGCAATAATTGCTTTATCGTTTTACATGGTACACAAAATGGGTTCGTAGTGCTGCCAGGCAGGTGTTTGGCAGTTTACCGTTTGATATACACAAAACTAAGGCGCCCCGAAAGGACGCCTTAGTTTTGTAGTTTTCATAACGATTCCGGATTACCGGTCTAAAGTGAATTTGATTACTTTGTTTGTGCCATCGGCTTTAATTCTTAACATGTACATACCGTTGGCGATATTATCGGCCAGGGTTATGGTTTTGTTTATGGAGCCGTTTTCGATTGTGGCAACATCTGTGATTATAGTTTTACCAAGTATATCCAAGACTTCAAAATTTACTTCCGCTGTTGGGGCAACATCAGCTATTGTTCCTTGAATGGTAAAGGTGCCTCTGTTGGGGTTGGGAGTGATATTTAAATATTGCTCTGGATGTTGAGCTATCACCGACCCCGAGGTATCAATGTGACGATATCCGACAAAACTACCATGCCTCATTTCTGCACAACAACTTTCACTATGGGGAATGGACCAGCTGCACCCTTCATAATGTACAGTTTTAATACATACTCCAAAGGCTCCCGGGCACAATGCATAAACATCAGTATACCAATTCAATACTGGTATTGCTGGCACTGCAGTCGACATTGTACAACCTAAAATTGTAAAGGTAGGAAAGGGATCAAATCCTATATAATCAGCGGTTACTCCGCTTCCAAATGAAGTGGAAAAATTATAATAATAATCTTCATCGATGAATTCCTCTGTTACACATACATTGGGTTCTGGAATAGCATTAACATCATAATATTGGGAAGTTGAGCAACTTCCAAGCGTGACTGTATAGGTAACAAGTATTAAGCCTCCCGGGGTGCCAGCAAGTGCAGTGAGATCTCCAGTCGGGTCAATCAAAGCTGGCAAACTCCCCAGGTCAAATCCCCACGTGCCTCCCGGTGTAGCATCAGACAAGGTAATTGTTTGACCTGCACAAATTGTAGTAGGCCCTGAAATCGGACTAACTACTGGTATTGGTTGAATAATTATCGGATAAGAAGCAACGGAAGTGCCACATGAATTAATCACAGTATATGTAATAAATGCCGGAGTTGGCACAGAGACAATTGGAAAAATTATATCAGCAGAAAAATCAAGAGGTGGAGAAGGTACAATTATAGCACCTGGATAAGTGCATACCCAAGTACCATAAGGATCTCCGCCAACGTCAAAATAAGTATAAGTTTGCCCGGAGCAAACTTGCTTTGGACCAGTAATATTTCCACCATTTGGCTGAGCCATAACATCTACAATAACTGAATTAGTTGTAGAACACCCAAAACTGTTAGTAACAGTGAGCATCTCAGTATAAATACCTGATGGTGAACCACCTATAACGGTACTAGGTATAGTAGTTGGAGGGGTAGGAAGGAAAGGACCAGACCATAAATAAGTACAGGGCATAGTACATCCGGAACCCAGAGTTGCATCTAATATATAGTCTATGCCAGAACAAATTGGAGTTGGAGAAACTATTGGGGTAAATGCAGGAACAGGATTAACAGTTACAGTAAAAGGTATTGAACCGTTAATAATCCTTCTAAATGAAATATTAGTAATTGTTAAATCATTATATGGAAGAGCCCCTGTCAAATCTGTAATTTGGATTGTATATGGGCCAGGCGCTGCCGGTGCTGTCCAGGTATAAGTTTGTGTTGTCCAGGTACCTGAGGTTACAAAGTAAGACGTAAAGTAACTAGAACCAATATTAACCTGAATATTTGGTTGTGCAAGTCCACCACCTGTTGTCCATGCGGCATAATCAAATGAAAACTGGTAGGTAGCACCTGGACAAACCGTTAACTTTTCTGCCCAAACATTCGATGGCCCCGTTGCAAATCCATTAATAGCCAACATGTGAGGCTCACCTAATAAAGCAAAAGGTGCCCCGGGAGTTGTGACTGAAGTAATATTGTCAGTAATTGAGTAATATCCGCCATAAGGATCTATATATGGTTCGCTTATTGTCCCGGCTCCTGTTGAATACGTATAATCAGTAGTGTAACCACAAGGAGTAACCGTGCTGCTAAAATCACCATCAATTACCTGCTCCGGACCAAGGCCAGTAACATTTAATGAATAGCTGTAAACTCCAGGAGCAGTACCGGGTGGAATAACTAAAGAAGCCGGCGACCAGCCTGTTATCCATGATGGCCCTGAACCAGGTGTCCAGACTTCACCGGTGAAAGAAAATCCTGGTTCCAGAATAGGGTTAAAGAGATAGGTTGACCCAGGGCACTGAGCAAGAGGTGGAATTGTAACACCTAAACTGCAATCATCGAGTGGTTGGGTACATTGAGCTTTGGCATTCAGATTAAAAGCCGTTAAAGCTATTATAATTAGAAAGAAATAATTATTAATTTTCATAATAAATTTTGTTTTAGTTTTTTAATATTTAGTTACGATTTTTTTTAATTTTTACGTACTCTTTTTGTTATTCCATATTTATTTGGTTTTTAAGGGGAATAAATAAATCATATAGATTAATAAATTTGTTCAAAATAGCTATATTAATATAATTAGAAAATTAGTTTTGAATAATTGATTCAGGTGCAATCTACGGTTGTGTATTAACGAACAGTTCTGTCATCTGCCAAAAAGGGAGTTTCGTCTGCTGTATGGTAGGTTTTATCTGCCGTATGGAAATGAGAATAAAAAAGAAACCCGGTAAAGAGTGGATCTTTACCGGGTCAGTTAGTTGGAATGTGGCTATCAGAATTCGCTGTTGAATATCTTGAGGAATTCAGTGCGTTCAGCCCTGGATACCGGGATCTCCATCTTATTAGTCATGATGACAATGCCTGCGCTTTTATAACTTTGAATAAAATTGAGATTGATGATATAGGAGCGATGAACCTGGAAAAAGGGTAAACCACTTACATGGTCTTTAAACTTGCCTATCTGAAAGGAGCTTAAATATTCAGCTTTTGTAGTAACTATCCGGGTACATTTATTGACACTTTCGAGATACATTATTTCACTTACGGTTACATAATCAATGCCGGTGCTGCCGGGAACGCCTATTTTATCATTGAGCAACGCACGTGGTTCTTTAGTCTCCTTCGATTGCCGTGCCAGCCTTTTATGTTCTATCCTTTCAATAGCTTTATCGGTAGCTTTAACCAGTAAGTGGTCTTTGATTGGTTTAAGAATATAACCCGAAGTAGAAAATGCAAATGCATCGAGGGCGTATTCCTCATGGGCGGTTACAAATATGATCTCACATTCCAGCTGTGGCAACAGTTGGAGTATTTCAATGCCTGTTTTGCCAGGCATTGAAATATCAAGAAAAAGTAAATCGGCTTTATTTTCACGCAGGCCCTGCAGCGCCTCTGTCCAGCCCAGATAAGTAGCAGATATCGTAATGTGCTTAAAGAGGTCACCAATCCTGTTTTTGAGCAAGTCGCAGGCATCTTGTTCGTCATCAATGATAATACAGGAATAATTATTCGGCATGTTGCGGATTTTTTATTATTATAGACACTATAGTTCCACTATCCGGTTTATTTTTATCCAAATAGGCTATTTCAATATTCATGGTTTCGTACCTGTTAAAAATAGCCACTAGATCTTTAATAAGCAAATCTCCGTAGGATTCGCCTTTTCTATTATTGTTCTCATTGAATAATTTAGAATTTTTTCTTCCTATGCCATTATCATCAATTATACAAATTATCTGGTTATCAGCTTTTTCATAATAGAATTCAATTTTCAGGAAACCATTTTCCTCTAATGGTAATAGTCCGTGATTTATGGCATTTTCAACAAAAGGCTGTATCAGCAGTGAAGGAATGCTTACCTGATCGGGCTTTATTTTGTCGTCAATGGTGATAGAATATTCAAATTTATTTTTGAACCGGGCCTGTTGCAATTCTATATAATCTTTTATGTTTTCTGTCTCCTCATCTATTGTAATAAGTTTATTGCGCGATGATTTTATGTAGGCTCTCAGCAAACTGGAGAACTTAGAAATATGCTCATAAATATCATCTGCCTTGCTTTTTTTTGCCATCATCATGGCGCTGTTCAGGGTATTGAAAATAAAGTGGGGGTTGATCTGGGCATAGATAGCTTTGAGCTCAAGTTCGAGCCTCATAGTTCTCTTTTTAGCTGCTTCAAGTACAAGTTTCCGGGTTACAAGTATAGCAGTGGCCAATATGATAAGAGTA
Source organism: uncultured Bacteroidota bacterium (assembly GCA_903835005.1). Lineage (GTDB taxonomy): Bacteria > Bacteroidota > Bacteroidia > Chitinophagales > Chitinophagaceae > Nemorincola. The sequence goes on along the minus strand of CAILLK010000121.1, from coordinate 5,100 downwards.
GTGAGAAATATTAACAGCCATAATACCCTTTTCCCGGTCTGTGTCTGGTACCAAAAAGGATTAAAGTAGAGGGTTACTATTAATGGATCGCTTTTCCAGACATCATCATTAACTTTCAACAGTAAGGAATAATACGTGCCTGGAATAAGGTGCGATTGCAGACTTAATTCGTTGGAATTTAATTCCTGCCAATTTGTGTCTATATCCAGTTTATATCGATAGTGAAGCCGTCCAGTTCCGTATGGATTTATAATATCGAACTGAAGCTTTCGGTCATTTTGAACTAATTTAATTGTATCCAACGACTTTAATTGTTTAGTTGAGTCCTGATACTTGTATAAATATATTACCGATTTTGTATAATCTTCATTTCTTGCAGATAAAAATTCATTATCAGCAGGTATGGGTACTGAATAATTTCCATTTTCTGTAGCAAGCAGTAACTTATCAGCGAATGCGGTACAACTATTAATGGACCTGTAATTTATATTGTTTATATTTTTATAAATAATCTCGGCAGATGCTTTTTTCCTTCCTGTTATTTTACAAAATCCGACACCAAATTTACCAAAAACAATTATTATATTATTTGATATAAGTATTGATGAGCCGGTTAAATTTATATTTTTGAATTTAGTGATAAATTCCTGCTTGTCTGGATCATATATGGAGAGGTTATCAGTTCCTTTCAGTATATAATTACCAAACGTATTATCAACCAATAATTGCTGCACCTTTTTTACACCAAAAAATGAAAAAGTCTTTTTATAGAGTGAAGTATCCTTTAATTGACCATGAATGAATATTTTGTCAGGATCATAAGCTATGAACAATTTTCTCAATGAGTCATATTGCAACCCTGAATATTTATCACGGTCAATTGGATTGCTGAAATATTTATTCTTTTCTCTGCCTTGAATAAAAAAACCAGAAGATGCAATAACAGCATTTTTATATTTTTCTATTCTTATTGACGAAAATATACTATGGCCAGTTATGGTATCAGACAGTGATGTAATTTTTTTATTATGCAAATTCAGCAAAAGGGAAGGGCTGCCATTAATTAAAATACTGTCTTCCGATATGTACGTAATGCTTCTTAGCGCATAGGCATATTTGTAGCTGTAGTCCGTTACTATGCCATATTTTGAGATAGCTTTAATTTTTCGGGAAGTTCCATCCCACCAAAAAGAAAGAGAATCTCTAATAGCGCCCAGTAAAGAGTAATTTTTTAAATTAGCTATATCCCATTTTTTAAAATGGTTATTGTCTCCATATAAAATAAAAAAACCAGTTGTTGTGGTGCCTAATATGTTTCCCCAAAAATCAAAATTACCGAATGCCTTGATTTTTGTTCCCTCTATTCCATAATCTTTCTCGAGTGAATTGAGGTCAATAGATCGATTGAATTTTATACTATCATTATAATCAAAAAGTAAAATATTCTTTTTAGATACAATGTAGAATTGCAAATTGTCCTGGCAATTGGCGATGTATTCAATATTATTAAGGTCGCAATATTTATTTAGTTGTATCTGGCTGGTATGCCCATTTGACATGTTGAGAATGTATAATAAAGGATCATTTTTTCTACCTGAATATGAAACCAGATAATTTCCCAGAATCAGTACAATGCCATTGACTATATGACTTTCGAAAAAAGCAGGGTCTATTTCGAACATTTTTGAAATTTTATTGGCGTTTTTTAAAGGGATGACACTAAAAAACACCGATTTATAGGCTAGATAAACTTTACCTAATGAATTTATATAAATATATTTTATATTGTTGTTGAAATTATTATCGCCGTTTGTTGATTTGTTTGATTCAATTAGTTTGTCAAATGTATGACTGTCAAATGTGTCAATATATATCGTATCATTATGTTCTACACAAATAGATGGTAATTTACTACCGTTAACAATGGTACTATAAAATATAAGGCCATCTCTATCAGTTCTTATATCCTTTGGGTAAACTGTTCTGTCTTCTCCCTTTAAATAGGTTTTATGATATTTGCCATCAAATAAATAACCGAATTCATCTGAAATATTTCCCAGCCATATCCGCCCTTTATTATCTTCGAGTAATTGCCAGATATCATTGGTGGGTAAGCCGTCTGCCGTTGTAAATACTTTAAAGTCATATCCATTATACCTGACCACACCTTTAGAAGTAGCTATCCATAAATATCCATGCCTGTCGGTAATAACTTCATAAATAAGATTTGAAGGGAGGCCATTATTTATATTGAAATTATAGCTATAGCCTGTTTGCCCCTTTGCTGTAGAAAACAACCCGGAGCTAATCAAAATGACAAAGGACAGAAAAACCAGGAATCGATTCACAGTAGAAAAATAAGAAAAAGCGGATGAACTGCAAATTATTTGTGCGAATTAAAATGATCCTGCAGGTGCAAATAATTGTATGAATATCGTTTACTTTAAGCGTATTTATTTTATTTTGAATATTTATGGTGCTTTGGGTATCATCAGGCTATCGCCCGGAGATGTGGAATGATACCAGTTTAGCCCTGTAGCGTCAACTTCAAAAAACATAGCCCTAAACTGATTACTTTTGTTCAAATTTTATTGTTTATGATCAGAAGGCCCGTAATTATTTTGGTAGCAGGCTGTTGTATTATGGCCTGCAGCAATCCCAAACCGGCTGTACACGATATCCTTATCAGCGATATGGACAGTACAGTAAAACCAGGAGATGATTTCTTTGCTTATGCCAATGGCGGCTGGATGAAAAAGAACCCGATACCCGGCGATGAAACTGCCTGGGGTATAGGTGAACTGGTGCAGAAGGAACTCTATGTGAAACTGCAAAAAATAAACGAGGATGCAGAAAAAAAAGGCGAAACAACCGGACCCGGCCAGCAGATAGGTGATTTCTGGCATAGCGCCATGGATACGGTATCTATTGAGAAAAACGGAATTGAGCCTCTGAAGGAGGAACTGGGAATGATAGATAAGGCGGCAACCAAAGCTGATATAATGGCCATAACGGCACGGATGCATACTTATGGTGCCAATGTGTTCTTCAGCGAGGGTGTAAGCCAGGACGCAAAGAACAGCGATGTTATGGCTTATGGGATGAACCAGGGCGGGCTGGGGCTGCCTGACAGGGATTACTATTTCAATACAGATGCCCGCACTGCACATATCCGGGATCTCTATCCGGGTTATATAGCAGGGCTATTCATGCTGATGGGCGTAGATTCTGTTTCAGCAAGCAGCAAGGCTTCTGCGGTTGTGGCCCTGGAAACCAAACTTGCCGCTGCCAGCCGCAAACTGGAAGACCTCCGCGATCCTTATGCCAACTATAACAAATATGCAATAACCAGCCTTGGCAGCCTCTCGCCGGGTATAGACTGGGCTGGGACATTGAGCAAAATGGGTGTTCAGCATATTGACAGTGTAATTGTTGGTCAACCAGAATTCTATAAAGCGCTAAGTAACGTAATTGCGTCTGCAGATATGCAGACGCTTAAGGACTATATGTCATTTCACCTTATAGCAACATTCGCAGAATATCTGAGCAAGCCCTACAGCAGGGCCAATTTTGATTTCTACTCTAAAACAATAGGTGGTGCACAGGAGCAGCATCCGAGGTGGCGCCGGGCGCTGGATGCCGAACAAGGCGCTATAGGTGAAGAATTGGGCAGGTTATTTGTAAAAGAATATTTTGATGCAACTGCAAAAGCCCGTTATGAGCAGATGGTGGAAAATGTGCGGAACGCCTACAAAGCCAGGATGGAAAAGCTGGACTGGATGACAGACAGTACAAGGAAAAAAGCCATCCACAAACTGATGTCGATAAAAAAGAAAGTAGGATATCCGGATAGGTGGAAGGATTTTTCGGCATTGAAAATAGACCGGGGGCCTTATGTATTGAACATACTTCGTGCCAATCAATGGTGGAATATGTATGGAATGAATAAGCTGGGTAAACCAGTTGACCGGGAAGAATGGGATATGACACCTCAAACTTATAATGCCTATTACAATCAATCGAATAATGAGATCGTGCTGCCGGCTGCAATGATGTCGGTGCCGGGTTTCAGGGATGCTGAGCTGGATGATGCACTTGTGTATGGCTATACAGCAGCCTCAACCGTAGGACATGAGATAACGCATGGTTTTGATGATCAGGGCCGCAAGTCGGATGAGAAAGGCAACCTGAGCAGCTGGTGGGGGTGGATGGATACTGTTCAATTTATGAAACGTGCTGATGTACTGGTTCAGCAGTTCAATAAAATGAACCCTATTGATACTTTGCATATCAATGGCAGAGCTACACTGGGTGAAAACCTGGCCGATCTGGGAGGTATACTTATCGGGCTGGATGCATTCAAACAAACTGAATCGTATAAAAAAGGAGAAAAGATAAATGGGCTGACGCCATTGCAACGTTTCTTTCTGGGTTATTCGCTTGGGTGGCTTCTGGAAGAACGCCAGGAACGCATAGCCAGGCAACTGCTTACAGATGTACATTCGCCAGCTAAATACAGGGTAAACGGGCCGTTTCCTAACGTTCCGGAGTTCTATGAAGCATTCGGAATTAAGCCGGGCGACAAGATGTTTATGCCAGACAGTTTACGGGTTCATTTGTGGTAGACTATAAGAAAAAAGAAAACGCTCTGGTGCTAGCCGGAGCGTTTTCTTTTTATTTTGGGAAAAGGCTTTTAATTTTTAACGCATTTCAGTATGCCGGTTTTGGATGCAGCATCTGTAACATTAACGATGTACAAACCTGAAGGAAAAGACTGCATATCTATCTGTTCATTGAGTAACCCATCTGTGATTATAACTGATCTGGTAATCACCACCCGGGAAAGCTGATCGAAAACACTGATAGTTGCAGGCCCATCTGCAAAACCCTCACCTGTTATTGTCAGGCTGTTGTGTACCGGATTTGGATAATACCTAAGTCCGTTTGCAATTGCAGATGGAGTAACTTCTGTGGGGAAAGCTGGCGGACCAAAAGTAGTAATGGTAATACTGTTGCTGGTAGCCGAATAGCCTGTGCTGCAATCGGGAGTTACGGTAAGTACACAGGTATATATATTCCCGCTTACTACGCTGTAGTCTG